>CAZETM010000054.1:0-25357 GCA_964514885.1 uncultured Polyangium sp. | reverse complement strand
TTTCTGCAACTCGCGGCATCATGTCCGCCGTTTGCATCCGCCCGAGATCGCTCACTCGAAAGCTGAGCAGTCCCGCGGTATCAATGCGGCTCCCTTCCACCCATCCCTTGCGCCTGCTCTGCGCAAAGTGAGAAAACGAATCCATGGCCGACACCGAGGGCACCATCCACCTCGAACGTTTCACGAACGAAGCGCGACAGTTCGTGGCGGGAGCACAACAACTCGCCGATGAGCGCAAACACGCTGAAGTCTCACCGCTGCATCTGCTCGCTCGGATGATCGAACAGAGTCGTGGCGTGGCGGAAGTGTTCAAGCGTGCGGGCGCCGATCCAGGCGAAGTGCTCACGTTGGCCGATGCGTCCTTGCGACGTCAGGCGAAGGCAACGAACGGCGTGGCGTATGTCGATGCGCGGCTGCTCGATCTGCTCGGGCGCGCCGACCGTGAAGCGCAACGCGACAAAGCAACGAGCGTAGGTGTCGAGCATCTGCTCCACGCGCTTGCACAAGAGATTCGTGGACCGGCGGGCGAGATTCTTTCGTCGTTCGGAATTGGGCCCGGAGCATTTCGGCCGCATCTCCATGCGCTCGAACAATTCGCCAAAGAAGCCGCGATCGCGTCACCACGAAATGATGTTGCGGCAGCAGGTGCACCGGCATCCGCCCCCGTCGATGCGTACACGCGAAACCTCGTTTCCGAAGCGCGCAAAGGACTCTTCGATCCGGTCATCGGTCGTGATGCCGAAGCGCGACGGCTGCTGCAGATCCTCGAGCGACGTTTCAAGAATCATCCGCTCATCGTGGGTGACCCTGGCGTCGGTAAGTCCGCGCTGATTCGTGCGCTGGCTGATCGCATTGCGCGAGGTGATGTGCCTTCGAATCTCGCGGGCGCTCTTCTGTACGATCTCGACACGGGCGCGCTCGTGGCAGGCGCGAAGTTGCGCGGCGAGATCGAGCTACGCCTCAAGGTTTTGGTGGACAAACTGCGCTCGGTGCAAGACGCCGAAACGATTCTCGTCGTCGAGGACATCGACTCGTTGTTTGGACAAGGCGTGCAAGGCTCGGGTGTTGGCGAGCTGCTCAAGCCGCTCTTGTCTCGCAGTGAGATCCGCATTCTCGCGACGACGACGCCGGAAGGTTTGCGCAAAATGAACGAGCGTGATCAGGCCGTGTTGCGACGTTTTTCCGTCGTGACCCTCGATCCGCCGAGCAACGAACAAGCCACCGAGATCTTGCGTGGCGTCGCGACGAAGTACGAACAGCATCATCACGTGCGGATCAGCGAGAGCGCGATCGTCGCGGCCGTGAGCTTGGCCAAACGGTACTTGTCGGATCGCGCATTACCAGACACGGCCGTCGACTTGCTCGACGAGACCAGCGCGCGAAAGCGTGTCGAAGTCGACGGTGTTCCGGCTGAGGTCGACGCGTTGAGTCGTCGAGCCGAATCGCTCAAGGCGCAGATCTCCGCGCTTGCCGACGACGATGACAAACTCAGTGTGACCACACGTAAACGCCTCGAAAAAGAATTGGCCGACGTGGAGCCCAAAGCACATGCGGCTCGTTCGGCAGTGGCGGCGAGGCGTGGCGTGATCGCGGCTGTGCAATCGATTCGTAAAGAGTTGGCGACGGTCACCGAAGCTTTGTCTGCGGCACAGCGGGAAAAGAACTACGCCAAGATCGGCGAGCTCGAGCACGTCACGTTGCCGGAGATTCAACGGCGTTTGGCCGCTGCGGAACAAGCTGCACAACGTGAGGGCGCTTCGCCGGAATCGAACATGGTCAGCGAGAACGACGTCGCCGCGACGCTCGCTGATTGGACCGGCATTCCCGTGGCGAAGATGCTCGAAGGCGAGGCGGAAAAACTGCTCAAGATGGAAGAGCGTTTGGCGCGTCGAGTCGTGGGTCAGGACGAAGCCGTGCGAGCGATCGCGAAAGCGGTACGTCGTGGCAGGGTTGGTCTGCGTGACCCGGGCAAACCTATTGGGTCGTTCATGTTTCTCGGCCCCAGTGGTGTGGGCAAAACGGAGCTGGCGAAAGCGTTGGCGGGGTTCTTATTCGATGACGAACAAGCGCTCACGCGCCTCGACATGAGCGAGTTCATGGAGCGGCACATGGCGCAGCGGCTCATTGGTGCTCCGCCTGGATATGCCGACAGCGAGCAAGGTGGGTTTCTCACGGAAGCGGCGCGACGACGGCCTTACAGCGTTTTGCTTTTCGATGAAGTCGAGAAGGCGCATGCCGATGTTTTCAATCTGCTCTTGCAGATCCTCGATGACGGACGACTCACCGATGGTCGTGGAAGGACGGCGGACTTCTCGAACACCGTCGTGATCATGACGTCGAACATTGGATCGAAGCGCATTCTCGAGACCGACGCGAAGTTGTGGGAGAGCGAGGACGGGCGTGATGCGATTCGCGATGTTCTTTTCGATGAGCTCAAAGGGTTTTTCCGACCGGAGTTCTTGAATCGCATTGACGACATCGTCGTGTTCAAGGCGCTGACCAAGCAGGACTTGCGCGGCGTGGTCGACATTCAATTGCGTCGCTTGGAGAGTCTGCTGGCGGACCGCGAGATCAAGGTGAACCTCGATTCGGCTGCGAAAGATTTGTTGGTGGACAAAGGGTACGAGCCGTCGCTTGGAGCCCGTCCACTCAAGCGAGCGATCTTGAAGGAGATCCAAAACCCGTTGGCTGAAGCGATTCTTTCGGGTGGTTATGCGGAAGGCCAAGTGGTGCAAGTCGGCGTAGCGAATGGTTCCTTTACGTTCACGAAGGCGTGACGCGTTGGCGCTGCATTGCGCCACTGCCTGAAAGATTGACGCCGGGCCAGCTTCCGAAGATCCTGAAATCAAGGAGGCTTGGGCATGCCTGGCAGGAACGTTTCGCGGCGCTTGTTTGTGGGAGTGGTGGGAAGTGGGGTCATTGCGGCGCCAGTCGTGGCGTCGGTCCACGTCGCACCGGCAAGTGCCGCTGATCACGAGGCTGCCGAGCTCGCGATGCGCGGACAGATCGCGCGCCTCTTGAATCCGCTTACCGCGGGATCGCGTTTGGCCAAATGGACCGTCGCGCAAATCGATCCTCTCGTGGGTGGCGCGGTCAGCGTGAAGATTCGCTCCGACGAACAGCACACGTTCGATCTGGAGATCTTGGCGCGTGACTCGTCTGCGCTCGCGCAGAAACCGCCGGCCGAGACGGAAAAATTTGCGGTCTTCGTCGTCAACGGTGGCGATGGTTGGTCTCCGACGCGTGAGGATCAGGGTTTGGCGGCGATGACGCTGGCCCAGATTGTCCGGAAAAACGAGCAGACTGTGGAGCTTCCGGGCTTGCTCACGTTTGCTGCGCGTTTGCGTTGTCACGCGGATGCGCTCTTGGTGCCTGCACCTGGTTCGGCGAGCTGATTCGTCATGCGGGCCATCGCGCTCGGTTTGACCTGCAACAATGCGTGCGTTTTTTGCGCGCAAGGGGAGTTGTCCGCGCAACGCCCTGGCAGGCCCGAGTTTCGTTTGGCGGATGTGGAGCCGAACGAGGTGGTGGCGTTTGTCGGGGGTGAGCCGACGCTCGACGAAGAGCTTCCCGCGCTTGTGCAGGGCGCGCACGAGCGAGGAGCACGAAGGATCATCGTGCAGACGAATGGTCGACGACTTGCGTATCGCGCGTATGCGCGTGTGTTGCGTGAAGCGTCGGACAGGTTGTCGCTCGATGTTTCGCTGCACGGATCATCGGCGTCGATGCACGACTATCACACGCAGACGCCGGGCAGCTTTCAGCAGACGGCGCTGGGCGTGCGTCATGCGCGAGCTGAAGGCATCGAGGTAGGCATCACGACGGTCGTTACGAGATCGAACTATCGTCATCTCGTGGAGATCGTGCAGGTAGCGCGAGGGCTTGGGGCGAAAGCGATCAAGTTTGTCCCGGCACAAAGGTTTGGCCGGGCTGAACGATCAGCGGATCGCATCATCGCGCCGGTGGAGCTCGTGGAGCCGTATTTGACGCGCGCGCTTCGCGAAGCGGCAAGGTTTGGATTCGGTTGGGTCGTGGGTGATCGGGCGAGTAGTCCGATGGCTCGCGAGGGTTTTGCAGGGCTTGGAGAAGTGGAACTGCCTGCGGCGACGGGAACCGGCCGCGGTGAAACAGCGAGGGGGTCGCGTATGCGGCTGCCCGTGATCGCGCAGTTCCAAACGGTCGACCAGGGAGCGGTGTGAGTTATGGCGAGCAACGTCGAATCTAGTGGCGCAAGCAAACACCTTCATCGGGTTGCCATCGTGGCGTTTCTCGTGCTGGCTGGAGGTGCCGCGGTAAGCGCGTGCGGCGGGGGCGGCACCGTTACGGCAACGACCGGATCAGGCTCGTCTTCGGGTACCGCGGCGGGCGGTATGGGCGGAGAAGGCGGCACCGGTGGCGGCGTCGGTGGAGGAACTTCGAGCAGCAGTAGTTCTGGTGCTGGCGGTATGGCGGGCGCCGGCGGCGAGGGTGGTGGCGGCGGTCCCGTGTGCGTGCCGCAGACCGAGATCTGCGACGGCATCGACAACGATTGCGACGGCAAGGTCGACATCGTCGATGGCGTGATGTGCACCTGCGTGAACGAACAAACCCAAGGTTGTTACACGGGCGCAGAAGGCACGCAGGACAAGGGCATTTGCAAGCCTGGCACCCAGAAGTGCGATGACACTGGCGCCTGGGGACCGTGCGATGGCGAAGTCTTGCCGATGGCGGCAGAGACCTGTGAAGGCACGGACGAGACCTGTGACGGCCAAGTCGACGAAGGTTGCCTCTGCTCGGCCGGACAAACTCAAGGTTGTTACACCGGCCCTGATGGCACGGTGAACATCGGCGTATGCAAGCCCGGCTCGCAATCGTGCGATGTGACGGGCACGTGGGGCAATTGCACGGGCAGCGTCACGCCGCAGCCCGAGATGTGCAACGGCCTCGATGACGACTGCGATGGCGTGATCGACAACGACAATCCGGGTGGCGGCACCGCGTGCGTCGCGCCGGGCTTGGGCGAGTGCAAGAAGGGCACGCTCAACTGCACCAACGGCCAGGTCAAGTGTACGCCTGCGCCGGTGCAGCCCGAGACCTGCGATGGTCTCGACAACAACTGCGATGGCAACACCGACGAGGGCAACCCCGGTGGCGGTCTGCAGTGCATGACCGGTTTCATGGGCATCTGCGCCACGGGTTTGACCAAGTGCGACGCGGCAAACGGTGTCATTTGCCAGCCGAATGTCGTTCCTGGTCAGCTCATGGAGGCCTGCAACAACATCGACGACGACTGCGATGGTCTTGTCGACGACGCGATCACGCAGGTCGGCATGGCGTGCACCAAGCAAGGCCAGGTCGGCATCTGTCAGTTCGGCACGTTCGAGTGTCCGATGGGCGCCACGCAGCTCACGTGTAACGCGCCGCTGCCCGGCACGGTGCAGGAGAGCTGCAACAGCAAAGACGACGACTGCAACGGCACGATCGATGACCCGATGCTCCTCAACAACCAGCCGTGCATGACGGGTTTGAACGGCGTGTGCTCGACGGGCACCACGTTCTGCGGCGGTGGGAATTTGCAGTGCAACGCCACCGTGCAGCCCAACACGCAGACCGAGATTTGCGACAACAAGGACAACAACTGCAACGGGCAGACGGACGAGATGAACGCAACGCCTGCGTGTTCGTCGCAGAACCCGATGGCCCAGTTCGTATCGTCGTGGGTCTGCAGCACGGGCACCTGTCAGATCAACACGTGCAATGTCGGATATGCCGACATCGACAGCGCACCTGGCAACGGCTGCGAATGCTCTACGGATCAATACGCCAACCAGTGCATCTCTTCGGGCGCGGTCAGCGTTCCCAAGGGCGGCACGCAAAACATGGTCGGCAAGATCGAGACGATGGGCGGCAGCGACTGGCTCAGGTTCACCTTCACGTTCCCCGCTGTGCTCGGCGTGTCCTACGCCCCGAAGATCCAGCTCGTGAACAGCGCAGGTGGTCAATACGCGATGGACGTCTTGACGGATTGCATGAGCATCACGACGTGCAACGACGGCGGCACGGGCACGAACGCAGGCGTGTGGGAGTTGAACTATCAGTACAACCAGGCGGGCAACCCACAGGGCCCGTGGACTGAAAACGACCCCAAGATCGCCTCGGTTTACGTTCGTGTGTACCGTGCGAACAACACGCCGCCGACGTGTGATCAATATACGGTGACCGCCGTCAACCCGTGACGTACGTCCGCGCAATTGGGAGCAGAAGTTCGCATGAGCATGTCGTTTGATCTGGGTGAAGGCTTTGTCCGCGTCGAGTTCGATGAGGGGCTTTATCCCCGCGATGCGATCTACGGAGCGGCCTACGTCTTCATCGATCGCTGCTACGTGCATCTCGATCGCGTCGCCGACAAACGCATCCAGGTGTCGCTCAAGGCGAAGAAGCCCGGAGCTGATTCGCAAGCGATGGCTGGCGAGTTTCAGAACGAGCTGCTCAGTCAGGCGTGGCGACAAAAGATCGTCGAAGACAACAAGCAGTTTGTCGAGACAATCACCGCGCGTGCATTGGGTGGTGCCGCGGGTCCTCCGGGCCTCGATGAGCTCTTGTCGATGGACATCGGTGAAGAGACGGCCTTCGAAGATCCGCTCGGCATCGCGATGAGTTGGGAAGAGAAGTACAAGAAGAAGAGCAAGGGCGGCGAAGCCAAGGCCGAGGGCGAGGCCGAGGCTGCAACACCGGGCGATACGTCGGGAGGCGAAGCGTCGTGATCGAGCTTCGTTTTCACCACGAACTCTATGACGGTTTCGCGATCGACGAAGCCGTCAAGACGTACGCGTCGTATGCATCGACTCAGCTTGAGCGAGACGGCGGAAACTTTGTGGTCAAAGTAACTGCCAACCCCGAAGCATTGGCGGGTGGCATCGACGAGCGGACGCTTGGTTTGGAGCTGGCCAATTACGCGCTCGGTTTGACCATCGACAAGTCGCGTGGGGCAGGTGTGGCATGACGCATCTCTTCACCGAAATTGGCCAAGAGGCGAAGGCGCCGAGTGGTCTCGTTCCGTTTCGGTTCCGTGAGGTTGCGGGAGAATTTTTGCTCTCCAACTTCTTGGGGGACTGGGTTTTCATCACGCAGGACGAGATGCGCTCGCTTGCGCGTGGTCAGCTCGAAGCGGGCAGCGCGTTGTACCAAAAGCTTGGAGCTCATAACTTCTTGCGCGACTCGCTCGACGTGGCGAAGTCGGCCGAGCGTATTGCTCGCAAGAAGCGGTTCTTGAACTACGGGCCGAACTTGCACATCGCGGTGGTGACGCTGCGGTGCAACGAGACGTGCGTTTATTGTCATGCGAGCCGCGCGAACATGGACGCGGTGCACACGGACATGACGACCGAGATCGGCGAGAAGGTCGTCGACTTGATGTTGCAGTCGACTTCGCCGTCGGTGACGCTCGAGTTCCAGGGTGGCGAGCCGCTCGTGAACTTCCCGGTCATGAAGCACATGATCGAGTACGCGCTCGCGAGAAACCGTGCCTACGGCAAAGATCTCGAGTTCACGATGGTGTCGAACTTGGCGATGATGGACGAGGAAAAGCTCGCGTACCTCATCGATCGCAAGGTTCAGATTTGCACGAGCATCGACGGGCCCGAGCACATCCACGTCAAGCAGCGCAAGTTGATCGGTGGCAACTCGCATCGTGAGGCGGTGCGATGGATCGAGCGCATCAACAAAGCGTACATCGACATCGGCCTTGATCCGACGCTGTACCATGTCGAGGCGTTGCTCACGACGACGCGTGAGGCGTTGAAGTATCCGCGCGAGATTGTCGACACGTACGTGTCTTTGGGGTGTCGAGCGATCTTCCTTCGGCCTGTGGATCCGTTTGGTTTCGCAGAAAAAACCGCGCAGATCGTCGAGTACGATCGGGCTGCGTACCACGAGTTCTACCGCACGGCCGTCGAGCACATTCTCGATCTGAATCGCAAAGGCGAGCAGGTGTTGGAGCGTTACGCGTCGATCTTTTTGACGAAGATCGTGGGCGATGAAGAGCCGAACTTCCTCGACATTCGTTCGCCGAGCGGCTCGGGAATTGGCGCGCTTGCGTATAACTACGACGGCAAGATCTTCACGAGCGACGAAGGTCGAATGATGTACGAGACAGGCGATGCAGCGTTCCAGATTGGGGACGTGTTTTCGTCGTCGTATCGGTCGCTGATGAAGCACGAGACGATTCGTGCGCTCGTGGTGGCATCGATTCGCGAGACGCAGCCGGATTGTTCGAACTGTGTCTACACGCCGTATTGTGGTGTGCAGCCTGAGCACAGCTATCGCGTACAGGGCACGATTTTCGGTAGGATGCGTGAGAGCAACACGTGTGCGGTGCACAAAGGCATCCAAGATTTTCTCTTCGGCAAACTGCGGGAAAACGATCCGAAAACCACGGAAATTTTGCGTCGTTGGACGACGGTCCGCGCGCGAACGCACTTCATTCAAGCGTCGTCGGCTTCATGAGACGGCGCGACCGGACTTAGGATTAGGGAGGCCACGATGGCAAACAGTGTAAATGGCGGACTTCCGAGCTTTTCCCGCAAGCCGGGTGGCATGCTCTCCAAGACGGAGACTGAAGTAGGCAACAAGGCGAGTGAGCAAGCCGATCGCGCGGGTGTGATTGGCGATGATGCTGGCGGCGTGATTCCGGCTCAGCATTGCTCGCACGGTTCACACGGCAGCCATGGCTCGCATGGTTCACACGGCAGCCATGGCTCGCATGGTTCGCATGGTTCACACGGCAGCCACGGTTCGCACGGTTCGCACGGCAGCCACGGCTCGCACGGTAGCTGGTAGCACTGCTGTTTTGGCGGGGCTGTCTAGCAGAATGTGAAACAAGGACGATTGATCTTCTTGCGCGGCGGAGACATCTCCGTATAATTCCGCTCCCTTGTTTCTCGACGGCATCGTCAGAGAAGCGCGATCTCGAAGGAAACGAAACATGTACGCGGTCATCAAGACGGGCGGCAAGCAGTACCGGGTCAGCGAAGGACAGATCCTCCGCGTCGAGAAGCTCGACGGGAACGCTGGTGATGCGGTCACCTTCCAGGAAGTCCTCCTCGTTGCCGGCGAGTCGACGAAGATCGGTCGGCCGACCGTTCCTGGTGCTCAGGTGTCGGCGCAAATCGTGGCGCAAGATCGCGCCAAGAAGGTGGTGATCTTCAAGTTTCGCCGCCGGAAGAACTACCGCCGCAAGACGGGCCATCGTCAGCCCTTCACCGAACTCAAGATCACCGGCATCAGCGCGTGAAGCGTTTGCGCGGCTAGCAGGAGAATCGATCCATGGCTCATAAAAAAGGCGGCGGCTCATCACGCAACGGCCGCGACTCCAATTCACAAAAGCGTGGCGTCAAAGTCTACGCAGGCACCACCGTCCCTGCAGGCTCCATTCTCGTTCGCCAGGTTGGCTCGTCCATCCACGCGGGCAAGAACGTCGGCACCGGCCGTGACTTCACGCTCTTCGCCCTCATCCCGGGCATCGTGAAGTACGAATGGCGCTCGAACACGACGAAGAAGGTCTCGGTTTATCCGGCCTGATTCTCGTCGTCATCCACGTTATCTACGTCATCCACGTCATCCATGACAAACCAAAACTTGGTTTGTCCGGGCCGTAGATGGCAAATGATCATGGAACATCACGGATAAAGGGCGATGTAGCCGCAGAAAGGCACGTCGCCCTTTATCCATTTGGCGCTCCGCTCCTTCGCGGTTCACCCTCACTCCACCCAATTCCACCCGGCGATGAAATACAAACTGCTCGCGCTCGACCTCGACGGCACGTTGCTTCGCCACGATGGCTCGCTTCACGAGCGAGATCGTTGGGCCATCAAGCAAATTCAAAGCGCCGGCGTCAAGGTCACCATCTGCACCGGACGCCTCTATTCAGGCTCGCGCGCAGCAGCCATTGCAGCGCAGATCGAAGGGCCGATCGCGTGTGTCGATGGCAGTCACATCGTCGACCCCAAAGACGACACCGAGCACTACCACGTGTCGCTCGCGGGTGAACACGCGACGACTTTGCGCAACGTCGTCGAGCGGCACGACATGGCCAGTTTCTTGTTTGCCCAGGATGCGATTGTCCACGACGCCGCGGGCGAACCTTGGGCTCACTACGTGCGCACGTGGTCGCCGAACATTTCGGTCGTCGATCGCGTCACGTCGCATCCGTCATGGGAGCACGAGCGCGGCGTGCATGCGGTCGTCGCAATTGGATCGAAGGAGCATGTCGAGCGAGCCGCTCATGAGCTCGATGGAGAGCTGGGTAGCGCGGCGTCTGTCGTTCGTTTCGCAGTGCATCGCAAAGGTGACACGCACGCGATGATCGTTCGTCGCGCAGGGCCGAACAAAGGCACGGCGATCAAGTGGCTCGCGCAGCATCATGGATGTGCTGTCGACGAAGTCGTGGTCGTTGGTGATTGGCTGAACGATGTGCCGATGTTCAACGTCGCGGGGCGATCGTTTGTCATGGCCAGTGCGCCGCCCGTCGTGAAAGAAGCCGCAACGGATGCGCTCGCGGCGTTCTCGGCGGATGATGCCGGCGTGGCCGAAGCTATCGAGCGAGCTTGGGGCAGTTTGTAATTCTTACGATTTCGTAGGAACTACGGAAGTGCGCGCAGAGCAACCGATCGCGCGAGGCAGCGCGGTGTTCAAGTAGAACAGTCGCTCGACTTCGCCGATGAGTTCGCGCGGTCCGATGGGTTTGGCAAGAAAACCGTCGGTGTGGGCATTGGCTGCGTCAAAGCGTGCGCTGCGGCTGCCAGAGATGACCAAGATGCGGCCTGCGTATCCCTTGGCGCGTGCGGCGGCGATGAACTCGGTGCCGGTCATCGAAGGCATACGTTGATCGACGACGATCACGTCGATGCGATCGAGTGACTCGAGCGCGTCGGCAGTCGACACGGTCTCGCGGACTTCGCAGTTCTCCGCGGACAAACACAAGCTGAGCACTTTGAGGATGTCCGGGTCGTCATCGAGAATGAGAACGACTGGCCGCCGCGGCCTCCACGTGCGCATGGTTTGGAGGGTACTCCCTTTCGGATTTGAAAGGGAGTCGGGCGGGGCGTGAGTGAGGCTGAATTACTGCTTCCGCTGTTGCGGTTGCTGGCCCATGAGCTGCTGCTGTTGTTGCTGCAGGAACTGGGCAACGACGCGCGAACGTTCGAGCGCAAACTGTTTCACTTCCTTGTTGGGCGAACCAGCGAGCGCATTGAGGAGCTTGGTGACCTTTTCGATCTGTCGCGATTGGAACAACGCTTCGAAGTAGTTGTTCGCGATGCGTACGTCGCGGCTCATCTTGGCTTCGTGCGGTTGCAGGAGCCGAATGACGGCTTCCAGGTCGCCCTTTTGGCCGTAGAGCGCCGACAAGCACAATAGCGCGAGCGGGTCGTCAGGAGCGGTCTCGATGCCCTTCTTGGCGTACTGGACGGCGCGGTCGCGGGTCGCTTCGTCATTCGCGAAGAAGCCTTGCAAAGCGATGAACGGCGCAGCGCTTTTCTTCTCGGTCGCGAGCTTCTCGAACTCTGCGATGGCCGAGTCTTCGTCGCCGCGTTGCTTGAGGTACTGGAACAAGTAGGCCCACGCATCGATGCAGCCGACGTTGATCGCGATCGACTTGTCGACGAACTCGCGCTCTTTGTCGTCTTCTTTTTTCTGTTGGTAGACCTTGGCGAGGTGCAAGGACGGGTAGGGGTTGTCCTTGAGGAGATTCTGCGCGCCCTTGAGCGTGCCTTCGGCCTTGTCGAGTTTGTCCTGTTGAAGCTGAGCCACACCGAGCGCGAGCCAGTCATCGCCAGTGCCGCCCTTGGCGACGATCTTCGACAGCACCTGTTCGGCGCGCGGCAAGCGGTTGTACTTGAGCAGCTCTTGCGCGTAGATGCGTGCGCGATTCAAGTCGTCGGGTTGCTCTTGCCAATGCTTCTCGAGGCCCGCGAGCAGGTCTTCGAGGCCGATGGCGATCGGGCGACCTTGGTCGTCTTGGACTTGAACGGCGGGGCCATTGAAGCCCAGCATTTTCCACATCTGTTCGGGCGTGACGGCGGTGGGGCCTTTGTCGAGCATCGCCTTGGTTTCATCGTCGACCTTCGCCAGCGGGATCACGATGAGCGCGTTGCCAGGAACGCCGTTCGGGAATGCGCTCACGGGCGCGACGATTGCTGCGCCGCCCTGAATCTGAAGCCCTGCTGCCGTGCCCTGCTGTCCGTTCGTCCCTGACATGTAATTGCTCCACCACCGCATGTCCGCCCGCGCGCGGTGAATGCGCCTGCAGATGCCGTTCGAGGCGGCATCGGACGGGGAAAAGCCGTTCGTTACGGGGCCGGGAGGCTAGCAGGCTGGGCAGAGCAGAGCAACGCGATCAACGCGTCGTTTGTAATCGCTTTGCAAGGCCCGTCAGTCTCTCTTCGCGTCGCGTTTCGCTGAGCGCCATCGATAACGCACGCCCGTCCGTCACGAGCACGACGAGCTTTTTGCCGCGCGTGACGGCCGTATACAGCAAGTTGCGCGAGAGCATCACGAAGTGCGCGGACATCATGGTGATCACGACTGCCGCGTATTCACTGCCCTGACTCTTGTGAATCGTCGTCGCATACGCGAGCACCAGATCGTCCAGATCATTCGGCTCGTACTCGACCTTGCGACCATCGAACGTGACCGTCATCGTCGACGCTTCCGCATCGATCTCGGTGATCCGTCCAATGTCGCCGTTGAACACCTCGCGCTCGTAGTCGTTGCGCAACTGCATGACTTTGTCGCCAAGGCGGTAGGTGCGCTCTCCACGCGTGACCGTGGGACCACTTGGATTGAGCGCACGCTGCAGCGATTCGTTAAGCGCAAAGGTACCGACAGGTCCTTTGTTCATCGGTGAAAGAACTTGGATGTCGCGCACCGGATCGAGTCCGAAGCCGCGAGGAATTCGATCGGTCACCAGTTCGTGGATCGTGGATGCCGCATCCTCCGGGGTCGTCCGGACAAACACGAAGAATTCGCCGTCTTTCACGGTCGATCCTTCCGGAGGCAAACCATCGTGAATGCGATGCGCGTTCCGCACGATCAAGCTGCCTTCCGCTTGGCGGAAGATCTGCGACAAGTGCACCGTCGGGACCGCTCGGGAGCCGATGATGTCGCGCAAGATCGCCCCCGGTCCGATCGACGGAAGCTGATCGACGTCACCGACCAGCACGAGACGCGCATCGTCCGCGATCGCTTGCGTGAGCGCATCGGCGAGCTGCAAGTCGATCATCGACGCTTCGTCCACGATGACCACATCGCCTTCGATCGGGTTCTTACGATCTCGTAGGAATCCTCGTTCCTTAGGATCGAACTCGAGCAGCCTATGCAACGTGAGCGCATCGCGTCCCGTCGCTTCGCTCATGCGTTTTGCCGCACGACCCGTAGGCGCCGTGAGCCGCACGTTTTTCCCATCGAACACCGACAGGATGGCCCGCACGATCGTCGTTTTACCAACGCCCGGACCACCCGTGATGACCATGACTTTGTGTTGCGCGGCTCCGAGGACTGCCTCGCGTTGAGCGGCCGCGAGCTGCACTTTCGTGCGCGCTTCGAAGGAGCCGATCGCGTCTGTCGCGACGACCTCCACCGATTCGACGTGTTTGCCCTTGAGCGGCCGGCCCTTGATCTTGAGCAGCTCGGTCAGTCGTCGGGCCACACGGTTTTCCGCTTCGTGTAACGACGCCTCGTAGACCGCGGTTTCTCCGGACACACCCGGTTCGATGATCACGCGCCCAGACAAACCTAACGTATCGATCGCACGCTCGACGCCTGCATCGTCCAGCTCGAGCATGACGGCTGCTCGCTTTACGAGATCTCCACGCTCGGCGTAGACATGACCACGCGCCGCCAGATCCGAGAGCACTTGGAGCACGCCCGCTTGAGCGCGCTCAGGTGCGTCCGGTGAAACCCCCACGACGCGCGCGATCTGGTCGGCCGTCTTGAATCCGATGCCCCACACGTCGAGCGCCAAGCGATACGGGTGGCTTTTGACGATGTTGATCGCTCCAGGTCCGAACCGCCGGATGATCCGCATGGCGATGGCCGGAGTCACACCATGCTCGCCCATGAAGATCATGATCTCGCGGACGGCTCGTTGAGATGCCCACGCAGCCGCGACGGTTTCGCCGCGTTTTCGCCCCAGCCCGGGCACTTCTGACAAACGTTCGGGAGCTTCGTCGAGCACGCGTAATGCTTGGAGCCCAAACGTTTCGACGATGCGCTTGGCCATCACGGGCCCAACGCCCGAGATCATGCCCGACCCCAAATACTTCTCGAGCCCTTGCAACGTCGACGGCGCGATCTCGAGCAGCGTCGTGATGCGTAGTTGTTCTCCGTGACGCGGATCGGTTTCGATTTTTCCCGTCGCACGTACGCGCGTCCCGGGCGTCACGGGTTGGCAGCGACCAACCCAGGCCATGACTTCGCTACGTCCGTCGACGGCAACCTTCACGACTCGGAAGCCGGATTGGTCGCTCTCATACGTAACGCGAACCACCTCACCTTCGAGCGTCACCATGCCGTCCGGTGACGCCGCAGCCGATTTCGCCGTGAACAACGCTCGTTGCGTTGGTCCCACCGATTCCGGCTTGGGCGTGCGGTCGTTTCGTTCCATCGGCGCGGGAGGCTAGCTTGGTTTTACCGTGGAGAGGGGCTTTGCGACGCACCTGGTTTGGGTAAGACTCGCCCCCCAATGAGCCTCGAGCACCGCCTTCACGACCGCTGCGCGTGCGGATCCTCGCACTCTTCTTACTCGCAAGCATTCGCAGCGGCTCGGCCGTTCGCCCTTGCTGGGGTCGCCCGCCAATACGAGCGAGCGCGGCCTTTCAGGATCGAACACATCGCTCTCGACCTGCAGCTCGATGTGCCGAAGAAGTCGATTAAGGCCGAAGCAATTCTCGATGTCGTGCGCATCGATGAACACGCCGCACAGATCGCACTCGATGCAGTCGGCTTCGATCTCGAGTCTGTCGAGGTTCGTGCAAGCGAAAGCGAAGAGTTTGTCAAGGCCGAACACACGTACGACGGCTCGACGCTGCACGTGTCGATCGCGCCGAAGTCTTCCGGGGCATGTCTACGCATTCGCTACCGCGCAACGCCACGTCGAGGCTTGTACTTTCTCGCTCCCGATGAGCACGTGCGCGACAGGCCGAATCAGGTCTGGTCGCAATGCCAAGACGAAGACGGGCGCTACGTCTTTCCGTGCTTCGACAAACCCCATCACAAGCAGACGATGTCGGCGAGAATCACCGCGCCTGTGGGCTGGTTTGTCTTGTCGAACGGAGACAAACTAAGCAGCGACGACGAAGAGAGCCGCGGAGTTTTCCGCTACCGCCTGGAGGATCCCAATCCTGCGTACCTGTTCTCGATCGTCGCAGGCGAGTTCGCTCGGATCGATGCCGAGGCGGATGGCGTGGCACTGCAATACTTTGTGCCCAAAGGACGTGAAGCCGACGGTGCGCGCACGTTCAAGCGCACGCCCGAGATGGTGCGTCGCTTCGGAGAGCTGACCGGAATCAAATATCCGTGGAAGACCTACTCGCAGATCGTCGTGCACGACTTCATCTTCGGCGGGATGGAGAACACGACGGTGACCACGATGTACGAGCACATCTTGCTCGATGAGCGCGCCACCATCGACGTCACCGCGGATGATCTGATCGCGCACGAGCTGGCACATCATTGGTTCGGCGATCTCGTGACGTGTCGCGACTGGTCTCATGCGTGGCTGAACGAAGGTTTCGCGACGTTCATGGAGCAGATCGACAAAGAGGGATACGCCGGGATCGACGAGTACGAGAACGGCGTGCGTGGCGACATGGCCATGTACCTGAGCGAAGCGCAGGGTCGATATCGGCGTCCGATCGTGTGTCAGGACTGGGAAAGCCCGATCGATATCTTCGATCGGCATCTGTACGAAAAGGGCGCGTGCGTGCTGCACCTGCTTCGTCGCGAGCTAGGTGACGACACGTTCTGGAGCGGCGTTTCTACGTACTTGAAGCGTCATGCGCGAGGCATCGTGGAGACACGGGACCTCATGCGCGCGCTGGAAGAATCGAGCGGCAAGAGCCTGGAACGGTTCTTCGAGCAGTGGGTTTTCCGCGCGGGTCATCCCGACGTCGAAGTGAAGGTCGACGCCGATGGCGATGCAGTGACGGTGTCGGTGAAACAGACGCACGTGACGGCGCATGCGACGGCGCATTCGAAGGAAGACGCAGCCGCGGCGTTGCCGTACGCGTTCGAGCTCGACCTCGATCTGATGTTCGCCGATGGCACGATCCAACGTGAGACGCGGCGAGTTGATCAAGCGGCGCACACGTTCACGATTCGCGTGCCGAGTCGGCCGAAGTTTGTCGTGGTCGATGGATCGCTACGCATCCTGGGCGACGTGAAGGTCGAGTGTCCGCGCGACATGTTGCATGCGCAGCTCGCGAATGCGCCGACGGCACGTGGACGACTGATCGCGGCAAGCTTGCTGGGCAAGTTCGATGATCCGGCAACGACGCGCGTGCTCGCGGAATCGCTGGCGAACGAGAACGACTTTTGGGCGGTGCGTGCCGAAGCAGCGGGGACGCTGGGCAAGATTCGTAGCGACGAAGCGCTCGAGGTGCTCCTGCAGCACACGCGAACGGCGCATGCGAAGGTGCGTCGCGCGGTGGCAGCGGCGCTGGGCAACTTCCGTTCGGCGAAGGCTGCGGATGCGCTGAAATCCTTGGCGTTGAAGGACGCGAGTTACCTCGTGGAGTCCGAAGCCGCGCGTGCACTGGGACAAACCCGGCAAGCCGTTGCGTTCGACACGTTGATCGACGTGCTTGATCGGCCTTCGTGGTCGGACATCGTTCGTGCAGGTGCGATCGATGGTCTCGCGGCGCTTCGTGATGAGCGAGCGCAGCCGCATGTGCTGGCACGAACGCGTTACGGGATTCCGATACGCGGTCGACGAGCGGCGATCATGGCGCTGCCGAAGCTTTCGACGGATCGCAAGGTTCGCGAAGCGCTCGAGGACTTGCTCGATCAGGCCGACCCGTACTTGAAGGTGGATGTCGTTCGCGCGCTGTTGGAGATTGGCGACGTGAAGTCGCGAGCGGCGCTTTCGAAGCAGCTCGAACGAGAGCTGGATGGTCGTGTTCGTCGCCGGATTCGCGAAGTGCTCCGAGATCTCGGAGGTGTGGGCAAGAAGGAGACGGAGCGTTTGCGCGAGGAGCTGGACTCGCTTCGGGGCGAACAAGCAACGCTCAAGGCGCGTCTCGGTAAGCTCGAAGAACTTTTGACGTCAAAGGATAAAGCTTTGGCCTCAAACGAAGTTGTCCAAGACAAACCAGAGACGGACGAGAAGCCGAAGAAGGCCAAGAAGAAATGAAGTTCGATCTTCGCGGCAAGACGGCGCTGGTCACGGGGGCATCGGCGGGCATTGGGCGCGAGATCGCTCGGATTCTCGCGCGGGATGTCGGGACGCTGGTGATCGTGGCGCGTCGTCGCGAGCGTCTCGATGAACTGGCGGCGGAGTTGACGAGCAAACGGTCGGGCTTGCGCGTGGTCGTGCGAGCGGTCGATCTGCTCGATCGGCCTGCTGTGCAAACGATGCTCGACGAGCTGGAGCAGAGCGGCGAGACGATCGACGTGCTCGTGAACAACGCGGGCTTTGGTGACTACGGTTTTCTGCATCAGCGCGAGTGGTCCAAGCTGGAACGGATGCTCGAGCTGAACGTCGTGAGTGCGACGTTTTTGTTGTCGCGGCTGGTGCCGTCGATGGTGGCGCGAGGGTCTGGAGCGGTGCTGAACGTCGGATCGATCGCGGGCATTTTGCCGTCACCGGCGATGAGCGCGTATTCGGCGAGCAAAGCGTATTTGAATCACCTGAGCGAAGGTTTGCGCGCGGAGCTTGCTGGCACGGGTGTGAGTGTGACGGTGGTTTGTCCTGGCCCGATCGAGACGGAGTTTCAGGAAGTGGCGGGTACGGATGTGCGTCCGCCGTTGCCGGCTGCGATGCACATCGAAGCGGCGGCGTGTGCGGAGCAAGCGGTGGCTGCGCTGGTGAAGGGCCAGGCGCGGGTGATTCCGGGCATCGTGCCGCGGTTGGTGGCGATGGTGGGAGATGCGCTTCCGAAGGCGCTGCTTCGGCCGGTGCTGGCGAACATTGGGAAGAAGCTGCGCGGTTCTAGGGGATGAACCGCGCCAGGATCGCGTCGCCGAACTTGCCGTCGGCCGGTCCGACGGGTTGCTTGTCGAGCAGGATCGGTGAACGCATGTTGCCACCCACGATCAAGTCACCGGTGGGGAGCAGGTCGAGCGCAAGAAGACTGTTCGAATCATCGGGAAGGGTTGGGTCGTTCTGCAGCAAGCGCGAGGAGATGTGTGCGAAGTCCGTACCAAGTTTGACGAGGAACGGATCCGACGAGTCGAGCACCTCGAACGGCTCGCCGCCAAAATTGATGCCGCCGGTGACTCTTCCGACCATGACCAGATGTTTGGCATTGGTGTCGAATGCGAGCCGTACATCGAGCACGTTGCCGCCGATTCCGCCGTAGGAGCTGACGCCAGACACCGTGCCTGCGGAATCCAATCGCGCGAGGAACAAGCCTCTCGAGGTTGGCTCGGCGGCGAAGAACTTGAAGCCGTCGATATTGACGGCCTCGACAAACCCACCGCTAACGACCAGCTCGTCGGTGTTCGTCACGACGAGGTCGTATCCCTCTTGGGTCGTCGTACCTTGCACTGAACTGCCGTAGCCGCGGGCCCATTGCGGAATGAGCGTGGGACTGAAGGCTGCGACGTACGCATCGCGTCCGCCGGTGCTCGTCAGCAAGTCCGGCCCAAAGTTCACCTTGTCGTCGAATCCCCCCGTGATGTAGACGCGATCTTGGCTGTCGAGCGCCAAGCCACGCACGGCTTCGGTAAGCGGTCCACCGAAGGCGCGTGATGCGGAGTGGAATCCCGAGCCATCGAAGCGCGCGACGAACACATCGTTGCTGCCCGCGGTTGACAACGTGTTGTTGGGATTGTTCGGGTTCAAGTTGATGGTTCCAGCGAACTCACCAGCGACGACGACAAGGTTTGTCTTGGATATCTCGATGTCCCAGATGATTTGTCTCGCCGCGTCACCGAAGTTTTGAGCCCAAACGATATTGCCATCGGGATCGAACCTGGCGAGGAATGCGTCCTCCACGCCGGCGGACGTCTTGGTGATTCCGTTACCGAAGTCGACCGAGCCAATCATGCTCCCGCCGACGTAGATCGCGCCCGAGTTGTCGATCGCGACTGCATAGGCGATTTGCGACGACGCGTCCCCGAAACGCTTGCTCCAAATCGCGTTGCCCAAGGCATCGAACTTCGCGACGAAAATGTCCGCTGACCCGGTGCTCGCCATCGGACCGATGCCGAAGTCGATGGTGTCCGCGAACCCTCCGACGGCGACGATCTCCCCTGTAGGAGTGACGGCGACATCGAAAACAGACTGCGCGGCGTCTAGCGAGCCAAACGTCTTGAACCATCCGTTGCCGAGCGCTGGACACTCGGAAGCGTTGGTGCCGTTGCAGGCTTCGTCTTCGAGCGTGAGGCAATTTTCAGCCTGCGGAAGGACGTCGCCGCCGCACTCACCGAAGGCTGATCCATCGGGCAAACAGACGTGCGTGCCCGATTTGCACACGCCGACCTCGAGCGTCCCATCAGGCCCCGAATAACAAGGCGCCTGCGTGTCGGGCACACACACCATCTCGATGCCCCCGCTGCCTCCAGAGCCTCCGGCTCCACCCGAACCACCGGTGCCCGTGGTTTCTCCGAAGTTGCGTTGCGGAGGCGTGCACGAGGCCAAGCCGAGCGTGACAAGCGTGACAAGCGTGACCAGCGAGATGGTCGGGACAAACCCGATCGACCAAGACAAACCGTGCGTAAGCGATCGTTTCATCACGAAATGATGCCACGGATCGATGGGAGGCAAGGATGGCGCTGCGCCGGTTCGGGCTCAGGGAAGCAAGCGCATGATCAAGGCTTGGACGTCGTTGGGATCTGGTGCGTCGAGCGGGCCGATGCCGTAGTCGACGGGACCTTGATGTGCACCGGCGCCAAACAAGTCACCAGCCGGGGAAACCGCTACCTCGAAGAGCCCGTCGATCCCAGGACCGCCGAACGTACGCGAGGAGATGTGCGTGCCGTCGAAGCCGATCTTGGCGATGAACGCATCGACGTCGTTCGTCATGAGTGGTCCGCCGCCGAAGTCGAGCATGCCACCGAAAAAGCCCGATGTGATGAGCGCTTGCGAGGACGGGTCGACGCTGAGGTTTTGCCGAATGAACGGCGTGGCGAACGCTCCGAAACTCTTGGACCACAAATCATCTCCGGCGGTGGTCAGACCCGCCAAGAACATGGAGCGTCCGTTCGGCTCGGCGGTGATGGTCGAGCCGTTTCCAAACGTGATCGTTCCCTCGAAATCGCCGACGACGTAGACGCTGTCGTCTGGTGTCGTGACGAGCGCTGCAGGACGCTGAAACGACGCATCGCCCCACTGTTTCGCCCATATTTCGTTAAGGTCTGGCCCAAGCTTGGCGACGTAAACGTCGGTGCCGCCAAGGCTCATGAACATGCCTGCCACGCCGAAGTCGATCGACCCAGAGAACGTTCCCGTGATCAGGACCGAGCCTTGCGAGTCGACCGCGACACCGAAGATGTCGTCGTTCACCTGACCGCCGAATCGCCTCGCTGCCACGTCGAAATTAGACGCGTCGAGCTTGATGACGAACACGTCTTCGCCGCCCTGAGAGGGAAGCTCTTGGCCGCTCAAAGGGATGAAGCCATTAAACGTGCCTACGACGATGATTTGGCCCGTCGGAGTGATCGCCAGACGTTTGGCGCTTTGATCAAACGAATCGCCAAAAAGCCTGCTCCACACGACATTTCCTTGGGGGTCAAACCTTGCGACGAACGCATCTTGACCTCCCACGGCCGTCTTGAATTTGCCGTCGCCGAAGTCGATGGATCCAGACATCTCACCAGCGAGATAGATGTTGCCGCTTGCATCCACCACGACGCTGTTCGGCTTCTGGGTTTGTGCATCCCCGAAGCGTTTGCTCCAGAGGTGTTCACCGAGAGCATTGAAGCGGGCGAGGAAGATGTCGAAGTTGCCAGTGCTGGCCATCGCTCCGCCACCGAAGTCGATCGTTTGGCTGAAGTAACCGGCAACGATGATGTCTCCCGTGGCAGGGTCAATCGCGATGGAATTGGCGAGGTCTTCCTCGAGCCCGCCGAAGCTTTTGTTCCACCCGATTCCAAGCGAAGGGCATTCGACAGGGTTTGGCCCGTCGCAACCTTCGTCGTCGACCGTGAGGCAGTTTTCAGCTTGCGGAACGACATCGCCGCCGCATTCACCGAAGGCCGATCCATCAGGCAAACAGACGTGAATGCCAGCTTTGCACAAGCCGACCTCGAGCGTCCCCTCAGGCCCGGTGTAACAAGCTGCCTGCGTGTCGGGTACGCACGCCTGAGAGCCGCCGGAGCTACCTTGGCCGGTCGGAAAGTCGCGTTGGACAGGAACACACGCTCCCAGCGACAACGTTACGAGTGCGAACGAAAAAACGAGTGCGCTAGCTGTTTGCGCCCAAATTCCAAGCGATCGACGTTTCATGTTTATCGGCCGAGCATCGCACAAAACCTAGCCCCTTTGCGCACGCAGCAGTCTTCGCTACGCACTGAGAATGTCCGAACAAACCTTCCCCGTGAAAATCGAGCGGCATGGAGCTGTCGGTGTGCTCGTCATCGATCGAGCCGATCGTCGCAACGCGCTGTCTCGCGAGACGCTGTACGCGCTCGGGCGCCTGGGCAAAGAGCTGGTGAACGACCCGGGCATTCGCGCGATCGTGCTGACCGGTGCGGGCGATAAAGCTTTCTGTGCAGGCGCGGATCTCAAAGAACGCCAAGGCATGACGTCCGATGACGTGCGCAGGCAGGTTGGTCTTTACCGAACGGAACTCGCGGTGCTCGATCACAGCCCGAAGCCAGTCGTGGCGGCGATCAATGGTGTTGCGTTAGGAGGTGGTCTCGAGCTCGCGCTCATCTGTGACCTGCGTGTGGCCGCTCCTCATGCCGAGTTGTCGCTTCCCGAAACGTCGCTGGGGATCATTCCCGGTGCCGGTGGAACGCAGCGACTTCCGCGCATCATCGGTGAAGCGCGAGCGAAACAAATGATCCTGCTCGGTCGAAGGATTGGAGCTGCCGAGGCTTTGAATTGGGGCCTCGTCAACCGCATCTCGCCGCTCGATACGCCCGTGCTCGAAGACACGATCGCGTGGATCGAACCGATCGCGAACGGTGCACCGATTGCTCAACGAGCAGCGCTGGGAGCGATCGATGCGTCGTACGACGTGTCGCTGGATCGAGGTTTGGAATTGGAACGCGTTTACTACGACGAGACGCTACGGAGCGAGGATCGAGTGGAAGCGTTGCATGCGTTCGCGGAGAAGCGCAGGCCGGTGTTCAAGGGTCAGTGAGGCTCACACCCCGTCTGTTGGATCGCGAAGCATTTGGATTTTACTTTCCAAACGTTTGGAAACCCAAACCTTGTTTTTCGCGTCCACGACGACCGCGCCGCAATCCTCGAGCTCCTCGCAAATCGACATACCCTTCTCAGGGCCGAGGATGAAAATCGCATCGTCGATGCCGTCCGCTGTGAACGCGTCCTTCGCCCACACCGTCACGCTTCGACTCGCCCGCGCGGGATATCCCGATCGCGGATCGATGATGTGATGCCAACGCTTGCCGTCCTTCACGAATGAGCGCTCGTAATCACCCGCCGTCGAGAACGCATGATCAGTCACGTCGATCATCGCGAAGTAGTCGCTCGGCCCAGTGCCTCGAGGATCCCGCACGCCGACGCGATACGCCGATCCGTCAGGCTTTCTTCCGCGCACGTACAAATCACCACCCGCCTGGACGTAGAACGACGTGAGCCCCTCGGCAGAAAGCACCTTCGCCGCCCCATCGACTCCGTACCCTTTGGCAATCCCGCCCAAACTGATCCGCATGCCGGGTTTTTCTAGATAAACCGATCGTTTGTCCTTGTCGGCGACGATCTTTCGGTAGTCGATCAGCGCGCGGACTTTGTCGATCGCCTCTTGTGACGGGACTTCCTCGACCTTGTTCTCGTCGAACCGCCACAAGTCCTTCATCGCTTCGAACGAGATGTCGAACACGCCGTCAGATCGTTTGGCCACCAATAAACTTTTTTCTATGACCTCAAACGTTTCAGGTCCAACGATCACCGGGCCCTTGCCCGCTGCTTGATTGATCTTCGAGATCTCGCTGTCGTCACGCCAAGTCGTCATGAGGCCCTCGAGACGACGGATCTCGGCGAGCGCTTTGTCGAGCTTGCTGCGTATGGCGGCTTCGTCGAGCGTTCGCGTCGTGTACGACGTCATCACGACGTGCGTGCCCATGGCCTTGTCGTCGAGCGTGACCTTCTTCGGATCGAAAGGCGCTGGACGTTGAGCCGCGGTCGAAGATGACGCGGAAACAGGCTCGGGCTCGGGAGGAGTTTGCTTGCCACACGCACTGAGGCAGAGCGCCAAACCTGCTGCAAAGAAGCCGAAACGCTTCATGTTTTCTCCGAGGGTCGAGTCATCCGCACGTACACATGCGAAGGCGCAACGATGCCGGTTTCCACGCGCGCTTCAGGCATGCCGGGAGCGAGCTGCGCGATGAGCGATAGTTCTTCTTCGTAATACATGCGGCGAATCGAAGTCACCGCATCGTGGTAAAACGCGTACGTCCTGCCGTACAACGCGCCGACCAAACCCACCAAACCCAACGTCGTCCAGCTTCGTTCTCCGTCGACGAAACACACACCGACACGAGCAGCGCGCGCGGCTTCACCCATCACTCGCGCGATCATTCCTGGCGGGAAATGATGCAGCGCTTGCGTGCACAGAATCACGTCGACTCCACGCTGGGCGAGCGCCGAAAGATCGAGCGCGTCTTGCACCAAAAACATCACGTCGAGCGACTTGCGACGCGCATGCGCACGGCCGATCTCGAGGTACTCCTCGCGTAGATCACTCGCTTCGATCGTCATTCGGCCGCCGAATTGCTCGGCCAAGTACAGCGCAAGCCCTCCATGTCCCGCGGCCAGATCGTGCACGATGGGACGTCGTCCGCTTTGCTCTGCGCGTTGCACGAGTGGCGCCATGACCTCCGCGACGGTTGCGTAGATCCCCGTGCAACGATTGAACCGATCGAGCACTTCGATCGAATCGGTACGCTCGTCTTCGGGGAACGCAGGATCGTCCATCAGCTCGGGGCGATCGCGATACAGGGGCGCATCGATGAATCCGAGCAGTTTGTCGATCTGCGAGTCGGACGAGTTTGTCCCGGGATGCTTCGAGCGCATCGCAGCGACGGCTTCGGCGACGATGGAATCGAATCGTTCGGTTGCAGCCACATCGTGAGCCATGACGGCAGGATGCAACGCGGCGGCTGTTTCTTGGTATTCCGCGAGGGTTTGTCCTAGCGCGGTTTGTCGGTGTGGCGCGAGTAAATCACGCACCGGACCACGGATGTCATGGCGTGAAACGCGGCGCATGATCGCTTCGAAGGCCGGGTCGAATCGGCGACGAAGGATTTGCGAAGCGATACGAGTGATTGCGGGAGATCGTTTTATAGAAGGCCGCGCTCCGGTCATTAGGCGCGGAGCTTAGCGGCTTTGGCGAGTGCGTCACGCAGCGGGAGCGTTCTGTGCCTCGGGCTGATTGCCGAGATCATCCAGCATGCCCGTGCCACCTTCGACCGGGATTGCCCGAGCAAGTGCGACACGTTCGAGCACGAGCGCGAGGCCAAGCTGATTGCCAACCATGGGCAGAAGCGCCGACGATCCGTCCCATAGATCGAGCGTGATCTCGGTGCGAATGGAAGGCGTATCCGTCTCTTTTCCTTGCGCCGCGGGCACACGCATCCGATCGATTTGCGTCCACGTCCACTTGCGCACTCGCGGGATGCCGAACGACAGCAGTTCACGAAGCTCCACGCCTTCCGGACGCACCACGACTCCGCGCATCTGATCGCGCAAAAGGCCTGCGAGCGCGCTGCAAAACAAGATGATCGCGCAAACGGAGGCGGGCATGATCCGATGTCGGTCTTCTTCGACGACATAACGAAACAGCGTGGAGTTGGTCGGAGCGTTCTGACCGTAAATGATCAGGCCAACGACGGCGATCGCGAAGACGAAGTACAAGAGCCAGGGCAGTCGTTCCTTCAGCGGAGGGCCGAAGGACAGCGTGCTGTCCGGGCGATAGGTCATGTCGAAGCCGGGAGGGCGGGAGGGTCGCGCCATAGTCCGGAGTCTACACGA
>CAZETM010000053.1:0-25566 GCA_964514885.1 uncultured Polyangium sp. | reverse complement strand
AGCAAGCTCCCCCAGCCGCTGCGCCGCGTCCGGCCGCAGCAGGGCCGCGTCCGGCAAAAATCGATGCACCGCCTCCCGCCACGAAATCCGGTGCAATGACAAAGCCGAGCACAAGGCCTGTCACAATTAGCGAGCATTCCCCGGGGCCAGTCGCTACCGCGACTTCACCTCGTTGGCGCCCGCCGCCGGCTCCTCATCCGCCGCCTCCTCCTCCGCCGCCGCGATTCGATCGAGAGGAAGAGGATGACGATGATGCGCGGGATTCAGGCGTTGCGCCGTATACAGGCGAATTCGCCAAGGTGATGGAGCTGATTCAAAAGAAAAAGCCTGCCGATGCGTTGAGCGTCGCGTCGGCGTATCGAGATGCCGATCCGGGCGATGCATTGGCGCTCGTGGCTTTGGGTGAAGCCTTCGAGGCGCTGAAGGACAATGATCAAGCCGGTCGCGCATTCGGTTCGATCATTGATTTGTTTCCTGGCCGTGCCGACTTGCGGCGGTTTGCCGGTGCGCGTTTGGAGCGTTTTGCCAAACCCGGAGACGCAGCCCATTGGCTCGTCATCGATACGTATAAAAAGGCTGTTGCATCGCGGCCTGATCATCCATCGGGTCATCGAATGCTCGCGTATGCGCAGGCGCGGGCGGGGTATTTCGAGGACGCATTCGAGACCATTCTCGCGGCGTTCGTCCGTCGTTATCCAAGCGGCCGGTTTGCCGGAGTGCGCCGAGTGCTCGGCGATGACGTGAGCATTCTCGCGGCAGCATTCGCCAAAGCTCGTCCGGAGCGTCGCGCCGAGATCGAAAGACGCCTGGCCGAAGTCGGTGCGCGCATATCGAAGACCCCTTCGCTACGGTTTGTTCTGGTATGGGAAACCGATGCAAACGACGTGGATTTTCATATTCGAGACGGCCGCGGAGGACACGCATTCTTCAGCCGGCCGCGTTTGCGCTCGGGAGGCGAGCTTTTTGCGGACGTGACGACCGGATACGGCCCCGAATGTTTTGCCATCGATGGACGTGCAACGGCGTATCCATACAAGCTGCAGGCCCATTATTACTCGAAGGGTCCGATGGGTTATGGCATGGGCAAGCTTCAAATCGTCGAGCATGACGGAGCAGGCGTGATCAAGCTCGAGGAGCGGCCGTTTGTCGTGATGACCGATCGGGCATTCATTGGTTTGGGTGTGGTGACGGGGCCGCTGAAGGCGCAGTGAGGAGCGAGGGCGCGTTTTGGAGACGCGCCCCGTGGTTTGGCGGGGAACGATCGATCAGGGCAAACCGACGATACGACCTTCGATCATCGGCGTCATCATTCCGAGCATTTGAATGTGCTCGGCGAAGACATCCGCCTGAAGCTCGCGCGATACACCTTGACCGTCGACGAACATCGTATAGCCGTCGCCGCCGTTGTTGGTGAAGTCGGGTAGCGCCATGGTGTATGTCGTTTGATTGGGCATGATGGGCGTACCATTCGACAAGTGCATTTCAGTAATGCGCATGCCCACGGGTGCGCCCAAGCTATACGTGAACCCGAAGCCCGAGATTTGCGGGAACTTGCCGTTTGCAGCCGGTAACGAGCCAATGCCGTGTTCCATGGCTGCCCAGAGTTGTGTACCGGTCACCGTGCGCGTTACGACCACATTGCCGAATGGGAATACCGTATACGCGTCTCCCACGATGATGTCGTACGGAGGACCGGCGGCATAACCAGGCGAGGTTCGTCGAAGCATCGTATTCGCCGGCAAGTAGCTCGAAGGTAGGGCCGAGCGAATACCGCCACCATTGACCATGGCGAGGTCGGTACCGTATTTGATGCGCATCGAATCGGTCGCGAGGTTACCAATGGCCACTTCACCGAGTCGCTCGATATTGTTGCCGCGTGGAAAAATGTTCGTCGCAATGCCGATGGCGCCATCGAGTTGTGCCACGAGCTGCGTTTTATAGGGGGCCAGCATGGCGTCGACTGCCGCATCGGGCGTCACTGCCGATTTCAATGGCGTCACGAGCGTTGCTGAGTTCTTCGAGACCACACCCGACCACGGCACGACCGTGAGGCCCACGCGCGCATACGTGCGACCTTTGGCACGGTTTTCCACGACGCGGGCGCCATTGATCACTTCATTGACCTCGATGTCCGTGTGGTCCCCAAAAATGATGTGGAAACCATTCACTCCTTTGGCGAAATCGAGGAGCGGCCCCGAGCAGATGGGATTGCATAACGTCGCACCCTCGTGAATCAGCGCCACGAAAATCTTTGCCCCTTGCGATTTGGCTGCATCTTTGGCCGCCATCGCTGACATGATCGGATTGTCGATCGTAATCGTGCCCATGCTGCCAGGCCCGAGCAATACTGGCGCATCCGGATTCGTGATCCCAATGAAGGCAACGCGCACTCCTGCGACATCCACCAAGTAATATGGTGACTCCACGCCCGTCAAGTTGGCCCCGAGATTCATCAAGTTGCTCGAGACAAACTTGTATTCAGCCAGATTGATCATGGATTGCAGGTGCATCACTCCTTTGTCGAAGTTGTGATTGCCTAACGCGTCGACGTCGAACCCCATCAAATTCATGGCTTTGACGGCCGGTTCTTCATTGAAGAACGCGGCGAGCGGAGGACTTGCGCCGAATGCATCGCCCGCGGTAACCGTCAGCGTATTCGGGTTGGCCATTCGTTCGTTTTTGAAGTACGTCGTAAGCACGGCAGCGCCGCCGATGTCGGTGTTGACGCCGCCAATGCTCACGGTGAGCGGATCAAGCTGCGCGTGCCAATCAGACACGCTCAAGAATTGCAAATCGACCGGCGTCGTGCTTTCGCAGTTCCCATTCGAGCACACGGCATCGAAAGCACAGACATTACCGCACGCGCCGCAATGCGCCGAATTCGACAGGACGTCGACGCACAACCCACTGCAATCTTCGAGCCCGGTTTGGCAGGACAAGGCACACGTGCCATTCGAGCAGACTTCGCCTTGAGCACACGTATTGCCGCACGTGCCGCAGTTCGCGAAGTCCGTCGCGAGATTCGCGCACAAACCACTGCAATCGGTCAGATCGACCTGACACGAAAGCGCACACGTTCCATTCGAGCAGACTTTGCCTTGCGCACACGTATTTCCGCACGTGCCGCAATTGCCAACGTCCTTGGTCGTGTCGACGCAGACGTCATTACAATTGGTCAAACTCGCCTGACAGGAAAGCGCACAGGTGCCATTCGAGCAGACTTCGCCTTGGGCACACGTATTTCCGCATGTGCCGCAATTGCCAACGTCCTTGGTCGTGTCGACGCAGACGTCATTACAATTGGTCAAACTCGCCTGACACGAAAGCGCGCAGGTGCCATTCGAGCAGACTTCGCCCTGAGCACACGAATTGCCGCACGTGCCGCAATTCGTCAAGTCCGTCTGCGTATTGACGCACGTTCCATCGCATTCCGTCTGGCCCGTAACGCAATCTAGCACGCACGCGCCATTCGAGCACGTTTGGTCTGCGCTACACGCGGTGCCGCACGCCCCGCAATTCTGCGCATCCGAGTTCGTGTCGACACACGCACCCGAACAGTCGGTTTGTCCTGACGAGCACCCAGGTTGCGGCGCTGGCTCGACGCAACCCAATGCGAAAAGCACAGCCAGCAAGGGCAACAGATGCAAGGACATTTTTTTACAGCGACGCCTATCAAGTGACATGAATTACCTCCCGTGTTCACGGCCGGAGCGAAGGTAACCCGAGCAATGGTTCGGTGGCTAGCAAAATTGAGTCGCAACCGTACCTCTTGACGAACGGCGCTTCTTGGCGTCTGCTCGGTGCCAACATGGGCGGCGATAGCCCGAGAGGAGTTGGCCGTGGGGATTGTGACGTTCGATAAAACCGGCGACCGAGTTAAGCTCGCAGATATTGCCGAGGGGCCTAATCATACCTCGCGCGAGGACGCGCAAAAAGAGCTGGTGGGTCTTGGAGAAGAGCTTTTTATGCTCCAGGACTTGCTTTGGGGCGCGCGCACGCACTCGGTGCTCGTGGTGCTGCAAGGGCGCGATACCGCGGGTAAAGATGGCGCAATTAAACACGTCGTGGGATTTTTGAATCCCCGTGGCGTGCACGTGACATCTTTCGGTGTTCCTTCGTCGGAAGAGCGCGAGCACGATTTCTTGTGGCGCGTGCACAACAATACCCCGCGCCTGGGCGAATTTGCGATTTTCAATCGCTCGCATTACGAGGATATCTTGGTCGTCCGCGTCCATGAACTCGCGCCGAAAGAAATATGGGGCGAACGATTCGGCCATATTCGTGATTTCGAAGAGCTTTTGGTCGAGCATCGGACGATCGTGCTCAAGTTTTTCTTGCACGTCAGCAAAGACGAGCAAAAAAAGCGCTTGCTCGAACGTGAACAAGATCCACGTACCGCTTGGAAGCTCACCGCCAACGATTGGCGCGAGCGCGAAAGGTGGGACGATTATACCGAAGCGTACGAAGATGCGATTTCCAAAACGGCTACGAAACGAGCGCCATGGCATATCGTGCCTGCCGATTCGAAATGGTATCGCAATCTGGTGATTGCGCGTAGCGTCGTCGAAGCGCTGCGGCCTTACAAAAATATTTGGCAGAACAAACTGGATCGGGTTGGCATCGAAAAGAAAGCCGAACTCGAAGCGTACCGTCGCTCTAAGCTTTGAGCGATTTTCGTCGAAGCCGCCCGAGCGCGAATAACGAGAAGGCCAAACCGGCCGCTCCCATATCGTAGTTTCCGCCTCCCAATTGGCATGCGCACCCGCCTACGGCCGAGGGGACGACGTCAACATCTCCGCCTCCCGCCCCGCCCGCTCCACTGCCCGAGCTTCCCGTTTCAAGACACGACGTTGCATTGAGCGTATCCTGCAACGCAGGCCATTGTGGCGTGCAAACGGAGGCCGTGACGCTCGAAGCCGGACAATCCACTGGTCCGCACAAATCCGATAATTTGGATAGCGGCCCGAACGTCGACCCATTCGTTACGGAAAAACCTACGGCATAACCTTCGAGCACCTGCTCGGTGCACGCATAAATTCCCGCGTCGGCCCAGCGCAAACAACGAGCATGAAGTGTCGATGTTTGCTCAAACGCCCAATTCGGCACTGGCGATCGCCACACGCCGTCTTTTTCGCCGCCGACGACGAGCGTTTTCCCATCCGGGGAAAGGGCAAACCCCAGCAGCGAGCCTTCACCGCTAAAAATAGTTTGCCACGTCGTGCCAGCATCATCAGAAACGAGAAGTTGTCCAGGCAAACCGTCATTACGCACGTAGACGCGATTTGCGTCGTGTGGATCGACGGCACCAATGAATGGCGCGCGGTCTTCGTCGCTGCCGGGGACGAGTGACATGACGTAGGAAATACCGCCGTCGGAAGAATGGAGCACCACGCCCAATGGCACGGGGCCAACGAGCACACCGCTCACGTAAATGACGTCGGGATCGGATGGCGCAAGATCGACCGTGAGCCCGCGGAGGTTGTCCGGAAAAACATTACCGACTTGAACGAACGATGCGCCCCCATCTTCGGTCAAATACAGCCGCGTATCGAAAGCCATTCCAAGCGGAATCGAAGTCAATACGACGGCGCGAGCGGGGTTTTTCTTGTCCACCGCGAGATCGGTGACGAGTTTGCCTTCGAGCGCGTTGGCTCGCTTAAAGTTGCACCCGTCCGGCGTCGATACGGACAAACCATCGGGCAAACCTACCAAGACGGAGCCGCCCGCCGTAATGCCCACCGGAGGATCCCAGATCCCGCTGTAGGACATGGCGCCTTCGCAAATCCAATTCCATTTGCTGCCACCATCGCGCGTTACCACGAGCCCGTAGGTTGCGCGTAACACGACATGCGCAGGATCCGCCGGATCGACTTCGACATGTCCCGCCGAAGGAAACCGACCATTGGCAAACGCTGCATTCGCTGGGAAAATCAATCCGAGCACGCAGCCGATGGCCCAGTAAAACCGTTTCATGGCAAGCAATGTCCTTGCGTGCAGTAGAGCCCCGCTGCGCAATCGTCATCGATGTAGCAATGCCAGCCTTCGGGGCATTTCACGGCGCAAGGACCACCGCAATCAGGGTCGGTCTCGCCTTGGTTTTGATAACCGTCCGTGCACGTGGGCGTGCACGTGAGCGTCACGGGATCGCAAAGCCCGCCGCGACAATCATCATTGATGAGACACGGATAAAACGGTGGGCACTTGTTCGCGCAAGAGCCGCCGCAATCGTAGCTCGTTTCGTCTCCGTTATGGAGACCGTCGAAACACGACGGCTCGCCGCACGCCATGTGTCCCGCGGGACCTTCGCATTTCTGGCTCGCGCAATCTTCGTTTACGGTGCACGGAGTGCCCGTCGGACAACCCGCCGGACATACAGAACCGCAATCGATTCCAATCTCGGTGCCATTCTGCACGCCGTCGACACACGTTATTGCGGCACACAATCCATCGACACACGAAAGGCTGGTACAATCGTTCCCTTCGGCGCATATGCTGCCAAAGCTGCACGACGGACATGCCGGACCTCCGCAATCGATATCGCTTTCCAAACCGTTTTTCGCGTCATCCGTACACGTGGGAATGGCCGTGCATACGTTTGCATAACAGAACTCGGACGAGCAATCCGCATCGAGTTCGCAGGTTTCACCGAGGGGACAGGAGGGACAAACGAGGCCACCACAATCGGTTGCCGTCTCGTTGCCATTCAGCACGCTATCTTTGCACGATGCAGCGCACGAGCCGGCTTCGCACAATTCGCCTGTGCAATCGCCATTGACGACGCAGCCCGCACCAGGCCCGCAATGCGCTGCGCACGAGCCGCCGCAATCGACGTCCGTTTCGTCGCCGTTTTTGATGGTGTCGCCGCACGTGGGCGGTAAACATGTGCGATCCGGTCCGCACTTGCCGCTCGCGCAATGCTCGCTGGCCGTACATTCGACGCATTGGCCTTGTCCATTGCACGCGTTGCCGCCATTCTCAGCGCACGGCGCCCCGATGGGCTCGTTATCGATCCCGCAACGCCCATCGATAAAACAACGCGGCAAGCTGCAATTGGTGGGAACGCCGGGACAATCCGAATCGCCGCGGCATTCGATTTCGCCGCCATCGGCCCCGCCCGAGCCGGTTGTTGAAGAGGATGAGCTTGTAGATGAAGATGTGCCGACCGCATCCGTAGGAATGCGATTTTCATCGACGTCCGCAAGCAGGACGCACCCGAAGGCGGTCCCGCATGCGGCGATGAATCCAAGCGTGCTGGCGATGCGAATCATCGTGCCATCAACGTAACACGCTTCTAGGCGTTTACCACGCCTTCACGTGTTTACGCTCTTTGATCTCTTGCCCGAGCATTTCGACGAAGCTCGTCAGCGGCATGGCCTTCTGTTCCTTGATGCCATAACGACGCACGGTGACCGTTTGCTCCGTCTCCTCCTTGCCGCCGACGACAAGCAGCATGGGGACCTTACGCGTGGCGCCTTCTTGGATTTTCTTGCCCATCGTGGCGGGGCTCGTATCGAGTTCTACGCGCACGAGATCTTCGCGCAAAAGCGCCTCGATTTTCTTGCCGTATGCGAGGAACTTGTCGCTTACGGGAATCACCACCACCTGCACGGGTGCGAGCCACGTCGGGAATGCTCCGCCGTAATGCTCGATCAGGAACGCAATGAAACGCTCGTGCGTTCCGAGCGGCGCGCGGTGAATGCAATAAGGCGTCTTTTCTTTGCCGTCGCGGTCGGTGTACGAAAGGTTGAATCGCGGCGGCACCGCAAAATCCAACTGGTTCGTCGATAGCGTGAATTCACGCCCCGTGACCGTGACGAATTGGAAGTCGACCTTCGGACCGTAAAACGCGCCGTCACCAGGCGAAAGCTTGTAATCAGCCCCGGCCTCTTCGAGCGCCTCCGTCACCAGCCGTTCGGACAAAGCCCAGTTTTCCGGATCGTCGACGTATTTGCCCGCGCGTTTTGGATCTGTCGGATCCCAAAGCGATAGCCGCATGAAGTAGTTTGTCAGGCCGAACAAGTCGTAATACTTCCGATGCAGCTCGAGCACCGCTTTGAATTCGTCCTTGAGCTGGTCGGGCGTCACGTAAATGTGCGCATCGTTCATCGTCATGCCACGCACGCGCGTGAGCCCCTGGAGCTGCCCCGCCCGCTCGAAACGATACACGCTGCCATATTCGGCAAAACGTAGCGGCAAGTCGCGGTACGAATGCTTCTCCGATGCAAACACCATGTGATGGTGCGGGCAATTCATCGGCCTCAGGTAATACGATTCTTGCGGGCCACCGGCTCCGCGGCCCTCTTCGTCGATCAACATTGGCGGGTACATTCCCTCTTCGTAAAGCGGAATGTGCCCAGACTTTTCGTAAAGCCCGCGTTTGGTAATGTGCGGCGTCGCGACTTTCTTGTATCCCCCGCGGAATTCCATTTCGTACGCGAGCTTCTCCAGCTCGTGCCGCAATGCCGCACCATTGGGGAGCCATAGCGGCAAACCCTTGCCCACTTCGTCCTGAATGGCGTAAATCCGCAATTCCTGACCAAGCTTGCGGTGATCCCGCTGCTTGGCCTGTTCGACCGCCGCGACGTACGTCTCCAGCTCCGCTTTGGAGTTGAATGCATATCCGTACACACGCGTCATCATCGCGTTGCGCTCGTCACCACGCCAATAAGCGCCCGCGACGGAGTGCAGTTTGAACGCGTCGGTCGGAATCTCCTTCGTCGACTCCACGTGCGGACCTTCGCACATGTCAAGGAACGGACCGTTTGAGTAGAAAGTAAGTGCGGCAAGCTCTTTCTTGCTCGCCAGTTCTCGCGCGTACTCGGCCTTGAACGGCTCGCCCATCTGGCCTTCGATTCGCCCGTACGCCGCGTCGAGCGGCAATTCCTCGCGCGAAAACGTTTGACCCGTGCCGATGATCTCGCGCATTTTCGCTTCGATCGACGGCAAATCCGCATCGTTGATCGGCCGCGGCAAGATGAAGTCGTAGTAGAACCCATCGTCGACCGGCGGGCCGAACCCGAGCTTCGTTCCCGGAAAAAGCGTCTGCACCGCCTGCGCCATCACGTGCGAAAGGGAGTGGCGAATGCGAAAAAGCTTCTCGTCCTGGGGTTTGTCTTGGATGACGGGCATGGCCTAAATGTCTCTCGGTCCTGGTTTGTCTTGTCCGTTTCCGCCGCTCGAGCCCATCCAGCGACCCCGAGCGAGGGCGGCAAAAGTGCAATGGAGCGGGACGAAATGCAAGGGCCGAGTCCAGGACAAACCCGTCAACACTGAGAAACGCGGCCCGAAATAGACGCACGCTTCGGTCGGTCGAGCTACTTCTGCGCCTCGGTGCTTGCTCTGAGCTTCCGTCCGTACGTCAGGAGAGCATCTTTCAAAAACATTGCACCTCGCGTGTGATGTCCGTCGGACCGGTACACCAAGCAAATGATGTCCGGGAAAAACGGCAGCGCTGGGTGAAGTCGCACGAGTTTTCCCTCGTGTCCGTACGCTGCTACTCGCCTGGGCAGCATACAAACGCCCACGCCAGCCAATCCGATGCTTTTTACAAGCTCCAGATCACCACAGCAAAGCCTGCGCAAAGGCAGCATGTGCTGGGCGCCGAGCCGGTCGATCAAGTCTTGGCATTGCGACACTCGACCAGCAAATACGAGCGGCCCTCGTTTGAGCATTTCCACGGCCGAAGCAAAGGAGGGGGCTGGCTCGTCCGATTCGGTCTTCGGCGCCTTCGATGCTTCCACGAACAAATCCATTGCATCATCGAACAATTCTGTAATCACGAGCGCCGGGTGCGGGAGCGGGTTGACCACCAATCCAAAATCCACTTTTCGTTCGAGGACCGCATCGGTGACCGCCGCAGACGTGCCGTTCCACAGGCTAATATCGATATTGGGCGCCGTGCGCAGAAATTGTTGCATGAAAACAGGCAAAAAGTATGCGCCCAATGATTCATGGCATCCGACCACGAAGTTTCCCACCACCTCCTGTTCGAGCCCGGCAATGCGCTGCTCCGCTCGACTCAATACGCCGAATACGTCTCGCGCATGGCCAAGCAATTCTTCGCCCGTTCGCGTAAGAGCGACGCCTCCACGGCCTCGCAAAAATAGCTTCGTCTTCAGCTCCTCTTCGAGCCGTTGGATTGCTACGGTGATGGTTGGTTGACTGACCGAAAGTGATCGCGCCGCGCCAGAAATCGAACCTGATTCGGTAATCGCGACGAAGTACCGCAATTGCACAAGCTCCACGGCCGTCTTTTACACCAAGACGGAGCTTATTTGAATCGCGATTTGCTTATGTGGTTGCAGGCACGAGGTGGGCGCACATGGCGACCCACCCCGTGGTCGATGGCGTGGTCGCGATTTACTGATAGAAGCAGAGATCGCCGCCGGTTGCACCCTTGGCGGGCAAAACAAGGCTCGTCTCGTTCTCGTCGATCGAAAGCACGAAGGCAACGAGCTGCCGGCGCTTCGTATCGTCGATGCTGAATACCTGCGCTAGCGCCGATTGGTGATGGCCCTTGAACAAGGCGTCGTCGAACAACTCTTCGAGCGTGCGTGCATTTCCTGCGTGGAAATAGGGCGCGCCCACTTGCATACCAAGCAGCGATGGCGGATTGTAACCATTGCCCTTGTCTTCATTGCCTTGCGCCAAGGCTACCATATCCGCTCGAACTTCCAGCACACCGACGTCGGCAGGTGCCACGCCGAACGTCCCCACGGGCCGCAAGATGCATTGAAGTTGCTCGAGCCCTGGCGGCGCTCCCGCACGCATTCGTGCATCGAGCATGAGATCCGCAGGGGGCGATTTGATGGGGAACATCGCTTGCGGGAAACCATTGAGCGCGATATTCCACGATATGTTCGACAATGATGTCGCAGCCGCGTTCGCCGTCGCCGCATTGGCCAGGTCGCCCGGCGTATAGAACAGCGTCGACGCCGTCCATTTTCCTCCGCCGTGGCATCCAACGCAATTGCCTGCTGCAGCGCCCGAGAATATCTTGCGCCCCTCGTCCACGTCCGCCTGCGATAGATTCGTCGGCTTGCGTGGCGACCGAAGCGTCTTCAGGTATTCTTCGACTTCATGCCAATCGTTCAGCACGCTGTGCGGATGCACGCTCTGACCCATTGGATCGGCAATGTCACCCGTCGAGCCTTGAAGCCCTTGCTGTGGCGGTGATTCAGCAGCAAGATCGATTCGATTGTCGTTCACGTCTACGATCGCGCCTTTGCCGCCCGATACGCCGCGCGTATTGAGTTCGAAGTCCGCCACTTCGTCGAAAATGCCCGTCCAATTGAAGATGCGTTGGTCCGAGGGATCCTTCGAGTTGAACGAGCCATCGAGGCTCGTCGATTGTCGCGGTCCACGTGCAAAGTACCACGTCACGTTGTCCGACAAACCATCGATGTGGCATGCTGCGCAAGAGCCCCACGCTTCCCCATTCAAAGACCAACGACCGAGACCCGTGTTGAAGAATCGTTTGCCCTTCAAGACCGCTTCCTCGGCGCTGCCCGCTGCGGGAAGATCCGATGCCTGCAGAATGCGGAAGTCATTCGTACCATTGCCCGCGATGCTTTGCGTGTTGAGCGCCAATGCGGTCACGTCCCGCGAGCCCTCGTTGGCCACGAATGCTGCCGCCGTATTGCGCGCCGTCGCGATGCCAATCGGAGTCCGAATCAGCTTGTCGTTCACGTCTTTGTGCAAATCGATGAACTTGTTGGTCGCCGAGCCGACCGACGATAGCTTTCCGTCTGCCACGACCAAACGGAAAACGCCGTCGGAGCCCAATGCGCTCAGATAGCCGAAGTTGTTGAAGAACCCAACGTCCGTCGGCAACAGCGGCATGCGTGTCGACGAGATGTCCGCGAATCGCTTGTCGAGCGCAATGGTCTCGGTGGCCTTGTTTGTTGCCAGATCGATGATCGTCATCGCCGGATGCGTCGTCGTTTTCACGGCCGTCGGATTCGGGTTGCATTTCAACGTGGCCGCATTGCACACGCCGCCTGCCGCGCCGCAGTCGGCCGCTTGCGTCGCCACCGTGCAGGCTCCGCCAGCATTCTTGCCAGCAAATACCCCAATGGGTCCCTTGGGCGACGCACACGTGCTCGTCACGTAGGCGAATGTGCCATTGATCGTGATGGATCCGACTTGATTCGGAAAACACCCCGTCGTTTCGTTCTTGAAGTCGACAAACCCAGTGTCCGCGATCGGCGGCAGATCGATTAAGTTTGTCATGCCATCGGCAACTCCAACCGAATAGACGAGCCCCTTCTTGTTCGTATCGGCCGTGGCAGCCGTTTCCGGCCCGGTACGCTGTGCGAACCATTCCGTGACATAGACGCGCTCGTCCGAATCGTCCGCGTCGCCATCATTCGTGATTGCAAGCGACCGCGGATGCGCCAGCGCGGGCCTGGAAGTAACCGTTCCCAATAGCCCCGAAGCGGCGAGCGACGCATTCAAATCGACTGACGTCTTCGATTGCATCGTCAGTGCATCGATGACCGAAAGCGTTCCGTCGACCCAGTTGGCCACGTAAATGGTCTTGTTGTTGGGCGTCAATGCAATGCCCGTCGGCTCCGACCCGACCGCAACGCTGGCGCCAACCGTCGGCATGGCCGTCGAAATCCCTTCGATTGCCACCACTTTCTGGTCTTTGCGCAATACGACGTATGCTCGATCTCCGCAGCCGTCGATCACCACTTGCCACGGCTCGCTGCCGGCACCCACCGATACTTCCGCAACCTTCGTCAATTTCGGTTGACCATCGGTGTAATCGACACTCGATACTGTCACCGTTCCGACGTCTCGGTTGACCGATACCACTCGACTATCGTCGGGTGAGATCGCAATGGCCGAGCCACGCAATGCGCTTACGGACGTCGTCCCGCAAATTGCATTGCCGCCCCCACCGCCACCTGCGCCGCCCATTCCACCCGAGCCACCCGAGCCACCCGTGCTGCTCGAACTCGCTTCCCCGCCCGTTCCTCCCGCGCCGCCTGACCCTGACGTCGTCGTCGGCGGGGTTTTGTCATCCGGCCCGCACCCGGCTAAAGATATCGCTCCTGCGGCCGAAATCCCCGCCACAAGCAAAATCGAGCCCCCGTACATTCTACGCATCGAACGCATAAAGCGCCTCCTCGGAGCCAGGCTCCGATCCAAGCCAATCGCTTCGCCTCTAATTTGTGTTTGTGCGAAGCAGCCGGCGAGCATGCCGGAAAAATGTGGCGATGGCTATCGGAGATTTGGCTATGGAGACCATAGCCGGGCACGATGGCAGGTCCTGCTAATCGCTTCCCATTTCCGCTACGTCTTTCGTCGCAGCATCCATCCATACCCGCAATTCCGTTTCCGTGGTCGGCACGTCGTCTCCCCAAAGCCGGATGGTGCCGTCGAGGCTTGCTGAGATCAATGCACGCCCATCGGGCGCAAACGAAACGGCTGACACGGTCTTCGTATGCCCGACGAGCGTCCGATTCTCACGACTTTCGAGGTCCCACAAAACCACTTTGCCATCCAAACTCGCGGAGGCAATTCGTTTCCCATCGGGAGCCACGGTCACGCTTTCCACCAGCCGGTCATGCCCGCGAAGCACTCGATACGATTTTCCCGTGTCGAAATCCCAAACTCGCACCGACGGCTCGAAACCCAGCGTGACAAACCGTTTCCCATCGGGGAAAAACACTATTTTCATCACCCCATTGCCGCTTGCATCAATCACCCGACTGGTACCCGACTCGATATCGAACAGATGAACCGTATGATCCATGCTGCCCGCGGCGAGCGTTTTGCCATCGGGCGAAAACGTGACGGCTCGCACTCCAAGTTCAGCTTTGCCGAGCTGCTTTACTTCACGCGTACCAAGCCGGATCAACTGCACGGTGCTGTCTTCACTGCCCGATACCAAGGTTTGACCGTCGGGTGAAAAAGCGAGCGATTCGACGGTTTTTCCGTGCTCGAAAAGAACCTCGACCGTGGTTGCGGCGACATTCCAAAGCCGCACTTTCTTATCGATTCCGCCCGAGGCAATGAATTTCCCGTCTGGAGAAATGGCAATGCGGTGCGTGCTGCCTCGAGGCCCGCGCAAAAGGATCGGAGCACTGCCGACCGAAAAAATGCGAATCGTGCCGTCTTCGCCAGCCGATGCAATCGTATTGCCATCCGGGAAAACTCGCAATTCGCCAACTTTGCCTTCATGCTTTCCGAGCATTTGAGGCGGGCCGGAAACGAGATTGTAAAGCGTCACCGTGCCCATTGCGCTTGCCGCCACGACACGATTGCCATCGGGCAAATACGCCGCCGCGGTCAATTCCTCGAGTTGCTCGGCCACTACACGGTCGACTCGCGCTCCAATACTCCACACGCGCATGGTCTGATCGAATCCCGCCGCAGCAAGGCGTTTTCCATCAGGCGAGAATGCAACGCCGTGAAATGCGACCCAATCTTGAAAACCACCAAGCGTCATACGTTGGCCGTCGGCGACGTTCCACACGATGACATTTCGATCTTTGCCCCCGACTGCTATTTGCTTACCATCCGGGGATAAATGAATCGTTTTGATTTCACCGCCGTAAAGGCCCCAAAGACGATTGGCTCCGCTGAGCACGTCGAGCGACCTGACCGACCGATCTTTTGAGCCTGTAATGATCGAGGTCCCATCATTCGAAAAAACGAGCGCCGTGACTTCGTCCGTGTGCACCCGAAATGTGCGGCTGAGTCCTCCAGTGGTGCTCCAAAGCTGCACCAGGCCACTTACCGACCCTGTGGCCACCATTCTCCCGTCCGGGGATATGGCAATGCTCGAGCAAATCGAGATTTGCCCAGGATAAAGGTCACGCCTGCCCGTCGATACATCCCAAAGCACGAGTTTGCCCGTTTCGATGAAAGCCAAAACGCGCCCGTCTGTCGAAAAAACAGGCCCGCGACTCATTTCCACGCCCGGGTTCGTTCCGACGCGCGTTCCTTCTTTCGTCGCTACGTTCCATAGGAAAATCCCATCCCCGAGCCCCTGTGACGCGAGCCATTGCCCATCCGCAGAAAAGGTCACGTGTGTAACCCATTGCAAATGGCCAGCCAGCACAGTCGGTTTGCCCGTCGCCAGATCCCACAACCGGACTTCTTTATCTTTTCCACCGGTGGCCAAGAATTTTCCACCAGGCGAAAACGCTGCGCACCAAACCTCGTCCGTATGCCCCTCGAATACTTTGGATTCGTCCGTCTCGAGCGACCACATGCGGACAGTGCGATCGTCACTTGCCGTCGCGATGGATTTGCCATCCGGAGAGAATGCCACGGCATTGATGCCGCCCGTATGCGCTCGAAATACTTCGCCTATGCCGCGTGATAACGCATCAGCGGCCAGCGTGCGTGCCGCGGCAAACTTTGGGCTTTGCGGTGACAGCGTTTTGAGCCACGCAATCGATTGGCTCGGATCCCGATCCATGAGTGCTCGGGCTTGAGCGATCGTCAGCTCATCCGCACGCTTGATGGCTTCGACCTGCTTTTCTCGAGCATCGGAGCGTTGCAATTCCGCATTCTGCCGCTGCCGTTGCGCGTCTGCTTCGCTCGCTTGCGCGCGATTACGCTCGACGACGATACGGCGCACGCTGATCACGCCCATCGCTATCAACAATGCGAGCCCCGAGGTCGCGAAGATCAGACCCGTACGATTGCGCTGGATGAAACGACGGACCAGATCCTTTCTCGAATATTGATATGCCGCGACAATCTGCCCCGTTTGAAAACGACGCAAGTCTTCCGCTAATTCTTTCGCCGTCTGATAACGCTGATCCGCCTCGCGAGCCATTGCCTTTTCGACGATTGCCACGAGCTCTTGCGGAATGCCTTGCTGCCGTTCGGTCAGAGGTTGCGGTGGTCCCGCCAATACCTTGATCGCGACGTCCAAGCCATCAATCCCATCATACGGAGGCGCTCCGGCGAGCGTGCGATAAATGAGCGCTCCAATGGCGTATACGTCCGCTCGTTCGTCCACGTTTTTCGCCAGCGCTTGCTCGGGCGGCATATACGCGGGCGTGCCGACGATGATCCCTGCAATCGTAGCTTCGTAGCGTTTTGAATACTCGCTGCGTTCTTCCGAAGGGTCGACCTGCTCTTTGACCTTTTCGACTTCAGTGAGGTCTTTGGCCAAGCCCCAATCGATGACCACGGTCTCGCCGAATTGACCCACGAGAACATTTGCGGGTTTCAAATCGCGATGAATGATCCGCCGATCATGTGCGTACGCCATAGCGTCGGCGACAGAATAAAGATGCGGTAGCAGCGCCAGACGCTGATCGAGCGTCTCCGCCTCTTTCATGATATCGCCGAGCGGCTTGCCATTGATGAACGTCATGGCAAAAAACGGCTCACCGCTCGACCAACACCCCACCTCGTGCACCGGTACGATCGACGGATGCTCGAGCCGCGCCGTCATGCGCGCTTCTCGAATGAAGCGCCTGGTTAGCGATTCCGTTGGCTCGTGAAGTTCTTTAATGGCGACCAAACGCCCAAGACGCGTGTCCTTTGCTTTGATGATCCGCCCAATGCCACCTTCGGCATATACCCCCTCGACTTCGTACGCCGACCTCGAAATGATCGGCAGCCCTTCTTCCTGTCCGACATCTTGCCAACGACCATTCATCGGCGGAGGACGTGGTGGCACGGGTGGCATGTTCGGCACCGCAGACAGCTCCGCGTCCGATAGCTCCATCTCGACCGAGCTCTCCTCGTTCATCGTCGATGCAGCAGCACCGTCCGCCGATTGGACAGCAGATTTCGATGGAGCAAGAGACTTCGAGGATGCCATGGCCAAACGTACCTCTCAACAAGTCGATCCACCGCCGAGGGCTAAGGTGGCTCGGATAAAGAGCACCCTATCAAAGGTTGGGGGCTGGAGTTAAGTAAGAGGGTGTTTTGCGGCCAACTCGGGCTGATTTGTGGCAGTTGTTGGCCCAGGACGGAGGTGTGCCGCACTGTCCGCTCGCAAGCAGCGAGCACAAGACGGAGTCTGACGCAACCCAAAAATGCAGATCGGTTGTCTAGGGAGCGTCGTTTTGTTGCGCCTTGGACCAGAGGCCGATAGCAAAGCCCTGAGGCCAGCCGTGCATCGGCGGAAATCGCAGATCATGGCGCCCTGACAGCCTCGTCTCGTTGCTCCCGGGCGAGACTGGACAACTCACCAACGACAAATCGGAGGGCTCGATGAGCGTTGGTGAATCATCCAGCGTCACATTCGCTCGCCGATTGCTCGTTGCGCGACGTGCAAACACCGTTTGGACACGCGGATCCTACGTTGGCGAGCGCGCGGGCTCTGAATAGGCTGCGCCATTCGAGCTTGGTGAGTGAATGAGAGGCAAATGGGTGAATCGTTATGGTCTTGGCGTGCTTCGGTGCCATTGGGGAAAAATGGCACGATAGTCGGGATTTGCCGTATTACGATCGGGCAGGGACGTTCGAATGGTCTCGGATACGGCGGAGACGACGGCTTCGAATCCTCGGTCGATGGCGCGGCCTTTTCCGAACGCAATGCGTTGATCCAAGTATTCGGCATTGATACGCGCGACGTAGGCGGCATTCAATTGCTGGGCGGCCGAGACGATGGCATTGCCTGATTTTTCGAGCGCAGCGCGGCGGGTGGCATCTGGGACGAGGTTTTTCATGGCGAAGATGCCAAGCGTGTGTCCTCCGACCTCGGCGGTATAACGGACGATTTTGAGCGTGTCGGCCCCTACGGTGGGAAGCATGGAGTTCCTCCAACAGTCGTGGTGTGAAGCCGCGCTGGAGGACGGTAAGTGGGAGTGCGAGTGGTGTCAATGTAAAAGCGGGAGTACGTCGTTTAGGTGAGGCGTTGGGTGCGGCACTGGTGGCTTGACAAACCGGGACTGTTATGCTTTTGGTCGACGAGAGATCGGAGCCGCGCGTGTACGTAGCGTCATTTGGAATTTGCGGTGTCAAGTGTTTCGGCAGCGACCAGGAATTCCAGTTCCCCCAGAGGCAAGATGAGCGTTATGCGGGCTGGCACGTGATTCTCGGCGCGAACGCGACGGGAAAGACGACGTTGCTTCAGGCGATTGCGATGAGTTTGCTTGGCCCATCGCTCAAGTTGATGGCGCCGGTTGGATGGGTTCGTCGCGACGGCACGAAATACGGGTCTTTTCGCGCGCGCATTACCAAGGGGGCGGGGGACAAGGCCGAGACCAATTTGCGGGGACCGTTTTCAACGGCGATGTGGGTGACCCCCAATGATTCGGTCTCCATTCAGGGCCAGGATTACGATCATGTGGACTTTGTGCTGGCTTTGGCGGATCCGGAAAAGAAGCGGCTGCTCGGTAGTATTTATGCACTTAAGAAGTCGGGTTGGTTTTCATGTGGATATGGGCCATTTCGGCGTTTGTCGGGCGGTGACAATGCCATCTTGAGCACGTTGTTTCATGCGCGGCAGCATCGTTTTGCTTCCCTGTTTTTCGAAGCAGTGGCGCTGGCACAAAGCGAATCATGGCTGATCAAGCTACATCACGAAGCCCTCGACGACAGGGATGAATCGGCGGCGAGGAAGTTCGACGTAGTCAAATCGATCATCAATTCGTTGCTACCGGGAGGGGTCGAGATTCAGCAAGTCACCCCCAAGGAGGTTCGTTTTGCGACTTCTGGCGGGCAAGTGGTGTCTCTTTCGGAGCTAAGCGATGGGTATCGAAGTTTCCTCGCGCTAGCGATTGATATTCTCCGACACGTGACGGAAGTTTTCGGGGAGGAAATCGGCAATCTCACGAAGGACATTGGCGAAGGAGACGAAAAGCACATACCGGGCAGCGCCAAGGTTGAAAAACGCGTTCTGGTCGAGGGTGTCGTATTGATCGACGAAGTGGACGCTCATTTGCATCCGTCATGGCAACGCACGATTGGGTTGATGCTGCAAAAGGTTTTTCCGAACATTCAATTCATCGTATCGTCCCATAGTCCATTCATTGCCCAGGCCGCGAGCGAAGGCGGACTTTTTGTTTTGCGCTCGACGCCTTCCGATAACACGGTTCATGTCATTCAACCCATCAAATCCGTGCGCGGTTGGCGTGCCGAGTCCATTCTGACGAGCGAATTGTTTGGCATGACGGAAACAGTAGATCCCGAAACCGAATCGATGCTGCGCGAGTACCATCAATTATCCACCAAACGAAGCTTTGGGCAGCTATCAGGCGAAGAAGAAACCAGGCTGGAACATCTCGAGCATCGCGTGGCCAATGAACTCACGGCTCCAGGTGAAACGAGCGAAGAATTTCGCCGCAGGCGCGAAATGGACGATTACGTGGACAGGACATTGCAAGGCATGTCGTCGTCCGCGGGAGAAAGCGATTCGTGATATTTATCGACCGGCCGAAAGCCGATGATGCACTGGACGAGCGTAATCGTGCCCATTTGGCGAAGCGAAAAGCCGAAGTCGCTTTGGTCGAGCCGGAGTCGAGTGTGATTAGCAGCAAATGGGGCTCATTCACACAAGGCAAAGGCAAAGACGAGGAGGTTGGGCCAAACATCTGTCGCAAGGTGAAGTCATCGTGCCGCGACAAGTGTGTCTATTGCGAGTCACCGTCGGCGCAAACGGTGGATCATTTTTGGCCAAAAACGGACTATCCTGCGAAAATGTTCGATTGGGAGAATTTACTGGCTGCATGTAGAGATTGCAATAGCGAGAAACGTACTGAATTCCCATTGGATAACGGTGAGCCCAGGTTGATCGATCCGACTCGTGATGAGCCACTGGAACATTTTGATTGGGATCAAACTAGCGGAGAGTGTCTTTATCGGGAGGACGATGTTCGTGCGGTCGAAACGGCGAGCATTATCAAAATGGATCGATTTCAACGAATGCGGGTCCAAAAATTATCGAACTTCCGTTATTTCTTGGCGAGATCTGTCAACGAAAACCCAATCTCGGCGGAAACGTGTGACCGTATTCGTGAAGAATTGGATGCGTCGATGCCGTATCTGTGCATTTTGCGCTCGTATTTTCTACGTCCCAATCATCCCAAAGAGCGGGAACTGGTTCGTCGCGCCATTCGTGTGCTGCCGGATATCCTTGACTGGGTACGTCCATGGCTCTTGCCGCCCACGGGCGTTGCATGGCCGCCCTAACGAGTGTCGAGCGGATGCTGTAGTGAGGTTTGTCCGCGTTCCCAGCCCAGACCAACCCATCCCAGACAAACTTCGTGAACGCTGACTCGGTGACCGCGCGAGCCGACTCCATCGAGTGGCCACACGCATCGAGACCACCAGACGGACGTCGCAGTGGTGCGGCGCGGCGCATGACGCGCGTCAAAATCCGAGCCTCACGACCGAACGGACGCGTCGGGACATACGCCGCAAGAAAAACGCTTGCACTGGTTACGGCCTGGTTGCTTCGGCTGTCGCATCTCGCTACCTTTCGGGCCGATTTACGATGGCGCGCCGCGTGCGCGCATTCTCCGAGGGAGCAGGACAGCGATGAGCGGCCATTCAAAATGGGCCACGATCAAGCGCAAGAAGGGCGCGCTCGATGCCAAGCGCGGCAAGCTCTTCACCAAGCTGATCAAAGAGATCAGCGTCGCGGCCCGGATGGGCGGCGGTAACGTCGACGGCAACCCGCGCTTGCGCAAAGCCACCACGGATGCGCGCTCGCAAGCGATGCCCGCCGACACGATCAAACGTGCCATCCAGCGCGGCACGGGCGAGCTCGAAGGGGCCAACTACGAAGAGATCAACTACGAAGGCACCGGCCCTGGCGGAACTTTGTTCATCGTCGAAGCGATGACGGACAACAGAAACCGCACCGTCGCCGAGATTCGTAAAATCTTCGAGAAAAACAACGGCGTGATGGGTTCGTCCGGTACAGCCGGCTGGGCCTTCGATCGCAAGGGCGTCATCACGGTTGCGAAGGAAGCCGCGACCGAAGATCAGCTCATGGAAATCGCTGTGGGCTCCGGCGCGGACGACTATGTCGACCAAGGCGAAGAGTGGTTCATCACGTGCGCCATCGAGTTGATCGACCCGGTCGTGAAGGCGCTCGAGGATGCCAAGATCGCCGTGAAATCCAGCGGTCCTGCGTATGTGCCCAAGAACAAAAAGCCCACCACGGGCCGCGATGCCGAAGTGTGCTTGATGCTCTTCGACACGCTCGATGATCACGACGACGTGCAAAACGTCTACGCTGACTTCGACGTCTCCGACGAAGAGTTGTCGCGCATGGAAGGCTGATCTCGCGTTACGCCACGTTGCGACGTGCAACGACGCTCCCCGCCAGTTTTCCCCCAAGCAAAAATCTAACCTCCGCGCTGTGAAGTTTTGCGGCGGGATCTCGTCCATCGTGGCCTCGCGCGCGCGTGAGGCGAGCGCCTATCAACCGCAAATCCTGATACTTTCGGCTTAACCCTCGGAAGGAAAACCCAACATGAACTTCGGCAAACTCGCTCTTTCGCTCCTTGCTCTCCCGACCCTTTTGCTCGCTTCGTCTTCCGCGCTTGCAATCACGCCGCCGGCTCAATGCGGTACGTTCAACTTCGACAAGAACGGTCTCGGTTGCGAAGTCAAAATCGAAGGCGGATGCGAAGCCGAGTGCACGCCGCTCAAGTTCATCGCCGCATGCGATGGCGGATGCACGTTGACCGCGACGCAGACCTGCACTGGTGGCTGTGGCGTTAGCTGTATCGCGCAGTGTGACCCCGCCAAACTCGATTGCATCCAGGGTTGTCACGACGAATGCGAACAACCGTTCATCGATGATTGCCAAGCCAAATACCCCACCCGCGATTGCGTGGTCGACGCCGAGGCGAGCTGCACGCAACATTGTCGCAATAACTGCAAAGTCGTTCCAAGTAGCTGCACCGAGCATTGCGATCAATGTTGCAGCGGTGCATGCACCTCGAACGTCAACTTGGATTGCGATCTCAAGTGTTATGCCGACGTCGAGGGTGGCTGCAAGGTCGCCTGCCAGCAGCCGGCCGGCGGTTTGTTCTGCAATGGCCAGTACGTCAATGCAACGGACGTGCAGAGCTGTATCGACGCGCTTATCGAGCAGGGGCTCGAGGTTAACGTGTCGGCGCGCGGCGAATGTGTGTGCACAATCACTGGCTGCGATTGCACCGGCAGTGCGGAGGCGCCCGGAGGCTTCTGTGCTGCTGCTCCGGGACGCGAATCGCCGTTCGAGTCCACCATCGTGGCGCTCGGCATGGCCGCTGCGGGCATTTCGGTTGCTCGTCGCCGCAATCGAAAGAATGGCTGATTTCGCCTCACCCCCAACCCCTCTCCAACTCCGCGGCTACGCCGCTACGTGGAAAGGGGAGTTTTTCGAGTCACGGTCTCCAAATCGGAAACTCGAATACCGCCCACGTAAACAACGCGTGAGCAAATAGCGCCGGCGGAAGGCGATCCATTCGCAGCGCCAATCGCCCCCACACCAGCGAATACGCAATTCCTGCCGTGACCAGCAGCGGATTCGGTCCCACACGCGGATCGCCCAGCAAGAACATCGTCGGCACGTGTGCCACGCCAAACAGCACGGCTTGCAGAATCCACGAGCGCAGCCAACCGAGCCGCTCCGTGAGTACGCGCATCACTAAGCCCCGCCAAACCAATTCTTCAAGCGCGGCCACCAAGAAGACGACACCTCCAATGAGATGCCGGTGCTCCGACGAAGGATCACCCAATGCGCCATAAATCCGCATGATCCAGGCAGATCGCGGCGACGGCGGCGAGGTCACCACCAAATGCACCGCCATCGCCACCGCATACAGAAGCGCCGCAACCACCGCGCCAATCGACAAATCCCCCGCGCGCGGACGCATTTGCTCGTCCAACTCGTCGCGACGCCACAACCGACGGAGCGTGTATCCCGCAAGCACGGCGTATCCAGCGAACATCGATCCCAACATCAACGGAGTGTCCGGATTCGAAAACGCAAACCCAACCAGAGCTGCGCTCAACAACGTCACTCCACCGGCCAGGACAAACGCTTCTCGTGACGATGTCTCTTCGACCTGCGGCGTCTCTTCATCGCCTTCAGGTTCATTCGGTTCATTTGACGCTTCGACTTCCGAGCCTTCCGAGTCGCTCACCGGCACCTCTCTGCAAGGCGATCGAGTATCCGATCTGCAAGCGTTTGCTTCGTCAGCACACCCAGCGGCTCGGCTCCATCTCGCGTCACGATCGTCGCGCGATTGTCGTCTCGACCGAACGCTTCGTCCGCGCGATTGGCAACCACCATGTCGACACGTTTCGCTTCGAGCTTACCATGGGCGTAACGCACGATCGTTTCATCGTCGCCAGTTTCCACGGCAAATCCTACCAGTACCGGGAGTTTGTCTTTCCGTACCGCGCCCACTTCGGCGAGCAGATCTGGGTTCGGAACGAGCTTGAGTTCGAGCGGCTCAGCCGATCGTTTTCGCTTCGTCGTGCTCGTCTCGGCGGGGCGATAGTCAGCCACTGCAGCGCTCATGATCAACGCATCGGCGCGATCGAGGTTTGTCCCGAGCGACTCCCACAACGCGGCCTTCATCGACAACGCACCACGCACGTCGACGCGCCGCACATTCGTTGGAGTACCAAGCGATACGGGTCCCGCGATGAGCGTCACGTCGGCGCCTCGTGCAGCCGCTCGTTCAGCCAGGGCAAACCCCATCTTGCCTGTGGAACGATTGCCCAGAAAGCGCACCGGATCGATGTCTTCGACCGTCGGGCCAGCGGTGATGACGATGCGCAGTCCTTGCAGATCCTTGGAGGTCAAAAGATTGAGTGCGGCCCGGACAATCGCTTCCGGCTCCGCCAAACGCCCGAGCCCTCGTTCGCCCGAAGCGACTTCGCCGTCGACAGGCCCCACGAACGAGATGCGACCATCGCCGAGGATCGTCGCCACATTTCGCGTCGTTGCAGGATGAGCCCACATCCGCGGATGCATCGCTGGTGCAGCGACGACCGGACACGATGCACAAAGCACGAGCGCCGTCAGCAGATCGTCGGCTCGTCCAGCAGCCAAACGCGCGAGCAAATCGGCTGTTGCGGGCACGATGAGCACGAGGTCGGCGGTTTGTCCGAGGTCAACATGTTTCTCACCGGGGAAGTCCGGGTCGAACATGTCTTCGGCGACGGGTTCGCCCGTGATGCCGCTGAACGTTTGTGGACCAACGAATTCCTTGGCGGCGCGAGTCAGGAGCGGAAGCACGCGGGCGCCTGCTTTTTTGAGCAGCCGTGCAACCTCGACGGCCTTGTACGCCGCGATGCTGCCACTTACGGCGAGGACGATTGTGGGACGAGAAGACTTTGCCGCCGACATGCGTGCTCAAGGCTTGCACGAAATCCACCGAGCGTACATGCCCCCGGCCGCGGTAGTCTCCGCGCGTGTCTGATTCTGCTTCTGCATTGCGTGCGCGTCGCGAAGCTCTCGCGTCGCTCGAACGGGACCTCACCACGCGTTCGGCCCGTTTGTCTGGTCTGCGTGGCGTGCTCTTTCTCGCGGCTGCGGCAGCGCTGGGCTACGCGCTCACGCGTGACGTACCCGTGTTCATGTGGGTGCTCGTTGCGGTCGCGTGGGTCGCGTTCTTCGTCGTCGTGGTTGTGCATGGCTCGCTCGTCACACGCGAGACTGACGTGCTCGCGCGCATTGGCATTGTCGATCGCTGGCTCGATCGAACCTCGGACAAACTCCCTGCGCCGCTTCCGGGATCCCCCGTTGCGGACCCGAGTCATCCGTACGCGCTCGATCTTGACGTGTTTGGTGCATCGTCGGTGTTCCAACTATTGGACGACACGCGCACTGCACCGGGTACGTCGACGCTTGCGGCATGGCTTGCTTCGCGTGCAACACCCGCAGAGATCACTGCACGTCAAGACGCGGTGCGAGAGCTTTCGGCGCGAGCGATGTTTCGTGAAGACTTGGCGGCGTTAGGTGTGGCGGGACAAACACGAGGTCGTTCCATCGATCTGCTCATGGCGTGGGCGGAGATGCCGCCGGTGATCGATTCGAGCTTCGATCGGTTGCTCGTTCGGTCGGCGTTTGTCTTGGTACCTTTGACCCTCGGGCTATTCGCGGTCGGCTCGATTTGGGGAGAGGCTGCGCCGGCGATTCTTCGTCGTGGGTGGTACGTGCCATTCGTGATTCAGCTCGTGGTGCTGTTTTTGTTGGGCGGCAAAATCGCTCCGATGTTGGGACAAGCGGCATCGAAGGAATCTCCATTTGGTCGTTATCGGGACATGTTTTCGCGTATCGAGGCCGAGAAGTTCGAATCGGCGCGCCTGCAATCGCTACAAAAGACGCTTGGGCTTGGCTCGCATCCGGCGTCTCGAGAATTGGCATCATTCGAGCGAATCTTGGGATACGTCGAGCTTCGTCATAGTGGTTTGATTCATCTTTTGGCCAACATATTTTTATTGTGGGACGTGTTTTGCGCGGCGGCGCTCGAGCGATTTCGATCGCGTGCCGGGAAAAACGTGCGAGGATGGTTTGCGGCGCTGGGGGAAATCGAGGCGCTCGCGAGTATGGGGGCATTTGCGTACGAGCATCCGACGTATGTTTATCCAGTGGTCGAGGATGGTTTGCCCAAGTTTAGCGTCGAGGGG
>CAZETM010000052.1:0-25875 GCA_964514885.1 uncultured Polyangium sp. | reverse complement strand
CGATTGCGCATCAGACAGGAGACTGGCATCCTTGGAGCTTCCTACGAAAGCGCTATGTCTGCCCCTAATACTGCTCGCAACGATGCCGCCATGGTCGCTATCCCCAACGGACAAACCCCCGCGGCTGAAGGGACTTTAGGACAAACTCCCCTGCTGCATCTTTACGTCTACCTGCTCGACAAAAGGCTGACGGGAACGATGGTGCTGACGCCGCATTCAGGCGTGCACTTGGGATTATTTGTCCAGGATGGCTGCCCCGTACGCGCTCAAACGCGCGAGGGCAAGGTCGCCGAAGATCGCGCCATGCTGGAAAAAGCGATCATCGATCTCTGTTTGCTGCCCGATGAAACTCGATACGGGTTTTATGCGCGGGAAAACCTTTTCAGTGAGGCAGCTCCAGCGATTGCTCGTGTCGAGCCGCTAGCGAAAATCATGAGCGCCGCGCGAGCGTGTGTGGCGAGCCCGTTCGCAGCGTCGACGATGCGCAAAGTAATGCGAGCGCAGTCCATCAAGCTGGCCGTAGGAGCCGCTCCCGAACGCTTCAGGTTGACGCCGGAAGAACGAGCGCTCGTCGAAAGGTTGCGCAAGCAGGCTATGACGTTTGCCGATCTCGCATCGACGAGCGGCGTGCCCGATCAAATCGTACGTGGCGTGATTTACGGTTTGACCATTACGCGACATCTCGATTTTGGCCTTCCCGCGCGGCCGCCCGTCGGTGTTGAAGTCACGTCGTCTGCAGTGGTGCAAACGGCGGCGCCGACAGCAACTCACAAAACGAATCCTGCTGGAGTCTCCGGCATTGCCTCGACCTGGACGCCGCCGAAAGCGAGCACGACTGGGCCAACTCCCGTGGAACAAACGGGGCCGCGCGTGCGCATGGAATCAGCTCCAGACGTGCACGAAGCGCCACCGTCGTCGAGAATGCCGATGTCCTATCGAGTGCTCGAAACGGTTTCAGCGGACAAACGCCGCGCGGAAATCGAAGCGAAACTCGCATCGGGAACGAGCGAAAATCATTTCGATCTGCTCGGCATCGCAGAAAACGCCTCGGTGCTCGAAATCCGCGACGCGTACTTTGGAATGGCCAAGATCTTCCACCCGGATCGGCTTGGAGATCTGCCGGATCTGCGGCCTCCGGCGCAGGCGTTGTTCACGCGCATCACGTCTGCATACAACGAGCTGTCCGACGACAGGCGGCGTGGGGCATACCTGGCCAAGTTGAAAGCCGCCGTAGAGCCGAAAGCCGAGGGAAAACCCGTTGCACCGGTGCTTTCCGAAGCGGAAGAGCAAGAAGTCGTCGATCGCGCGGTCAACGCAGCCTTTGAAGCGCAAAAGGCTGAAGTGTTCTTGAAAAAGAACGAATTGACGCAGGCCGAAGCGCATGCAGCCAAAGCCGCAAAGGCCGACCCGGACCAACCCGCATACTCAGCGTTGCTCGCCTGGATTCTCGCTCAGCGGCGCCCCGTGCCCAAGCTCGAGGACGGACATACGAGCACTGCTTACGATGACCTCATCATCAAGCTCGACCAAATTCTGAAGAAAGAGCCGGACTTCGAACGCGCCATCTTCTACCGCGCGGTGCTTTTGCAACGCTCCGGCTACCACGACCGCGCCTACAAAGATTTTGCGCGTGCGCTCGAACTGAATCCGCGCAACATCGATGCCGCGCGTGAGGTTCGTTTGGCCAAACTACGCGGTAAAGACAAACCCGACGAGAGCGCAGCCACCAACAGCGGCGGGCTCTTCGGCAAGTTGTTCAAGCGTTAGCAGCCCGTTGAATTATCGTCGCGAGCGCCCGACGATTTCGGGTGCGAGCAGATTAAGTCAACGAGCTGCTAGCGAGAAGCTGCAGCCGAAGCACCAATCACTCGCAAGCTCCGACAAACCGCCTCGTCTTCACACGGGCCCACTCGCCCGCCATGCACCGACCACGGCACGGTGTGCACGAGCGACGCATCACGCACGTCCGGACCTCGCCATGGCCCAAGCGCGCGCGGAAGCAGCGCTTCCCGTTCGCTCGCCGACGGAAGCGAAATGGTGATCTGCGGCAAGATGCCGACCTTCTGCACAGGCGATCCATCCGGCAAGGCGAACAAGAGCGTCGTCAAGCGAAGCACACCTGCATGCGCATCGTCGTCGAGATACTCCTGAGCACACCCTTTGCCATACGTCTTGTCACCAACGACGATGCCTCGACGATAACTTCCAATCGCACCAGCAATCATCTCGGCAGCGCTGGCCGAGTCTCCATCGACGAGCACGGCCAAAGGTCCGTTCCAACGATGCTCCAAAGCGATTTCCGGAGCTCGTTCGATCTCGATGCCGCCATCTCGACGACGCATCGGAAACAACGTCGCCCCTGGCAAGAAGTGACCTAACGCGGCGATCGCACCATCGGTCGATCCACCACCGTTGGCCCGAACATCGAGCACGACACCACGCGCATCGTGCTCAGCCCGCACGCGAGCAATCGCTGCACTGATGCGCTCACCAAGATCATCAGGCACGTCGCGAATGCCGATCACGGCTGCGCGACCATCGCCATAACGAATCCAATCGAGTTGCAACTCTTCAGCCGACTCGACCGGAACCTCGGCTGACTCGGACGCTGGAGGCTGCACGACGAACTCTTGTGGAGTGCTCGATCCGGCGCGCAAAACTTTGACGGTCACCGCAGAGTTGTGCGGCACATCGGCAAGGATCGCCGTCTGCTCGGCTTGCTCGACGCTCATGCCCGCAAGCGCCACGCCACGCACGGAGAGCACGACATCGCTATCAAGAAGTGGAGGCAGCGCGCCTCGATCGATCTTGATGCCGAGCGCAGTGCGAGTCATCTCGGACCACAAACGCAGCGGTGGATGTGTTTCGAGATCGAGGTCGTAGATGGAGATTTCTTCTTCGAGCGGAGCCCACGCTCCATGCGCATCGATCTGCGGGACATACGCACGCACGGCTGCGGCGATGACGACGCGTCCCCACGCTTCGGCAGACAGATCCGGAAAGAGGCGGTCCTGTGCGGCCGTGACAAACGGATCGAGCGACGCTCCGTAACAAGCTCGGGCCATCGCGACATCGCGACCAAGCTCTCGCGCGAGATCTTTGCCACTACGAGTGATCGGTCCATCTTGAAATGGTCCGCGACAAACTCTTTGCCAACCATCGGCGACCGAGCGTGACGCGGGATTGTCGAGCTTCATGCCGTCGGCAAAAGAGGCACGCAGTTCTTTCATCCAGCTCGACAACGCGGCTCCGATCACGTTCGCCGTGGGACATGCAGCGGCCCGGGGAGCTTCGAGCTCGCGCAGAAGTTGTTCGGCCTCGCGTTCAAAGACCGCCGCGACCGGAGCGTCTGGAGCGGCCGACCACAGGCCATGCGGGTCGAGCCAATCGGCAGCGGCTCCGGCAAACTTTGCGGGCTCGACGGGAGGCGTGACGGCGGCGAGGTTGTCGCGCACCTGGGTGATGATCAAACGCGCCGACTCGCACGAAAGCGAAGCAGGAGCACCGGTGGGCAACGTGAGGCCTCCGCCTTGCTGCGTGCCGCACTCGACGCCCATCGCTTCTTCTTCGGGGAAGTCGACGAGCAACAGCGACCAGTGCGCCAAACCTTTTTGCGCGGTCTTCGGTTCTTCCAGAGGCGGACGTGCTGCGAGCAGTGCCAGAACAACACCGCCGACCACATACGGACTCGTCTTTAAAATACGCCTGTCCACGCGCTGAAAGAGGCATACCACGAGCGGAACGAGGAAGTGAAAACCACGCCTGGCGATTTTGGATCGCGGCAACAAAGCGTGGGTTGATGGATCCGCTGCGAGAGCACGACGTCGATCCCGCAAACGTTTCGCGTGCACAGCCCATGACGTGAGGTTTGCGCGAATGGGCGAAAGACTTGCGGCAAAGGGCCGCGAAATCTGCGCGGCACCAAGCGTGCATGTGCGTGCCGACTGCGAACATGCAGCGCCTCGACCAGCTACGGCAAGGACGCGTGCGTGGGCGCAAGGAGACACGACCATGGCCAGCCGCCAACGCGAAGTCGCTCTTTTCGGGATGCGCAAGGTCGAAGTCCAGAAGCGAACGCCGCTGACCTCCGAGCAGGAGACCGAGCTTTCGACCCGCTGGCGCAACGGGGATCGGAACGCGGGTCAAGCGCTCATCGAGAAGTGCGTGCCGTTTGTCATGACCATCGCGCTCGAGTACCGCAGATGGGGCGCGCCCATCGATGACCTCGTGCAAGAGGGCAACATCGGTTTGTTGAAAGCCGCCGAGAGGTTCGATCCCACGCGCGGCTGTCGACTGGTGACGTATGCGGCGTACTGGATCCGCGCGCAGATTCGCGAGTACGTGGCGCAGTGCTACCGCATCGTGCGACTCGGATCGTCCAAACCCGAACGACGCATGCTCAGGCTCTACCGACGCACGCACGAACGAGATCCGGATGTGCTTGCCGAGCAGAGCGGATTGTCTCGCGAGCGAGTGATGTGGTTGCTCCCGCTGCTCGCAGCGCACGACGTGAGTTTGGACAAGAAAAACCCTGACGGAGATGCGCCGATCGATCGGCTCGTGTCACAAGCGCCCACGCCCGAAGACGAAGCGTGCATCGAGGAAGAGCGGCGGCAGGTTGCTGAAGCGGTGCAACAAGTGATCGCAGAGCTTCCAGCACGAGAGCGCAAGATCGCGGAGGCTCGATGGCTATGCGAAACGCCCGTGACGCTCGAGCAACTTGGAGTGGACTTTGGCGTGAGCAAAGAGCGCGTGAGGCAACTTGAAGAACGCGCGAAAGAACGAGTGCGCGCGCGACTGATCAATCTCGTCTCGGCTTAGATCTCGATGACCAAACCTTCGCGCGCAGCGATCGTGTTTGGGAACAGCTCGCGCGCTCGTCTTTCTTTGTCGCGCACCATCGCATCCGTCTGACTTGGATCGTGATGATGCAAGACGAGCTGCTTGACGCCCGCGGCAACCGCTAGCTCGCAACCCGCCACGAATGTCGCATGGCCCCAGCCGGTCTTCGGTCCACCACCGGCCTGGCCCGCATATTCTTCGGGCGTGTACATCGCATCGAAAATGAGCACGTCCGCGCCTTGTGCGAGCTTGCGCAACTTCGGATCAACGATCGCGTAGTGCTCAGAGTCCGTGACGTACACGATCGACTTGCCTTCGTGCTCGACGCGATACGCGTACACGCCGTTCGGATGGTTTCCTCGAGCGTTCGACACGCGCACATCTTGCTTGCTGCCGATGGTGATGACCTCGCCTTCGTAAAGGTCACGAAACGTCATCTTCGCGCCCATTTCCGACAAATGTACCGGGAAGCTCGGGTAGTCCATCTGCCCCGCGAGCGTCTCTTCCAGCGTGCGCGACACGTTGTGACCACCGAAAAGGTGAATCACGTTTTTGCGGACAAACGCTGGCGTGAAGAAGGGAAAACCTTGGATGTGATCCCAGTGCACGTGGCTAAAGAAAAGCCACGCCTCGATGGGCATCTCAGCAAGCAGACTCTGGCCAAGTAGCCGCAGTCCCGTGCCGCCATCCAAAATCACCAATGTGTCGCCGGCCCGAACCTCGTAACAGCTCGTATTGCCGCCAAACTCGACCGTATCGGGGCCGGGCGTGGGGATGCTTCCGCGGACACCCCACATCTTTAGTCGCATCCTGATCGCCCTTCCGCCCCCGCCATGGTCACGATTTCCCGTGATAAATGGGTTTGGGGCAGAACGTCAAATAAATCGCGCCCCCAAAGTTACTTTCGGTACGGCGCGGGCCATGACGCCGCGCTCCATGCGCCACAGTCGACCTGACCTCGTGCCCAGCTTCGGCTATCGTCGGCGGGATGCGGGAACACGCCGACGCCATCGTCGTCCTCGGATGCCGCGTGTTGCCCTCGGGACGGCCCACAACGACCGCTGCTCGAAGGGCCGCACGAGCCGCTGAAGCGTACCTTGAAGGTGTCGCTCCTCACGTCATCGCCAGCGGGGGGCGGCGTTGGGGAGCGCAGATCGAAGCGGAAATGCTGCGTCAGGAGCTACTTCGCGCGGGCGTGCCCGAAAGCGCCGTGACGCGTGAGCTGTGGTCTCTCTCGACCCACGAAAACGCAATCTTTTCGGCCGAGCTACTTCGACGCCTGGGTGCGCGACGAATCGCCGTGGTGACCTGCGAGTGGCACGTGGCACGCGCGATCGCGAATTTTCAAGCCATGGGCATCGACGCTTGGCCTTTGCCGTCCGTCGGAATCCGCCGCGGCATCGTGGGACGAGTCTATCGTTTTGGGCACGAACGAATTTGCACTTGGCTCGATGCGCGCGCGATACAGCGCGCCGATGCCTTCACGCGTGTCCTTCGGACAAACTCGAGCCACGAGCAAAAAGGCGAGGAAATCGCGGAATGAGAACCGGTAGCGCAACACGAAGCTCGTCGCTTTCTCTGACGTTGGTCGGGACGTTTGTCGCATCGCTGATGGCGTGCACATCGACTGGCCCCACGAACGATGCAGGCGTCGATGCAAGCGCAGATGCGCACGCAGTGATGGACGAAGCGCGCGAGCGTGAAGTCGCGATCCTGCAAGCGGAGTACCGAAGATCAGCCACGGAGATCACGCCCGCTGATCAACAAAATCGTGCGGTTTCGGTACGACGAGCAGCAGCACGAGCACTGGCACGAATCGGTGGAGAGGAAGCTCGCGCAGGCTTGTTGCGGGCTCTGTCAGACGAAGATCCCGACGTCGTTGCTTGGGCCGCGTATGGCCTTGGGTTTTCTTGCAAAGGAAATGAAAAAGCAACCGTCACGGCTCTCGCTGCACGTTCGTTATCGTTTGAGGTGCAAGCATCTTCGGAAAACGCATCCGACGCAGGAAGCGTTGCGCCGAATCGTTTGGATCCCCAAACCGCGATGGCTCGATCCATCGGACGTTGTGGAGCCGAAGAAAGCGAAGCAACGCTCGTCGCGTGGCTGTCGGCAGCGCCCGCACGAGCAGCCGCTGCAGCGCTCGCCCTAGGCGATCTCGTCATCGTGAAAGAACGACTGCGCGAAGAAACGCTCGCTGCGTTGCTCAACCTCGCCGCAGGAAGCGCGTCAGCCCCGCCAGCTCCCGAAGGATTGTTTGCGATCGGAAGAATGGAGCACGTGCCCGTCACGGTGATGCCTCGCTTGCGTGAAGTGGCGACAGCGCGCTTGGCAGAACCAGGTGCGCAACGTCTCTTGGCCGTGCGTGCTCTCGGGCGAGCGGGAGCAGAAGCCGCACCCGATCTCGATCGCGTGTTGCGATCGGCAGACGTGTTCAACGCGTCGGAGCGCGCAGAAGCCGCGCGTGCACTGAAAAGGCTTGGATTTACGGGACAACGAACACTGCAAGCCGCGCTCGAAAAGCTCGTGCCCCCGTCTGATGCCGTGGGTGCAACGGCCATGGGCGAAGAGATCGGCGTGCTGCTCGCAACGCTCGGATCACTGGAAGCGCCAGGCAAAGCGACCAAAGAACTGAAAGGTCTCGCCGCACTTGCTCCGCCACCATCTGCGCCGATCACCGTGCTGCGCCGCTTGTCGTGGATACGTTGCATGGCCGCATCGCTCGTGGCCAAATCGGACGCTCGCGACAAACTCCTCACCGCGTGTGACCTGACCAAGACAAACACCGAAACAGCCGACGTTGCCGACGCGGGCGCTCCTGATGCAGGAGCCAAACCCGAGGGACAACCAGGATCGATTGGTGCTCGAACGATTGTCGAAGTGCTCGATCGGTCAGAGATCCGAGGCGCAGATCTCGTGCTGTTCAAGACTTACGCGACCGGCGGAGACGTGCGTGCGAGGCAAGCAGCGCTCGAGCTGCTCGCGACGCATGAAGAGCTGGCGGACGAAGCGCGCGCGATCTTGGAAGCGGCTCTCGGGGCCACCGAACCAGGAATCGTGGCGACGGCAGCACAAGTGATCGGTCGTAAACCTGCCCTCGCGAACGACCACGACAAACCCAAGAAGAGACGCAAAAAGAAGAAGAATGATGAAGAAAACCAAACGGGAGAGCCTGTCGTCGTAAAACCTGCCGCGTCGATCGTGAAGTCGCTCGTGACGGCTTTGGGACGTGCCGATGCAGAGAACGACATCGAACTGACGTCGTCGATGATGGAAGCCGTAGGCGCGCTGGGCGTGAGCGATGCGAAGCCGCGTCTGGAAGAGCTGTGCAACTCGTCGTGGCCAGAGATCCGCAAGCGCGCCGCGAAAGCGCTCGGACTGCTTGGAAACAAAGCGCCCACGTGCGCAGCTCCGCCTGGTGGAGGACCTCTGCCTGCAGAAGCCGCACAGCTTGTATCGGGCGAAGTCAAGCTGACGCTCGATACGGACGCAGGAGAGATGACGGTGACGCTCGATGCGCGCGTCGCGCCGCTCGCTGTGACACGCATCGTGGAGCTAGCGCGCGCTGGTTATTACGACGGCATGGTCGTGCATCGCGTGGTGCCCGGATTCGTCACGCAACTCGGAGCGCCGTTCGGAGACGGTTACGGAGGCCCCGCGGGCAAACCTTCGCTGCGTTGTGAAACGTCACCGCTGCCCTTCGACACACTCACCGTAGGCATGGCGCTCGCAGGACGAGACACCGGATCGAGTCAGTTCTTCGTCATGCACGGCCGGCACCCGCACCTCGATGGCCAATACGCATGGATTGGTCGAGCTACGGGCGGCTGGTCTTCGTTCGTCGATGGCGATGTCGTTCGTAAAGTGACCGTATCGCCCTAGCCTCACCCCGGCACGCTCACGGCGAATGCGTGCCCTTGTTCTTCTTCTTGCCGATCTTGCGGCGCATGTCGTCGCCTTCGCCGTGACCCACCTGGAAGATGTGAAAGCGGCCGCCACGCGTCAGCGCATCACCGGGCTTGTGACGCTCACGCGTCTGATCGATGAAGCGTTGTTGTGCACGGACAGCGGTTGCCCCCGCAGGCATCGCAACCTTGCTGTACCGACCATCAGCTTCGAGTGTCCACGTCTTACTGTTGTCGCTCGCTTGCACCGTGAGCATGTCTTCTGCACGAGCTTTGACGGCCGGATCGAGCAACGGAACGAGCACCTCGACGCGGCGTTGAAAGTTTCGCGGCATCCAGTCGGCGCTCGAAAAATACACTTCCTCGGTGCCTCCGTTGGCGAAACGGAACATGCGCTTGTGCTCGAGGAAGCGATCGATGATCGCACGGACCGTGATTCGCTCGGACAAACCCGGGATGCCCGGACGTAAACAGCACACACCTCGCACGAACAACTTGATGTCGACACCCGCTTGGCTTGCGGCGTAGAGCGCGTTGATGACGTCGACATCTACGATCGCGTTCATCTGCGCCACGATCTCGGCCTTGCGCCCCGCCCGCGCATGATCGGCCTCGCGCGTGATCAACCCCAAGATCGCTTCGTGCAAACCAAGCGGCGCGACGATGAGCCGATTCCACCTCGGCGGCGCGCTGTAGCCCGTCAGCAAGTTGAAGATCGACGTGACGTCCTCACCGATTTCTCGGTTCGCCGTAAACAGCCCGATGTCGGTGTACAAACGCGCCGTTTGCGGATTGTAGTTACCCGTCGACAGATGCACGTACCGCCGCAGTTTGTCTTTCTCGCGACGCACGACGAGCAACGCCTTCACGTGTGTTTTGAGCCCCAACAAACCGTAGATGACTTGCGCGCCGCTCTGTTCGAGCGTTCTGGCCCAACGAATGTTCGACGCTTCGTCGAAACGCGCTTTCAGCTCGACGATCGCTGTGACTTGCTTGCCGTTCTCCGCCGCTCGCGCGAGCGCTTTGACGATCGGTGAATCGCCACCCGTGCGGTACAGCGTCTGCTTGATCGCCAGCACGTTCGGATCGTCCGCAGCTCGCGAGATGAACTCGACGACCGGATCGAACGAGTCGTACGGATGATGCAACAGCACATCGCGCTCGCGGATGACCGCAAAAGGATCTTCTGCATCGCGGAAAACGCTTGGAACGTTCTGCGAATACCTTTCGTCACGAAGCTCGCGACGAAGATCATCGGGCACGATGGAAACGAGATCCGTGATGCTCAACGGCCCCGACACTCGATACACATCGAGCGTCGGATCAACACCAACTGCGCGGCAGAGTCGCTGCACACTCGCCCCGACTCCTCCTCCGACTCCGATCTCGACACGCACGGCATTGCCACGATCACGACGACGGAGCTCGGCTTGAATCGTTTCGAGCAGGTCTTCGCCTTCTTCTTCGTCGATCTCGAGATCCCAGTTGCGCGTCACGCGGAACGGATAAGTCCCGCGCAAACGTGAGACCGGGAAAAACTCTTTCACGTGTCGAGCGATCAAGTCTTCGAGCAAAATGAACGCACGTGCGCAACCTTCGACCTTCACGCGCATGAGGCGGCTCAGCATCGGAGGCACTTGGATCACGCCGAAGCCTGGTTCGTCTCCATCGTGCTCGCGGCTGAACATGATGCCGAGGTTGATGCTCTTGTTGCGCAGATGCGGAAACGGATGGCCCGGATCGATCGCCAGCGGCGTCAGGATCGGGAAGATGTCCGTACGAAACCGTTCGTCTTGTGCTGCCAGTTCGGTCGGGTCGAGTTCTTCCGGACGAACGATACGAATGCCCGCTTTTTCAAGCGCCGGAAGAATGTCGGAATTCCAAAGCTTGTAGGCATTGTCGACGAGCGTATGAACTCGGGCACTGATCGCGACGAGCTGCTCTTGAGGCTTCATGCCATCGGGCGGAAGCTCGCTGATGGTCCGCAACGTTTGGGCTTGAAGGCCCGCGACGCGTACCATGAAAAACTCATCCAGATTCGAGAAAAAGATGCCGAGAAACTTGAGCCGTTCGAAGAGTGGAACCTCTTGCGATGCGGCCTCGGCCAGCACGCGTCCGTTGAATTCCAGCCACGAAAGCTCGCGGTTCAGGTAGTGCGCCGGGTCGTTCAAATCGCCAGGTCCGGGCACTTGCGAAGCCGAACGGACAGAAGGAATCGAAGCGACATCGGGTGTATTGGGTGTCTCGAACGTCACGATGGGGCCGAGTCTAGCAGCACGGATCTCAAAAGGTCAGGCACGCGGACATCACGTCGGTACACAACATGCTGGTGCGCCGCGCAGAGGTCTTTCTGCTAGTTTGGGCGCCATGGACATCTGGCGCTCGCCCGAGGCGTTTCGCCGCGCGTGCGATGAAGCGAGACATCGAGGTGAGCGAGTGGCGCTCGTGCCAACGATGGGCGCGCTGCATCGAGGCCATCAGGCGCTCATCGAAGAAGCTCGCAAACGTGCGGCATTCGTAGTGGTTTCCGTGTTCGTCAATCCGACGCAGTTTGGTCCGAACGAGGACTTTGCGCGTTATCCACGCGACCTCGATGCAGACGTGAACAAGAGCGGCGAGGCTGGAGCGACAGGCGTATTTGCTCCGTTGCCAAACGATATGTACCCGCCAGGCGACGAGACGCGCGTTCGCGTTGGCCCACTCGCAGCCGAGCTTTGTGGACCGCACCGACCAGGACACTTCGAAGGTGTCGCCACGGTCGTCGCAAAATTGTTGATCCTCACTGGCCCGTCGATCGCACTTTTCGGCCGCAAGGATTACCAACAGCTCAAGGTCATCGAACGGATTGTTCGCGATCTGTTCATCCCCGTAGAGATCGTTGGAGCTGCAACGATTCGCGAAGTCGATGGCTTGGCGATGTCTTCACGCAACGCGTACTTGCCCGTGGAGGCGCGTGAGCGAGTTCGAGCGATCCCGCGCGGTCTCACGGAAGCCGTGCATGCTTTTGCGGCAGGCGAGCGCCGCGTGAGCGAATTGGTGCGGCTGGCTCGGGCGCATGTGGAGCCGATTGCGGACAAAATCGATTACATTGATGCAGCCGATCCGGACAGTTTGCAGGTGCTGGGTGGTGAGCAAACGGCGCCGGAGCGTACGCTTTTGGCCGTAGCGATCCGGACGGGCGGTGCACGGCTCATCGATAATGTGGTTCTCGGGGAGGACGCGGCTCCCATTACGAATGGCGTTTCGAGGTAAGAAGAGGTTGACGATGCGTAATGGCGAGGATGGGAACGACGGGCTGTTTGTCGTTTTCGAGGGAATCGACGGGGCGGGAACGACGACGCAGGCTGCGCGGTATGCGTCATTTTTGCGCTCGCGGCGCAGAATGGTGCACGTAACGGGGGAGCCGAGCAGCGGGCCGATGGGGTCGCTCTTGCGGCTGATGCTGAAGCAGCGCGTGACTTTGCCGTCGGATCATCGCGAGGCGACGATGACGTTGCTCTTCGCGGCGGATCGAATCGACCACTTGGAGAGCGAGATCTGCCCGCATTTGCGAGACGGTTACGTGGTGATCTCCGACCGCTATGAATTGTCGAGCATCATTTATCAATCGATTGGGATCGAGGACGACGCTGAGCGCGCGAAATTCGTTTCATGGATTCGCGAGTGCAATAAGCACGCAATGCAGCCGGACATTACGATCGTCATCGATGTGGATCCGGACGTTGCCGAGCACCGGCGTCGAATGCGTGGCGGAGCGAGCGACCTGTACGAAGAGCCGGACCTTCAAGCGCGGCTAGCGCAGGCATATTTGCGAGCGGAAGAGCTGGTCGGCAAAGATCGGCTCATTCACGTTGACGGAAATGGCGATGTCGACAGTGTAACGACAGCCGTCGTGCAAGCATTGGCGGATTACGTCAAGACAGGGCCCTTGAGCTCGCAACGACGTCCGCACTCTATCGACTGAATCGACCGCACGCTCGTCACCCAATCTCTCGAAATCCATCAAAGGTGGCACCGCCCTCGCTCGCGTTTGCGGCCGGCATTTCCACGTTTTAAAACGTGGACGCGGGCGAATTGCCGGAATTTCCAATTCCGCAGGAGGTGCCCGATGTTTCGGATATTCTCGAATACTGCAATCGAACGTTGCGTCTTCGGCTTGTTGTGCGCTCCAGTCATGCATATCGCATGCAGCGCCACCAATAACGAGTACGGCAGCCCTCTGCACGATTCCCATACTGCCGAATCGAATGATGCGGATGGCGGAGACAACGGACAAACCAATCCGGACACCCCGAATGACGACGAATTCGTCTTCGACACCGGCATGCCCACCGAGGAAATCGATGCGTGCGCCCAAACCGGAAGCGAAGCCGAACCCGTGCAGCTCGATATCGTCATTCTACTCGACCGTTCGGGAAGCATGTATGGCCCCAACTGGACGGGCGCCACCGCGGCATTGAAACAATTCGTCCAGGACCCAGCTTCGGACGGGATCAACGTCGGACTCCTCTACTTCCCCATTGATGCGCCGGCCGACGGGCTGGTCTGTAATGCATTGCATTACCACAACCTTGCCGTCCCCATTGGCCCGTTACCGCAACATGCATCGACGCTCGTAGGCTCCATTGATGGCGAGCTTCCGAACGGCGGATCGACTCCCATGTACGGGGCGCTCGATGGCGCGTTATGGGCAGCCGCGCAGCAGCAAGTGGCCGAGCCGAATCACAAAGTCATTCTCGTGTTCGCCAGCGACGGAGATCCCAATAGCTGCCCGGGTGTCCAGAATAGCATTCCCTTCATTGCAGATCTCGCAAAAGCTGCATTCGAAAGCACAACCGTGCCAACCTACGTCATTGCGATCGCCGGCGCGAGCGTCCTGAACCTCAATCAGATTGCCTTGGCAGGGGGCACGAACAACGCTTACGACGTCACCGGAAACATTTCCCAATTCGCGCAAAAGATGGCCGACATTCGCGCCACGGCGTTGGCCTGCGAATACATCATTCCCGAGCCTCCTGGAAATGAGCCGTTCGAGTTCGACGAGGTGGTCGTCAAACACGTGGCCGAAGACGGCAGTAGCACCGAAATCCCCAAGGCGGACGGCGAAGCCGATTGTGGACAAACTCCAGGTTGGTATTTCGACAATCCGCTCGATCCTAAAAAGATCAAATTGTGCCCCGAGTCGTGCAGCCAGGCCCAACAATCGGCTCACAGTCGCATTGACGTATTTTTCGGCTGCAAGCCCAAGTTAAATTGATCAGGGCTTCTTTTTCAGCGACTCCAGCGCCTCCCGAAGCTCCTGCTCCGTAAACGGCATTTTCGCGAGCGCCGCTTTTTCGTCCTGCAATGCCAATTCGAGCGCTCGTTCGGATTCTTTCGCCCGCGTTACCCACGCCGACGACTCGCCCGTTCGGTCGCCCAAACGCACCGTCCCGCGCATCATGTCCAGCCCCTTTTCGAGCAGCACGCGATAACGTAATCGCATCGCCCCCTCGAAAAGCTGCTTCTTACGCAATGTGTCCGCACCCTTCGGCACCGATGCGCGCATGACGTCACGATACAAATCCTGATATAACTGACCAAGACGATAACCAGCCATTGCCGACCAGCGCGCATCCAAGCTCCGCATCGAATCCGTATATGCCCGCTGCGCATCGAGCAATCCCTGACAACGCCGCTCGAGCGTTTCAGCAAAATTCGCCGGCTCAGGCACGAATCCAATCTGTTCGCTTTTCTTGCGACGAACCTCGCCCAGGGCAAACCATACCACCGCCAATTCCACCGGCGGCTTGCCCGCTTCGCCAAACCTCTGCTGCTCGATGATATCCCGAGCCATCGATACTTCCCGCTCCGCCTCGACAATCAAGTCCTGCTCGATGAGCCCGAGCCCCCGCATTCCCCGCACTTCAATGGTCTCGAGCATCGCCAAGTCGGCCCGCTGCAAGAGTTTGTCCGCGACGACCACAAGCTCACTCCAGCGCTCTACTTGAGCCAGAATTCGACTCGTGCGTACGAGCGTGCTGCGCTCGAGCGCGTAACTGGGATATTTGCGGACCAAATCGCGATATCGCGAAAGCGATTCGTCCCAAGCCCCAAACGTCTCGTACGCAACGCCAGCATTGTACAAGCACGGCGGCTCCACTTCAGAATCGGGACGAGCCTTGGCGAGTTTGTCGAACAACTCCGCAGCCGCGCGATGTTCCCCCGCCAAGAGCAAACCCTTCGCGCGCTCGAACTCCGCTTGAACTTCTGCGTCCTCCATGGAGGACACCACGACCGTCGACACTTCGATCACTTGCTCCGACTTCTTGTCGCGAGCCGTTTGCACAACCGACGTGTTTGTCTTTCCCGCAGGCGTGCATGCAGCCACGAGCGACAAGAGCAGGCTCAGCGAGATCAACGCGCCAAACCTTACGGACGTGAACGATGTGGCGTGGTGTTGCACGGTTCTAAGATATTCTCGAACCGTCATGAGCGCTCGCCCGGGCTTCGGGTGGGAGGCTCGATCTACTTCGCAGGCACAGGCGCAGCCGGCATCGGAGTACCAGGCGCGGGCGCGCCAGCCGGATCAGCAGGCGCAGCAGCACCATCGGGCTTCTTGCCGCCTTCAACCTTCTCGTCGATCGCTTCGGCTCCGCCGTACACGTCCTTGTTCAGATCCGTGAGCGACTCTTCGAGACGCGTCCTCTCATCCGGCGTGAGGCCTCCAGGCGTTTCCTTCTCGATGGCCGACGCGATCGCGAGCCAATGCCGAGCGTTTGTCCGGTACGCCTTCTTCGGATCTGCCGCACCACCCGTCACGTTGGAAGCCAACGACGAGCCCGCGAGCCGAAAGTCCGTCATGCCGCGAATGTATGCGTATTGCGTTTGTTCGCCGGTCGGGAGCGAATCAGTGTCGGCTTCGAGCACACGAAGCAGAGCGAGCGCTTTTTCGTGCTGATTGGCATCGTAGTGCGCCTTCGCTCGCACGAGATCATCGTGATAGGTCGCGCAGCCATAAGAAGCGCTGCCGAAAACAATGCTGCCCATGAGGGCAACCCACGACACGGTCGAGACGAGCCTAGCCGAGCGACGCATGCGCGGAGGTTATCGTTGCCGACGCCGAACGATCAAGAGCAGAGTCGCAAGTCCGGCAAGCGAGACCGATCCAGCAGCACCAGAACCGGCTCCTGCCGCCGTGCAAACACAGGAAGATCCGGCTTTTTGGACCGGCAAGGGTGCCGAGCCGACAGGTTTTTCATCCCCGGACGAGCAAGACCACTTGTCGAGCCCCTTGAACGAACAACGCTCGATGATGCTGCCACTCGCTCGACGAGCAACGATGGCCACCTCTTCGCCGTCGATGGCAACTTCGAGGTAGTGGTTCACCGACTCGAACTTCTGCGTCTCCGGCGTGCCTTTGCCGCGTGAGTAGAGCGGAGCGCCTGCACCACCGGACACGACGTACTTGAGCCCCTGCCCTTCACCACGCTCGTAAACGTGATCGTGTCCGGCGAACACCAAGCCGACCTTGTGATCACGCAAGATGTCGACGATGCCGTTTTTGTGCAGACGCAAGTTGTTTCCATGCCGGCCGCTCGAAAACGGTCCGTGATGAAGCACGGCGATGCGATGCACCAGACCCGATTCGTTCACCGCCGAAGCAAGCTCGCTCTTTAGCCAGTCGCGTTCGTCGCCGGTCCAATCGTCCATCGCGTTGAGCAAGAAAAACCGAGTGTTCGACCAGCGGAAAGATCCGTACAGATGAGGCCGTTCGCGACCGTCGTCGTCGATGCTTCCGAAGTAACGCAAGAACGTCACTTGCCCTGTTGGATCGGGCGTCGTCAGCTCGTGATTACCAACCGCGACGAAGATGCTGCGACTCGACAAGAGCTTGTTTTCGATCCCGAAGAACTCTTGCCACTCCGCTTCGTTGTCTCCCGTTTGCACCATGTCGCCGGTGTGCAGGAGAAAGTCCGCGGGGGCTTTTTCGATCATCCGCACGATGGCTGCGTGAGTCGACGCATCGGACCTGTTGTCGCCATAAAGTACGAACTTGAACGGTTTGTTTTCCGCAGGCGCCGTCGTGAAACTCGCGCTCGAACTCTCCGCGCCGGCCGCCATTACTTTGTAGTCGTACGTTGTTCCAGGAGACAAACCATCGATGCGGAGCGAGTGAAACTTCTTCGCGCTCTCGGACGCTTTCGTCGCCTTGAAGTTGGCGGGACCCGTCACCTCGATCGTCACGGTCTCGGGCATCGAGACTTCGATCTTGATGGTGACGGCCTTCTGCCCCAGCGCTTGGAGATAGGGGCCCTTGGTAATCGTCGCGGCCGAGACGGCATTTGTCCAAGTTACGAAAATCGCTCCGGCGACAAACGCCGCCGACAAACTTGCACGTAAACGTGTGAAAATGCCCTGACTCGGACTGATGTCACGCACCCGGGTCTCGGTCTCGGAAAAGGTCGTCTTAACCACGCGCGATCCACCTTGGAACCTGGTGTAAGAATCCGTCGACATTACGCACCGTCGTTGGCATCATGCACGGCACAGCCCTAGGAATCCAGGGAACCTATCGATGGCAGAGAACGCGGACGGCGAAGCGAAAGACAACTTCGGGATCAATTCCCCCGCAGCTCAGGAAAGCCTTCCGCGTCAATTCGGTAAGTACACTTTGCTGCGACGGCTCGCAGCGGGCGGCATGGCCGAGATCTTTCTCGCGCTGCACCGGTCCGTCGCAGGCTTCGAAAAGCTGATCGTCATCAAGCGCATCTTGCCGTCGATGAACCAAGACAAAGCGTTCATCGAGATGCTGCTGCACGAAGCACGCGTCGCGGCATCGATGTCGCATCCGAACATCGTGCAAACGTTCGATGTCGGTCAAGTCGACGGCACGTACTTCATCGCCATGGAGCACATCCACGGCGAAGACATTCGGTCGATCGTTCGTGCGATGCGCAAGAAGGGTTTGTCCGAGTTCCCGCTCGAACACTCCGTCGCGATCGCTTCGGGCATGTGTGCCGGTCTCGCGTATGCGCACGAGCGCCGTGACCTCGATGGCCGCGTGCTCAACATCGTTCACCGCGACATCTCGCCGCAGAACATCGTCGTCACGTTTTCGGGTGACGTAAAAATCGTCGACTTCGGCGTCGCCAAAAGCTCTTCACAATCCGGCGAAGACACGAAGGACGGGCAGCTCAAGGGCAAAGTCCCGTACATGTCGCCCGAGCAAGCAGCCGGTCAGAACATCGATTGGCGCAGCGACATTTTCGCCGTCGGCGTGCTCTTGTTCGAGCTGGCGACGGGCAAGCGTCTCTTCAAGGGCGCGAGCGAATTCGAAACGCTCAAGCTGATCTGCGAGAAAGAGTATCCGCGCCCGAGCGAGGTCAAACCCAACTTCCCGCCGGAACTCGACCGCATCATCATGAAGGCGCTCGAGAAGGACCGCGAGAAGCGGTACCAGAGCGCCCGCGAGATGCAGAGTGATCTCGAAGCGTTCGTCCGCGAAGAACGTATTCCGGTTTCTCAGATCAGCCTGACGCAGTGGATGCAGTCGCTGTTCGAGGACAAACTCGCGCAGCAAAAAGAAGCGCTCCAGGACGTCAAACAACTCGCCGACATCATTGCCTCACAGCAAAGCGCCACCTTCGAAAACGTAACGAACGCTGGAGGCATGTCGGCAACGGGTGGGGTGACTCCTGCACCGAGGCGCGCGAGTGTTGGGCTATGGATCGCGCTGGTGGCGGTGATTGGCATCGCCGGCGGCGGCTTCTTTTTCATGCAGCGCCAAGCGAACGAACGCGATGCGACGAACGCTGCACTGCTCAGCAAACAGAACGACACGAAACCACAACTGGTCGAGGCCAAAGGCTCGTTGGATCTGAAGTGTGGTGGCAACGAAGGTTGCTCCATTTGGATCAACGGCGACTTACGCAAAGAAGTGACGCCTGCGGTCATCCCTGGTTTGCCGCTCGATAGCGACATCCAAGTGAAGCTCACGCAGGAAGGCTTCGAAGCATTTCGCGAGAAGGTCAAGCTCACCGAAGCTCAACCAACACGCGCGATCGTCGCCACGATGAAGGCCGGCTCGGTCACCGTGGTGCTCAAGGTCATTCCGCTCCCGAGCATCTGGCTCGACAACAAACCGCTCAAAGGCAACCCCACGACGCTCGAAGGGCTCAGCGCCGACGAGGAGCACAAGTTGGTGCTCCAAGCAAATGGGCACGTGCCCAAGACGCTCACGTTCACCGCCAAACAAGGCGAAACGAAGACGATTCAAGAAACGCTGACCAAGATCGATCCGAATGCCAAACCAGGCGAGACACCTCCTCCAAGCGGCGGCGGTGGAGGCGGAGGCACGGGGAAAGTGCGCGTCAGCTCGAAGGGCGGCTTCTGCAACGTGACGATCAACGGCACGAGTTATGGATCGACGCCGGTGGAAGCCGACGTGAAAGTCGGCACGGCGCGCGTCACGTGCAAGCCTGACGGCGCGGCTTCGCAATCGACGGCAGTGACGGTCAAAGCGGGCGAAGTCGCTCGCGCTTCGTTCAAGTTGTGACGCTGGACAAACGCTTGCGGTAACGCATCCGCGTCACGGGCAAACTATCTTCGATCGCGCGATGTTCACGCGGACTACGAGCGTTGTACGGGTTCTCCACCATTCGCGCCGAACCCTCTACATCCCCCGCAGGCTCGAACGCTTCGTGCGCTCCGATTTGCGCTTCGTACTGCTCGGCTCGTTCTTCCACATCTGTCTGCACATAAAGCTCGCCGCCTGGTCGCAACAAGCGTGCGATCGAGTCGAGCAGCTCGGGTCCCATCACGAGGCGTTTGGTGTGCTTCTTCTTCCACCACGGGTCTGGGAAGTGCAGGAAAAACGTTTCGATCGAACCGTCTGGACCAAGGCGTGAAAGCGCTTCACGCGCGTCGGTATTGAGCACGCGAGCTCGAGCGCCGAGACCTTGTTTGCCTAGACGCTCATCGACGATGTGCGACCACTTGAGACGAATCTCGAGGCCCAAGAGCCGACGATCAGGAGCGGCAGCGGCGCGTTCGAACATGAACCCACCTCGCCCTGGGCCGATCTCGATCTCGATGAGACCTGGCCCGGGCATCAGGGAATTGATGTCGACGGCTCGGTCGTCGGGAAAACGCGCAGCATGACCGTAGGGATGATTGGGGCGCGGCTGAAACACCATGGCGGGCGCAAAACAAGCACAGCAGCGGGGTTTTGGGTAGCGCTCGCAGTGATATCGTCCCGCCCGTGACGACGCCCGACGCGCAAGCGCCCGAGCAAACCGAGACCAACGAAGCGATCGAAACCGCTTTGCCTACCGCTAAATTTTCGCGACCTCCGTCACGAGTCGAGGCGATGGCTCGTGCAGTCGGAGCACGCCTGCGTCCTTACGCATTTGCTTTGCTGGCGAGCAGCACGCTTGGATTCGTTGCGATCCGTAAGATTTTGGAGCGTGCGGGTCACCCTGCGTTGCCGCTGGATGATTCATTCATTCACTTGCAGTACGCGCGGCGTTTGGCGGAAGGTGAGTTTTTCTCGTACGTACCCGGCGAAGGCTACACGACGGGCGCGACGAGCTTTCTCTGGCCGATCCTGATCGCACCGTTTCACCTGCTCGGACTGCGTGAGCTGTCGTTGATCTGGGCCGCGTGGTTTTGGGGCACGCTCGCGCACGCAGGGCTCGCGGTCGAAGTGAAACGTTTGGCGTGTCGGCTTGGTGGACGAGAAGTCGCGATCGGCGCGCACTTGATGAGCCTCGGGTTTGGCGCGTTTGCGTGGTTTGCGTGGAGCGGGATGGAGACCATTCCGTTCACGTGGATGCTCGTGCGCACCGTGCGAACGTCGGCGGAGTTGGTCGAGCCTGAAGCGGAAAAACCTTCCGTTTCTGCATTGCAAGTGGTGTTCTTGGGCGTGATCACACCGCTGCTTCGACCTGAAGGTTTCGTGGCTTCGGGTATCGCCTTCTTGGCGCTGGCCATGTGGGCATGGCGCATGAATGGTTGGCGCTCAAAGCTTTTGGCGTTCGTGCCGTTGACCGGGCCGCTTTTCGTGCCGACGCTGCACTTCTTCTTTTCGGGTCACGCGACATCGACGACGACGATGGTGAAGTGGCTCCCGGCGAACCCTGCGTACGATCGAGATGGAACGCGAGCGTTCATCGAATCGAACGTGCGGCTCTTGTTCAACGGTGTGCTCGATGGTGGTGAGTGGTCGGCGGTGTTCGTGCCCGAGGGGCATCTGCTCTTGGTGCTTCTGGGACTTGTCGCGCTGGCCGTATGTGCATGGCGTGAGCGTTTGTCGTTCCATGCTTTCTTTGTGCTCATACTTGTTTCCGCGACGATCCTTCCGACGACGTACTTGAGTTTTTTGTGGAACCGAGTGCGATACGTGTGGCCATTTTTCGCCTCGCATTTCGTGCTCATCGCCTGTTTGGCGCGCCTGATCGGCGATGCTGCCAAGATGTTCGGCAAGACGAACGCTCCGGTGGGATCGGTTCTGACGGGCGTGTACGTCGGCATGCTCGTGGTCAAACTTCCGTGGACGCTTTCTGATCTCGCCACGAGCGCGCATGCGATCGATCGTCAACAAGTGACGCTTGGTTTTTGGGCGCGTGAGAACCTCCCAGCGGATGCGCGGATCGGCGTGAACGACACGGGAGCGATCGCGTATCTGTCGAATCGCAAGACGTTCGACGTGTGTGGTCTGACCACGGAGGGCGAGTCGATCTACTGGGTGCACGGAGCGGGATCGCGCTTCGAGCACTATGAAAAATTGCCAGTCGAAAAGCGGCCTTCGCACTTCATCGTGTACCCGCAGTGGATGGCGTGTGAGCCGGTTCTAGGAGACGAACTGCATCGCGAGACGGTGACCGATCAATCGATCCTTGGTGGTCATACGATGATCGCGTACGAGGCTCGCTGGGACAAACTCGCATCGGGAGCACGTCCGCTCGTGGCGCTCGCACCAAATGCACAAACTGAAGCGGAAGTCGTCGACGAGATCGACGTGTCGGATCTCGAATCGGAGAAGGCGCACGGGTATGCGCGTTTCGGAGGGACCGATCACGACAACGTGGCGAAGATCGAGATCGCACCACGGACGGGTGTGGAGTCACCGGATCAGCAAGTCGTGGAGATCGCCGATGGTGGACGCATGCGTCGTCGGCTCGATCGGTTTGTCGCGAGCTTCAAACCTGCGCGGCCTGCGAAACTGGTCATGCGTGTGTCAGCCGATCAAGACACGGAGCTGGTGGTGCGGATGGGTGGTGTCGATGTGGGAACGACGTCGATCCCGATGGGTGAATGGGTCGAGCGTACGGTGGAGCTTCCATCGGCTAGCGATCATGTTGCCGAGATCGAAGTGGAACCGAAGCAGCCTTCGATGCTCTTCAATTCGTTTCACTACTGGATCGTCCAGTAGGTCTTACGGATTCGAACTTTGCTTTCGCGCCTTTTCCGCCGCGCGTTCGAACGTCACAGCCACGGCTCGTTGCATCGCTCCGCTTTGGAGCTTGAGCGGTTTTCCCGGAGCAACCATCGCGCAGATCGCCAGCGCCGTGACGTACAGCCCGCCCGTTGCGATGAGCCACCGCATCGCTTCCCGACGTCGGTACGGCTCCACGGTCGCCGCAGTCTCGATCTTCACCACGCGCGCGCGAATTTGCACCGAGCCGAGCACCAGCACCGTGCGATCGTCTTCGGTCACGTCGAGATCGATCGGCCCCATCAACAGTCGACCGAGCCCGTCTTTTCCATGCGTTCTTGCGCGTGCGCGTGGAGGCACATGGAGCGTGCACCGTCCTTCGTTTACGTTTGCGACAATCGCTGCCGCGCCTCCAAATTCCGCCATCGAAATCTTCGCGATGGAAGAATGTGCAGGACCGACCCAGCACTCTCCGCCGTCGAGCACATGGCGCACACCGAGCACGTCGGCCCCGCGTGTCGCCACCAGCTCCAGCGCTCGCAGAGATGCATCCGCTGCCGATCTCTCATACGAGGCTCGGTCCCGCTGACCTTGCGACCATGATACGCCGCCGACTTGCTTACTCATGCGCGTCCCCTCGAAGTGCATGTCTTGGTCCCGCGCTTCGTGATCGGAAGCGCCTCCCGGTGTTGCAGCGCGACTTGTGCGATGGACGGATCGCGGCAGGCGTTGTAGATCCGGCACGTGCGCAAGCGCTCTCTCGGTAAAACCGAACTTGAAGTCTCCGAGCTCGCCCTTGGAACGTGGGGGCTCTCGGGAGATGGCTACGGTCCCATGGTGTTTGCCGAGGTGGATCGCGTCCTCGACCGAGCCATTGCAGCCGGAATCAACCTCTTCGACACCGCCGACGTGTACGGACGTGGCGCGATGGAGAGAAAGCTCGCGGAGCGTTTACCGAAGGACGACACATACGTCGTCACGAAGATCGGCACCGACCTCGATAGCCAGCCGCCGATGAAACGTTTCGAGCCGGCGTACTTGAGCGAAGCGCTGAAACAATCGGGTGACCGACTGGGTCGGATGCCGCTCGACATCGTGCTTTTGCACAACCCGACGGCGCGTGTGTTCACCGAAGGCGACACGGTGCTCTTCATGAAAGAGCTGGTCGACGAAGGCATCATCCGCGCGTGGGGCGCGAGCGTGGGCAATGCCGAGGTGGGAGCAGCGGCAATCAAAGCGGGCGCGCATGTCATCGAGCTGGCCTACAACGCGTACATGCCATCGGACCTGCACAAGCTTTCGCCGGACATCACGCGCAGCGGTGTGGGCGTCTTGGCGCGCAGCGTGCTCTCGCATGGACTGCTCACGGGACACTGGAGCGCGGATCGCGAATTCGACGAAGGTGACCATCGCCGAGATCGTTGGACCCGCAAAGATTTGCAGCTCCGTATCGATCAGCTCGATGCGCTTCGGGGAGCCGTGAAGGGCGACGTGAACAACTTACGAAGCGTCGCGTTGCGGTTCGTCCTGTCAAACCAACTCGTATCGTCCGCGGTCTTGGGACCTCGTTCGGTGTTTCAGCTCGATGCGTTGGTGCGTGAAGCAGGCAAGCCGCCGTATCTCAAGGACACCGTCATGGTCGAGCTTGCTGCACGTCTTTCAGCGGCGGGGATCGACGTCTGACAAACGGCCTTCGTTGGCCTCACACTGTGCGCGAGGAGGGAGTAAACCATGCAGGGCGAATCCAAGGACACCGAGCTCGAAGAGGTTCTCGTGATTGCTCGCGAGGCTGCTCAGATCGTTCGCACGGTGTACGCCTCGCCGTTTTCGGTCGAGATGAAGGGACCGAACGATCCGGTCACTCGAGCTGATCGCGAAGCGAACGCGCACATTTGTAAACGCCTCGAAGAACGTTTTCCCGAAGCGACGATCGTGGCGGAAGAAAGCGTCCCGGAAGATCCCGAAGACGTAGCTCGTTTGCTCTCCAACGAACGCGTGTTCTTCGTGGATCCGGTCGATGGAACACGCGAGTTCGCCGACAAGATCCCCGAGTTTGCCGTGATGATCGGGCTCGCCGTACGAGGCCGTCCCGTGCTCGGTGTCGTCGTGATGCCCGAGCAGGGTTATGCGTTGTGCGGGAAGGTTGGAGCACAAACGATTGCATTTCGAGAGACCGCGACGGGTGAACGGACTCCGCTGCAAGTCTCCGACGTCAGTGATCCGAAGGACGCGACGATCATGATCTCGCGATCGCACCGACCGAAGATCGTCGATCCGCTCACGGCTCGTCTTGGCGTCACGAAAATGATTCCGTGTGGCTCGGTCGGCGTGAAGGTTTCGCGTGTCGTGACGGGCGTCGCGGAGATCTACGTGCATGCGGGCAAAGGCGTGAAGCTGTGGGACACGGCGGGGCCGGAAGCGATCTTGGTAGCGGCTGGTGGTCGCTTCACGGATCTCGATGGTCAGCTCATCGACTACGCGGCTCGAGATGTTGCGCTTCCGAACGGACTTGTCGCGACAAACGCAGCTCTATTCGACGAGGTTGTCGCGGCGGTCGCTGCCGTACGTTAGGGGCTCGAACGAAGATGCGCGACCAAGCCAAGGTGGTGATCGTCGGTGGCGGCATCATGGGGTTGTCGATCGCGTATCACCTCGCGAAAAACCACGGCATCACGGACACCGTGGTGCTTGAAAAGAGCTACCTCTGCGGTGGTGCCAGTGGTCGCAACGGCGGCGGAGTTCGTGCTCAGTTCGGCAGCGAAGAGAACATCTTGTTGATGCGCGAGAGCATCCGGATGTGTCGAGACTTCGCGGCCGAGATGAAGATCAACGTGTGGTTTCGGCAGGGCGGATATTTGTTTTTGGCTCGTACGAACGAAGCGCGCAAACGTCTCGAGACGAGCGTGAAGATCCAGAACGACTGCGGCTTGGGCACCAGTCTTTTGAGCCCCAACGAAGCGAAGAAGATCGTTGCCGAGCTGGACATCGACGGTCTGCTTTGCGCCAGTTACAACCCTGAAGACGGGGTGGTTTTTCCGTGGCCGTTCGTGTGGGGTTACGCCGAATGTGCCACGGCACTGGGCGTGGACATCGCGACGTTCACCGAGGTGCTTGGGTTTCGTACGAAGGGCAAACGCATCGAAGCGGTGGTGACTTCACGCGGCGAGATCAAGACCAGCCGTGTGGTGAATGCGTGCGGTGCTTGGAGCCCCAACGTTGCCGCGATGCTCGGCATTTCTCTACCGAACAAGCCACATCGACACGAGATCTGTTCCACTGAGCCGCTCAAGCCGTGGCTCGATCCGCTCGTCGCAGATCTTTCGGACGGCTTGTACTTCTCGCAGTCGATGCGTGGCGAGATCGTCGGTGGCATCTCGAACCATGACGTACCCGAGGGGCTCGACATGGAAGCGTCGCATCGGTTCCTAGCGCTTTACGCGCGCTCGCTGACGCGCACGGTGCCAGTGCTGGGCAAGGTGAAAGTGCTTCGACAGTGGGCCGGTTGTTACGACATCACGCCGGATGCAAATCCGATCGTGGGTCCTGTCGACGACGTGGAAGAGTTTTACCAAGCGTCGGGGTTCATGGGCCACGGGTTCATGATGGCGCCAGTGATGGGCAAACTCTTGGCGGAACACATCGCGGCCGGGACAAACCTACCGATGTTCGAACGATGGAACTTGCGTAGGTTTGCCGAGGGAAAACTCTTGGCGG
>CAZETM010000051.1:0-25897 GCA_964514885.1 uncultured Polyangium sp. | reverse complement strand
CGAGCGTCGAAACTACTTTGAGGTGCAACGAACGCACCACGGAAGCACGGAAAAAGTAGCGATTGAGCTCATCGGGGCAAGGCACCACAACGGTGCGGGGAGCATAGACGCGATGGGCGAGAGGGCGCAGCGGATTCGTCAGCGAGGCTGATGGTTCCAAATCGGACAGCCTCAGCCGCAAGAATTTTTCTTGGCACGAGCATGCGCACGAAGTACGTCGTCAACGATTCGGGAGGAGGATTCATATGAATATTCGGGCATCGGTATTCATTGCGACGAGCCTCGATGGTTTCATATCGCGCAAAGACGGCAGCATCGATTGGCTGGACGAGGCCAATGCATTGGTGCCCGCGGGTGAAGACTGCGGATACAAGGCATTTGCGGATTCGGTAGACGTGCTGGTAATGGGACGGAATACATTCGAGCGGGTGTTGACGTTCGATCCGTGGCCGTATGGGGACAAACGAGTCGTGGTAATGAGCAGCCGCGGCGTGGAGATTCATGCGGATTTAACGAAAACGGTGTCTTATTCGGCAGAGGCGCCCGATGTGCTGATGCGGAGGCTCGAGTCGGAAGGTGCCCGGCATCTTTATGTCGACGGGGGCATTACGATCCAGCGCTTCTTGGCGGCAGGACTGATAAACGAGATCACGATTACGTTGATTCCGGTGCTACTGGGCGAAGGGCGTCCGCTGTTCGGGCCGCTGGAGAAGGATGTGCGGCTGAAATTGATGGGGGCGAAGAATTATGAATTTGGGTTCGTGCAGGTGAGGTATGGGGTTAATGTCGCGAGCAAGCTACCTTGATCACCGTCGCCGTGAGGCCATATTCAGCAACTCGTGGAATTCACTGTGGTTACAGTATCTTACGCAACCATCGCCTCACTCACGAAGCGCCAAAGCACGCAGCCAACTTCGCACCTGCCGGTAAGCATCAACCTGGGCTTGCTCTGGTGTCATGCCGCCAAGGGCATCTGTCGCGCTCAAGAATTCACGGACCGTGACGGGGCCAAAGGCGTCCTCGTGCCGGAACTTATCAGCAATCTTCTCGTACCCTCTGCGTGCCACAACATCGTCCATCAAATGGCGACACGCATCTGCCAGTGCGACTGGACCTCCGGCAAATTCACGAACCGAGAAATAGATGTCGTAGACGTCCTTGGGCTTATTACGTCCGCCAATGGCATACCCCTTCATAACCAAAAATGCTGGGATGCTTGCCACGCGAACATTGACGGCATTTGGGCGGCCGTCAGGCATCATTCCCTCAATCCGGTGCTCGACAAACTCTCGCATAGCCACGCATACTCCGTCAGCGCGCTGCACACGAAGGTCCGCAATCAAGGGAGGCGTGTGTTTGGGAAGCTTGACATCACGTGGCATTAAAAGATCAACGATGACCGCAACAGACTCTTCTGCATCGACAGGGACTTCGCGCAACAGTTGAAATTGCTTCAGCTTCCCCACGCTACGCTTGTATCCGTTGTTCTCGAGCACCTCGATAAGACCTGCGTAGTCGTCGTCGTTAACGAGCGCTTCAGCATCCAAAGCCAAATCGACGTCGAGAGTGCCGATATGCTGCGGATCTGCGTCTGGAAATAACAACCACGGCACAGATCCCCCGATAATGACAAATCGCTCGCGGAAAGCACCAAGCACCTGCCCTAATTCAATCAAGACCGCCACCACCGCGGCGGTTACGCGATCGTGATACTCTGCGCCTGAGTGTGGATTGATCATGCCGGTGCCTTGAATACGGGCTCGATTATTTCGTGCCGGAAGTGCTCAGCAGCCTCCCGCCCCCGATCCCCGGAGTTCCAAAGATCCAGGTAGGTCTGAACCACGCTGGTACCACGCAAGTCGTTCGGCAACGCAATGCCTTCGTCCCACATCATATCGTCGACTGGACTATAAATACGAATGTTCTCTCCCTTGGCTGCGGGTTCGAGCTGAAGGTGCTGCTCGATCAGCTCCGTACCTCGCGGATCCGCATAGAAGAATTCTCCGGCAACACGTGCAAAAGGTGCCATTCGTCGAGCCACCGAATATGACGCCAGTTGGATTTTCGCGTCCGCGCATTTGGCTTGCTCGAAGAGGGACGTTAACTGCGTGTCCAATCCCTTGCCATGCGCCAACGTGTACCCACGCATGGCAATCGTTGGGGGACGAGCAGCGTCACGCCAAGCATCGAGTACGGCGTCCGGATGATGGACTTGCATTCCAGCGCCACGCGCAATCGTCGCCCATTCCTTCTCGAGCAAAGCCTGACGAATTTTACTGACTTGCCCAAGACTCACCCCAGCTCTTGCTGCGAGATCAGCGACCTTCCATGGACCGGGGTTGGCCAGCAGAATGCGCAACACTCGTGCCGACTTCAAAGCAAATAATGATCGCTGCGAGCGTTTGGTAGAAAAAGGGTTTTTCGCGGACTTCTCAATTTCGATGTGAATGCTATCGAATGACAAACAGCAATTGCCAGCCATATCCAACCAACCAAACCCGCCCTCTCGCAAAATCTCCTGCGATGCCGTCGACAAGAACGGAGCAGCTACGACACCGTACGTACGTCCTGGCATATTCTTGAGCGCTCGCTGCAACGACCAGGCGGCCTCGCGAATGTTTCTCGGCTCCCCAGACGACTTTGTCTCAACCAAGAGCTTCCAGTGAACACCGTGAACCACAAGCTGGATCTCGAGATCCGACCGTTTCGACATGGCGGCAACCGCAGGAACCTCCTTGCGCATATCCACCGCAGGCAGATCCAAAGCAGGCAACGCCCGTTCCAATATCATCCGCATGCGGTCCGCAACGGAAACGCCGAACACGTTTTCTTTGCCCTGGACAGATAATTTCACTTCTTGGAGCTGTTTCACCAGTGGGTGAAATATCATGCCAACAAAGCAAGTCAAGGTGGTTTCAGCTTACGTGCACGTTTCACCGCACGGTGAAACGGGCTTGAGGAGTGAAATCACGCCGCCAGCCCTCCCGGATAATCTCGTCCGAACGCCGCTACCCCTCCGGCCCACTCCGCATCGTCACCATCGAATTCGTCACCGTCGAATAATACGCCCGCTCCAGCGACAACGCCTGCACCGCCATTTCGCCCAGTGCAAACAATCCAAACACGTCCCGCACGTCGAATTCGCCCGCTTGTTCCAGCACCACGTGCGAACAACCGTGATTCTGCACCACAAGCGCATCCAGCACCGCCGCACGCGGTCCCACGGCAAACCCTTCCAGCACCGCCGAAAGAACAACTCGTTTGGCCGGGAAATCTTTTTTGATCAACGCTTCATACGCCGACATCGAAGCCCGATCCACCTGCCACCACAAACCACCCGTCACATCGAGCGCGACACGCGCGACGTACTCCTCCGCTCGACCAGGTACGCCGTTCGTCCGTACACCCGCGACAAACCGCAGTCCTTGGTCCTCAAACTTCCTGCGCGTCTCGGACGGCGTTTGGATTACCGAACCCGTTTGAGCTCCAAACACTCGCACCTTGCCGCCGACAAACATCCGCCCGCGTGCCCGTTGCCGCAACATCTCGGGATCCGCCGCGCCAAACGGCCCCGCGATCGTTCGACCTCGAACGAGTTCGTCCGGACAATACACGTCGCTGATGTCGATTACACCCACCAATCGCCCATCACGCGCCCGAAGCGCCGCTTCCTTCCCCACGCCCAAGAGATTCACTACGTCGTCCGCAACCGGCAAACTCACCGGCACCGGCCAGGGCAAACCATTCTCGAGCCGCATCTCAGCGACCACGCGCAGCCAATCTTTTGAGGTCAAAAAACCTTCGAGCGGCGAATACGCTCCCGACGCCAACTGCTCGACGTCGACTTCAGCCTCCGCATCAAGGTCGATCACCGGCAACGAACGCGCCAGCTCATGCAGCGCTTCCGTTTGTCCTGGCAACAACCGACGCACCACAAGCTCGCCACCGTGCGGCGCGACGAGCTGCGACGACGACGCACGCACGACCCCAAGCGCACGCGGCGCGATATACCCAAGCTGCTCCAGTGTGCCGATGATCTTCGCGAGGCTCTCTTCCTTCGTCTCGCGATCGGTGTGCACCACGACCTCGGGCGCGAGCGGCTCTTCGTACGGATCATCGATGCCCGTGAATCCCTTGATCTCGCCGGCCAATGCCTTGCGATACAAACCCTTGGGATCACGCGCCGCAAGCGTTTCGATCGACGAGCAACAATAGACCTCGACAAACCTTCCCACCTGCGCACGTTGTTCGTCACGAATGGCGCGAAAAGGACTGATCGCCGCCGTGATCGCACACGCCCCGCTACGTGCAAGAAGCTTCGCGACAAACCCAATGCGGCGAATGTTCGTATCCCGATCCTCGCGGGAAAACGTCAACCCCTTCGACAAGTGCGTGCGTACCTCGTCCCCATCAAGGACCTCGACGTGCACACCTCGCCCGCGAAGCGCAGACGCTAGCAGCGCAGCAAGCGTGCTTTTGCCTGACCCCGACAAACCCGTACACCAAACGACGAATCCACTCACGATGCGTCATCCATCAATGATCGATAGGTTCGATACGACAAACGACGCCGCCTGTGTATCCCAGACAAACAGACGATGCTCGTCAATTTTGCCCTCGCGCACGCTGGTCACGAGAAATGCCAGCGGCCAAGCGGGGCCAGACCCCATCGCAATCACTCCGCCTTCGTTCTCTGGAGGTTGTCCCATACTCATCACGGCCGCATCGGTCGGGCTGAAATACGCGCCCGCATCGAGATGCGTGTGGTACAGGATTTTGATTGGTTTGCCCGAGGAAGCCGAGACACGCATCGCATCGTCGAATTTCTTTTCGTTGAACGAGAAAAACGTACGCGCCGTGCGAAAGTATCGCTCAGGATCGATCGCATGCAATTTGTTGGCGACGTTCGTCATGACAACGCATTCGTCGCAAAGAAGCGGTGATTCCGCGGGGCCTCGTAAATACCCACACGCTTCTTCATCGGCGGCATAACCTCGAAGCGCGTCCTTTTCGACTAGCTCCAAAGCGCTGCGCGTAATGGTGAGATTGCCCCGCGTCCAAGGGAAGTCGGTCACCATAGATACTTCTTCTCCCATTTCATCGGCGCAAAATATCGATCGCCTCGATCGCACACGATGGTGACCACGCAGCCGCCACCTTGCTCACGATGCAGCTTTTTCGCTAGCTCCACGGCAGCAAATACGGTGGCTCCACTCGAATGCCCCACGTGCAACGCCTCTTCGGACGCCAAGCGATCCGCCATGTCCCAACCATCCTCGGTCGATATGTGCACGGTTTCATCGTACGCACTTCGATCGTGAATTTCGGGGACGAGCGAGGACTCGAGATGCTTGAGGCCCTCGAGGCCATGCAAAGGCTGATCCGGCTCGACCGCAATGCATCGAATGGGTCGTGAATGCTCTTTCAATCGGCGCGACGTGCCGACAATCGTTCCGGTCGTGCCGACCCCAGCGATGAAATGCGTGATGCGATCGCCCAGGGCATCGAGAATTTCCGCGCCCGTGCCGTGGTAATGCGCGAGCGGGTTGTTCGGATTCGAGTATTGATCCGGGTAATAGTATTTATCCGGCTCCTTGGCGACGATCTCGCGCACCAGATGAATGGCACCGTCAGATCCTTCCATGGGATCGCTGAAAATGATTTCGGTGCCAAATGCGCGCGAAATGTCTTTGCGCGCTTTGCTCACGTTCGACGGCATGACCAGACGCACGGGAATGCCGAGCGCAGCACCAAAAAGCGAATACGCAACGCCCGTGTTGCCACTCGTGGAATCGATGAGGATTTTGCCGCCGCCGAGTTTTCGCTCGTCGAGGGCTTTGGTCATCATCCGCAACGCAGCGCGATCTTTGACCGAACCGCCGGGATTGGCAAACTCGAGCTTGGCATATACCTCCACGCTCGGCGCATCACGCGCGACACGCTCGAGCCGAATGAGCGGCGTATTGCCAACTGCCTCCGTGACCGAACGAAGGCGACTTGAGCGCACGAGCGACGAACGCATCACCGACCGCCTGCAATGGCCGGAATGATCGATACCTGCTCGTTACCTTTGAGCTCGGTTTTCAGCCCATCGAGGAATCGAATATCTTCGTCGCCGACGAAAATATTGATAAAACGACGAACGCCTTTTTCATCGAGCAGACGGTCACGAACTCCAGGATATTTGGCTTCGAGATCCGCAATGAGATCACCCACGGTCGCGCCCGTTGCTTCGACCTCGTCCTTGCCCGAGGTCAGGACACGCAAAGGAGTGGGAATTCGAACAGTGGCCATGTCTTTCTCCGCAGCTCTTTCTGTTTCGAGATGGTTGGTGGTCAAATCACTTGAAGTATTCGTCCAGGCTGAAGTACCGTTCGCCCGTGTCGCATAGAACGGTAATGACCGTGGATGCGGGGCCAAGCTCGCGAGCGATATCGAGCGCGACGCGAACATTTGCTCCAGCGCTGAATCCCACGAGCAACCCTTCGCGTTTGGCCAAAAGAACTTTCGTATCGTATGCGGCGCGATCACTGACAGTGCGCACTTCGTCGACGAATTCTTGGTGGTAGTTTTTTGGGACGAACCCGGCCGCAAGTCCTTGGATCTTCGTGGGGCCTCGTTCGCCACGGGAAATCGTGGCGCAAGAATCAGGCTCGACAGCAATGATTCGAGGTGCAGGTTTGCGGCGTTTGAGCAATTCGCCGACACCGCTGACGGTGCCTCCCGTGCCCACCCCAGCGACGAATGCGTCAATGCGCTCGTTCGCCATGGCGTGCAGAATTTCGCGAGCTGTCGTTTCCGCATGCACGTGAGGGTTTTGCGGATTCTCGAATTGACCGGGGGAAAATGCACCGGGAGTCGTCTCGACAATTTCGCGCGCTTTGGCGATCGCCCCCTCCATTTGCAATTCGGGCTCGGTCAGAATGACTTCGGCGCCATACGCTTCGAGAAGCTGGCGGCGTTCGAGCGACATGCTGGCCGGCATGGTGAGAATGCAGCGATATCCTTTGGCCGCACAAACGAGCGCTAAACCAATACCCGTATTGCCGCTCGTCGGTTCCACGACGACGCCGCCTTTGGTGAGCGCGCCACTTTGTTCCGCCCCTTCGATCATCGCCAAACAAATGCGGTCTTTTACCGAGCCACCCGGATTGGTTTGCTCGGCTTTGGCAAACACTCGACCCCGTGGTGCATCGGACTCGATATGGACCAGCTCGTAAAGAGGTGTGTCCCCAACGAGATCGAGCACGGAATTGAGCACTCGTGGATGAGACGGCAGCGGCGGCAAGTGTGCAGGTTCGTTCATCGTTTGCACCTAAATCATGTAGTCGATTTGATCACGTCCGCGACGACGAACACCAAGAGAAGCACCTTTTTCGCAGATATCTGCAATGGACAAGGTGTCGAAACAATGCTCGATCGAGCCAGCAAGGTCTTTGAACACGAACGCAGCGGCATCTGGTTCCGCACGCGCTTCGTCATCGGAAGCGACGACGATGGGGCCTTCGAGCGCGCGGAAAACATCTCCAAGCGATATTTCCGACGCAGGACGCGCTAGATGGTAGCCACCTCGCGGGCCGCGTTTGGCGCCGAGGATTCCGGCCTTTTTGAGGTCCTGGAAGATCTGCTCGAGAAACCGGACGGGAATCATTTCCCGATCCGCAATCTCACGGATCTGCGTTGCGCGACCCTCGTTGTGAAACGCGATGTCGAAGAGCGCACGCACACCGTAGCGGCCCTTGTTGGACAACTTCACAGACCAGGCTTGTAAGTTGTTGCATCGGAAAAGTCAAGAACAACTTTTCCGCGTGAACAACGGAACATCCCGAGACGCTCCGAAGTGAGGGATGGTAAAAGAGTCTGGAGTAAGGAGGCGATACTCATGGCTTGGTTAGGAAAAGAATTTCGGCTCGCAGGCGGCGTCTTTGCTGCAGGTGTGATGGCGTTTTCGACGTTTGCATGCACGGGCACCGACGTAACGGGGGCTGGTGGCGAAAATGCTGGCGGCACAAACGGCACGGTATCGAGTGGCAATACCGGTGGCGCAGGCGGAATGGGAATGGGTAGCGGGGGAAATGGCTCGGGGAGCACATCGTCCTCGAGCAGCGGCGAGGGTGGCGCGAGTAATGGCAGCAGCAGCGCTTCCAGTTCGTCGGGCGGATCCACGGATCCGTGCGCAGGAGCTGGGGATGGGAACCATTGCGGCGGCATTCTCGGGGGACTGGCCGATCACGGCAGTCTTTATACTTGCAGCGGGGGCACGACGGCGAATGTAATGCCTTGTGACCTGGGGTGCGAGAATGCTGCGTGCAAGGTGCAAACGCCACAAGATCCGTGTGCTTCGGCCATGTCCGGCAATGGCGCATATTGTGGAGGCTCCTTGGCCGGGGCCGATCCGAATGCGCTCTACAATTGCCAAAACGGTTCGACAGCGCAAAAGCAGAATTGCCCGAATGGCTGCCAAGTCAACCCGCCCGGCGTCGCGGATGCCTGCAAAACAGGCGGAGATCCGTGCGTCAATGCGTCGAGTGGCAGTGGAGCTTATTGCGGCGCCACGATTAGCGGCGATCCCAATGCGCTCTACAATTGCCAAAACAAGGTAACCGCGTCGAAAACGGATTGCCCCTCGGGTTGTCAAGTCAATCCACCGGGAGTTGCCGATTCATGCAAACCCACGGGCGGTGGATCATGTTGCGTGGCCAAACCTCCGGGAGTGCTCACGCAATCCTACAGCGCGTGTGGCGCAGGCGGAAGCCATTATGGAATCGACCTGGGCACACCGGTCGGTACACCGATTTACGCGCCCATGGCCGGCACGGTCGTCGGCAGCGCGCTCGGATTCCCCAATTGTTACAACAATGGCTGCAACTCGAGCTGCTGGAATGCGTTCAACTTCGTAAAAATCAAGGCCGACTGCGGTGACCCGAAAGACTCGAACAAAGACTTGTTCGTGTATTACTTGCACATCGATGGTTTGCCCGGGGGCGTCCAGAATGGCACGCATGTCGAGCAAGGACAGCTCTTGGCGTATAGCGGAAACTCGGGCTGTTCGTCCGGACCGCACATTCACATTGAAACGGTGAGCGTGCCGAAAGGACAAAACGCGACGCTCAATACGTGCAATTCCGTGAATCCGACGACGAGATACTGTCCGTAAAAATCACCCACCGTCCACATCAGCATCGACATCACCAGCGTCTGGCTCGGCACCGCCGGACCCGCCCATTCCACCCGAGCCACCCATTCCACCCGAGCCGGCAAAACCACCCATTCCACCCGCGCCGACGCTACCGTTTGCGCCAATGAGGATTCCACTGCTCGATCCAGAAGGACGAACCTCACCACCAGAGCCCGTAGCGTCCCCACCAGGCAACCAAACGTCGGTTTTTTCGCTGTCGGTATCGATCGAAGCGCAAGCGCCAAGAAGACCGAACGTGCTGCCCAAAACGACCAGACCAATGCGGAAGGAGGAAGAAACCATGAGGACGATCCTAAGCTGGTAGCGACCGCTGCCGCAAGTTACCGCTGAAGAAGCTTTTACCTTTCGCTCCACGCGGCCGTGCGAGTATTATGCGCTCGAAACCATGGCCTTCTACCAGACTCCCCCCACGCTCGGAAACCAGTTCGACGATGACCGCGTGCTCAGCACCTACTTGCGACGAACGTTGCCCGAAAACGTGCACGCACGGATCGAGCCCGAGCTGCGCGAGATGGGCGAACTCGCAGGAAATTCGCTCTATCGTTTGCAACTCGAAGATCGACTGAACGAACCGAAGCTCGAATCCTGGGACGCATGGGGCAAACGCAAGGACCACATCGAGGTTTCGCCGCTGTGGAAGAAAGCCGCGCACATCGCCAGCACGCATGGACTGATTGCGGCGGCATACGAGAAACAAAGCGGAGAGTCATCGCGTATTCACCAGTTCGCGATGGTGTATCTGTTCGATCCCTCCACCGACGTGTACTCGTGCCCGCTGGCGATGACCGACGGCGCAGCGAAAACGCTTTCGGTGCATCGCAACGTGCGAGACGAAAATGATTTCGCATCGCGGGCGTATGGACGGTTGACATCGCGGAATCCGGACCTGGCTTGGACGAGTGGTCAATGGATGACAGAGCGCACGGGCGGCTCGGATGTGGGTTTGTCCGAAACAGTAGCGAAAGCCTGCGAAGATGGTCATTATCGACTCTACGGAACGAAGTGGTTTACCTCGGCCACGACTTCGCAAATGGCGCTGACTTTGGGGCGTCCCGAGGGCAATCCGACAGGCGGCCGAGGGCTCGCATTGTTTTACGTCGAGGTCTATGGCGACGACGGGCGGATGAATGGTATATTGGTCAACCGCCTGAAAGACAAGATGGGGACGCGCAAAGTGCCCACCGCTGAACTGACGCTCGATGGAACGTTGGCCATGCCCGTGCGAGGCTCGTCGGACGGAATTCGCAACATTTCTCCAATGCTGAACATCACGCGCACGTGGAATGCCGTGTGCGCTGCCAGCGCCATGCGACGAGGTGTTGCGCTCGCTCGTGATTATGCAAAAAGACGCGTGCAGTTTGGCGCGTCTCTCGCAGACAAACCATTGCACGCCGATACGCTTGCTGGTTTGCAAGCAGAATCCGAAGGCGCGTTTCACCTGGCATTTCGCGCGGTCGAGCTTTTGGGACGCGAAGAGGCCGGTGTCATCACGGAATCGGAAGCACGCCTTTTGCGCCTCGTCACGCCGCTCGCGAAACTCACCACGGGCAAACAAGCCGTGTCGGTGCTGAGCGAAGTGCTCGAATGTTTCGGCGGCGCTGGTTACGTCGAAGATACAGGCATTCCGCGGCTTTACCGTGACGCGCAAGTGTTGCCAATTTGGGAGGGCACGACAAACGTATTGTCGCTCGATACACTGCGAGCCATTCAAAAAGAAGGACCGCTCGAAGACTTGTTGAACGAAGTGCGCACTCTCGCGACGTCGGCCGATGACGATGCGCTCCGCGCCGCGGGTGCACAAGCCATTGCAGCAACCCAACACGCAGCGCGATGGCTCGTGGAAACGTTCGCGAAAGATCCGCTTGGCGTCGAAGCGGGAGCGCGACGATTTGCCCTGACTTTGGGTCGATCACTCGAGCTTGCGCTGCTCGTGCGCAGCGCCTCGCATGCGCTCACGCACCAGCGCGATGGGCGTGCACGAGCCGCTGCTCTTCGATTCGCCGCGCATGGTGTCGATCTCATTCGCGACGAAGATCGATTTCTTTCGGCAGCGCTGGGCAACGACAATCCTTTGACGCTGGAACTCTAAACCCTCGGAAACAGTAACGTTCCGTCATCAGATTGTTTGGCGCATCTACCAACGCGTTGCGTCACAAAGTATTTGTGTTTTTCCGAGGCGAAAAATCTGTTCGAGGGTTATGATGGCGCCTGCATGGGGAAAGCTCGTTGGAGCGCCCCTGGGTAGAACACGAGCGAGGCAGAAAGGGAGCCCGATCATGTACGTTGCGCGTTGGCATTTGACGGCCCGATTTGGGCGCAAGGACGAGTGTTTGAAGCTGCTTCAGCGCTGGGAGATCGATGTAGCGCATCGAATCGGCTGGCGTCCTGGTTCGCTACGCCTCGTTGCGGGTGGCATCGGCGTGGGCGACACGGAAATCGAGTTGGAAGCGAAGATCGATAGCATCTCGGATCTGGAAGCATCTTGGCGCGACATGGCGGGAGTGCCTTACCACGCCGAGTACCAGCAAAAACTGCGCGACCTCATTGTGGATGGCTCGAGCCGCTGGACCGTGCATTCGGTGGTCGAATCAGAGATCGCTTCGAGCTGATCCATCGATTGTTCACGCCCGTAACAATCTGACGGTTCTTCCGCTAGCCGTCGTCGTTTCCCGCAAATGGATGCGTTTTCCCGGCCGACGTTTGTCGCGCCGATCGAATACGACCAGCGTTCCTGATCCACACGATTGAGCTTCGAGGGCATTTTCGAGCCACCCGAGGCCCCGCGTCTTCACGCCCTTTTCCCCTTTACGTCGCGATACGATGACGAGCACTTCTCGCTGCTCGCCCGCGGCTTCTCCTTCACCAACAATGGGCACGGAGATGGTGACGTCGATGCGCCCGCGCGCACCGGCATAATCGAAATCGATCCATCCGCGACCTTCGAGAGCGCTCAGCAAAAATCCAAATAAAACCAGCTCGGCTGCAACTCGTTCGTATTTTATGGCGGCCGTGAGCTGCTTTGCGTGCGCCGAATAGAATACAGCAAAGCCATGCAGCAGCCGCTCGATCGATAACCGACCGTCTGTCTCGAAAAACTGCGCCGGGTCTTCCGTGACTGCGCGTTTGACACCTTGGGCAAGCAGCCGCGGGACGATTGCTTGATGAATCCATCCGAGGATACGTGCAGGATCATTGGGATCGAGCAGTCCAAGGTCCCGGACAAACTGCACGTCGTCTTCTGACGCTTGCGCGACTTCAGCCGTTCCTGCGAGCAGCGGTTCGATGACCCGTTGAACACGAGGATCGGATAGCCGCGTAGCGAGCGCGTCCACGGGCGTCAAATGATCGTGGACGATGTTTCTCGCCGCAGTGAGCATATGGGATTTCGTCACATGCCCCGGCCGTGGAGCGATTTCCGTGCTCGAGCGTCCGAGCGCATGGACGAGAAATGGATGCCCCGCTGTCGCTTGTAAAATGAAATCGATCGCCTCGGGCTCGAAGACTTGTTGCGTTTTCGCGGTATGCAGCGAATAAAGCGCGCGAGCTTCTTCGGTGGTAAAGTGTCGCAAGGTTTCGTTTGGCGCGCCAAGCGCGAAAGGGCCAGCGGAAGCACTGCGCACGGGATCCGCCAATGTTGTCGCCGCATTCGAGCGGATATCGAATTGGCCCACCAGCGCAATCGACCAGGGAAAACTCGTTGGTCGTCCAGAAAAACCCGCTTCGAGCTGGCGCAAGATGGATTGCAATGCAGACCCATGAAGGGTATCGATTTCATCGAAAAAGATCACCACGGGGCGGGGACAAACTCGGGCCCACGCCGTGAGGGATTCCCAAAACCGCGTTCCATCGGTGGAGGTGGGAAATGGCGGCGGGCGCAATTCAGGCGGTAAGTCTTGGTCCGCTGAGATACGAATGGACGCAAGCAGGGCTTGTTCGACCCGTACGAAATCGTCACCTGCTGGCGCGGAGACAGCGGCAGGACAAACCAGAGCAGCGTAACGCCCTTCGGCCGTGAGAAGTGCAGCGAGCGCGCGTAGAGAGGTGGTTTTACCTGTTCGTGCCGGCGCGCGTACCATGAAATATGCGCCTTGATCAACGAGGCTTCGAACTTCTGCAAGCCGGGGGGCTGCGGGCAGAAGATAGTGACGTGAATCGTCGCCAGGGCCATCGGTGGTAAAGGTGCGCATGTGGGCGCAGACTATCGAAGGATGGAGCCGACGAGAAGCCCCAACATTGCATGCCAAACGAATGGGGGGCTTGCTCACGGTCACTCCATGTCACAGCGCTCTTGAAGAAATGACTGCACGGATGTAGGGATGAGCTTGGCGTAAACGTGCTGCTGGTCATCGGCGGCACGAGACATTCTTTTCGTCGGAGGCACCATGCGTTCGAGACATCTTTTCGGAATTATGCTTGCTGGTCTCACGGCCCTTGCTGGAGGCTCTTCGGGTTGCGACAAAGAAACAGCTCCCGTTGGCGAGGGCGGTGGAGGTGGTCAAGGGGGCGAGGGCGGCGGCGGCTCGATGGCCGTCGACAATGACGGAAATACGAGCTGTGACACGGCTGTCGCGTATGTGCTCGGCGCTGCTGAGGATGTCGCCAGCAAACTCGATCCGGTTTCCGTTGATCGAGATTACTACAAGGTCGACCTCAAGAAAGGCCAAGCCATTCTGCTCAATGCAAACTCGAAACCCGATACGGACCCTTACGGGGAGAGTTTTCCGGATGCGGTGGTCACGCTTTTTGGACCTGACGGAAAAACCCAAATCGCGCAAAATGACGATGGTGGCAGCAGCAACAACAGCGAATTGCTCTACATCGTGCCCGAGGACGGAACGTATTGCGTCGAAGTAAGCGAATGTTATGTGCTATTCGGTGCCGACGTGTGCTCACCGCCCGAAGGCATTACGAACTTCGATTACACCTTTGGAGGCTTCGAGCTCAATCCAGCCTCACCCGTCACCTCCGTCGATGCAGAGCCGAACGATACGGCCGCGACAGCGACTCCGATGAATTTGTTTCCTTTCCCGGAGCCACCGGAAGCGCCGGCCGTCTATCAAACCTACGCTTGGGGCGGCTTCTCGGGCTTAGGGGACCAGGATATCTTTTCGTTCACCGCGCAGAATGATTTCACGGTCGATCCTGGCGCTCGGCCGCTATGCATTTTCACCTTCTACCCTGCCGGAATCGAAGGCAACGGGTCGACGGCGGACGCGAATGTGCTGGCGCAGGTTTCGACAAAGGCCGCTCCGAATACGATCATTGCACAAGCTGACGTGCACCTTGGCGATTTCACGTTCGGATACGCCGAGCTACCGACGATATCGATGCCCTGTATCAAAGGCACCGACTATCTATTTACGTTGTCCCGAATGGATGGCGCAACTGTTGGGACAAACGATTTCTACTTCTTCGACCACCTCCAAGGCGGATCGAATGCGATCGAGGTCGAGCCGAATGACTCGAATCCCCAAGCGATTCCACTGACCAAGACCGACGACGGAAACTATGTCGCGTCGATTAGCGGTGACCTTCTCAAAGCCGGCGCGGGTGGCGAAGTGGACATGTTCCAGGTTGAAGTCCCAGCAGGAATGGGCTTAGCGACGGCGTTATGCAGCGCGGAGCGAGATGGATCAGGATTGCGCGGCTTGCAGGTTTCGCTGCTCGACTCCAACGACGGATTCCTCAAGAATGGCTCGGGCTCCGAAGGACCCGATCACATTCTCTTCATCGACAGCGCGCTCATTACGGCCGGATCGACTGCCGTCAAAATGAAGTTGATTGCAGACGCGCAAGACCCGAATGTGACGAGCAAGTACTACTACTGCACGCTGCTGCTCACGCCGCAATGAAAAGCTCGCCGCGCCACGTTGCACCCGTTACGTTCGAGTGACGTCACTGTTACACCGACATAGCGGCCCATTGTCACGACCCGCCCACGATATTCTCGATAGTTAAACGCCTTCATTGTCGTGGTACGCCACTTGCCCTAGCGTCGAGCCATGCGCTTTCGACGAAAACATCTTTTTGTTCTCACGGGTTTGTTCTTGCTCATTGGCTGCGGCGACGGCAATCCGAATTCGCCGACGGGCAGCAGTAGCAGCAGCGGAGCTGGAGGCGGCGGCGGCTCGGGGGGAGACGGCGGTGGTGGCGGGGCTGGGGCTGGCGGTACGGTTACCCAAATCGAAAAACCCGAGAATGCCATCGACGGCCAATACATCTTCGTGCTCGATGACACGAAGGTGACGGCGAATCAGCTCGAGACCGTCGCCGAAGCATTGCTCGCTCCGCATGGTGGCGCATTACTACAAATGTACGACGGCGTTCTGATGGGTTTTGCCGCGAGTAGCCTCGATGATACCAAGGCGCTCGATATGGCCAAAGATCCACGCATTGTCGGGATCATGCAGGACTACGTGATCCAGGTGCAGGACACCCAGACGGGAGCTCCTTGGGGCCTCGATCGTATCGATTCTCGCCCGCTCGAACTCAATGGCAGCTACGACTATCATCTGACGGGCGAAGGTGTTCACGTCTATGTCCTCGATTCGGGAATACGGCACTCGCACCAGGATTTCGGTGGTCGAGCTTTACTGGCCGATAGCGTAACGTTCGTGGCAGACGCTTCGGGCAAAGCCGATTGCCAAGGGCACGGCTCGCATGTCGCTGGCACCATTGGCGGTGAAACGTACGGCGTAGCCAAGGGGTGACGATTCATTCGGTGCGCATTGCCGATTGTCAAGCGTCGAGTAGTGGGAGCCAAATGATCTCCGGCATCGATTGGGTTACGAAGAATCATAAGAAGCCGGCAGTCGTGAACGTGAGTATGACCGGTGGTATTGCATCGGTATTGGACATGGCCATCGTCAAATCGATCAAGGCTGGATTGCCGTACGTCATAGCAGCGGGCAATTTCGGCAAAATGGCGTGCAACTACAGCCCCGCTCGGGTGGCCGAAGCCATTACCGTTGCCGCGACGGACAACATGGACGACGAGCCGGGATGGTCGAATTTCGGGACATGCGTCGATATTTACGCTCCGGGCGACAAGATCATCTCGGCATCGCATACTGCGGATGGCGTGTCCGTTGCGAAATCGGGCACGTCCATGGCCGCACCGCACGTAGCGGGCGCCGTGGCGCTGTATCTCCAATTGAATCCGAGTGCCACTCCGGCCGACGTGCATGCAGCGGTGATTGCTGGAGCAACGCCGAACGTCATCAAATCACCCTCCTTTGGCACGCCGAACAGGCTTTTGTATTCGCGGTTCATGGAGCCGAAGGGGAACTTTGTCGGTACGAAGTCCTGGGATGCATATTATACCGATGCAGGACCGTGGAAGAATGCGCCGTACGGAAACACGATTCAGTACGCCGACATCGACGGTGACAAGAAAATGGACATTTGTGGACGTGCCGTGAATGGCATCGTTTGCGAATTGTCAACAGGTAGCGGATTTGGCCCGCCTGTCGTATGGGAGCCTGGATACGGCGATTCCAATGGGTGGGGCGGTGTCGACAATATGTATGGGACGATTCGCTTCCCGGACCTCAATGGCGACGGCAAGGCCGACGTATGTGGCCGAGGTCCGGCGGGTTTCTATTGCGGCATTTCGGACGGCACCGGATTCAAGTCGACCAGCCTATGGGAGACCTACTTTACGGATGCGGGCCCGTGGAACGACAGTCCAGCGTATTGGGCGACCATTCAATTCGCCGATGTCAATGGCGACAAGATGATGGACATCTGCGGTCGCGCAACCAATGGCGTCGTCTGTCAATTGTCGACGGGTACGTCTTTCAGCTCCCTTGCACCCTGGGCCACTGGGTTTGGCGATGCCAACGGTTGGCAAAATACGGCGAGCCTCTGGGGAACCATTCGCTTCCCAGACCTCAATGGTGATGGCAAAGCCGACGTTTGCGGTCGCGCGCCACTGGGTCTCACGTGTGGTTTGTCCACGGGCACGACATTCGAACCGATGGGTTATTGGGACGACTACTACACGGACGCAGGGCCTTGGGACGATAGCCCGGCCTATTGGCAGACGATTCAATATGCCGACATCGATGGCGATAAGAAAATGGACGTATGCGGACGGGCCGAAAATGGCATCGTGTGTAGGCGTTCCACCGGCACGACATTCGGTCCTGTAGAGCTTTGGGAGCCGGGGTTCGGCGACGCAAGTGGGTGGGCAGGCGTGCCGGATCATTGGGGCACGATCACCTTTCCAGACATCAACGGCGATGGTAAAGCCGACGTTTGCGGGCGCTCCGTGAATGGGATCGTCTGTGCACGGTCGACGGGCTCGAAATTCGCGTACAATGCCTCTTGGGATACGACCTTCAGCAATGCGGGTGGCTGGGCTGCGGACCCCACGTATTGGGGATTGATCCGCTACCCCGATCTCAATGGCGATGGCAAAGCGGATATTTGCGGTCGTTCGGGTGGCGGCGTGATTTGCGGAATCGCGGGGCCATGAGGTCCACCAGGCCATGATTCTATTCGGCGTCGGCCGCTCGGACGCCCCGAAGCGGTTCGTCCTGGATGATGGCGTTGGGAAAGACCCGCGCTTCTGGAACCTCACCGACTCGTTATCCAAGTTGTACCCGCCGAGCGCAGCCGAAAAGCGGTGGGTGGACGGTGTACTTGCGCGGAAGAAGGGTCTAGGATTCTGAGCGGAGGGAGCCATGGAATTTCTAATGAAGATACCAGAAGGTGTGTTTCGTACGGCGAAAACGCCCGAACAGGTTGCGGGGGAGATGCGGCAAGCAGCAGCCGTTTTCTGGGTGGCACGTGGTGATGTCGCACCGGAGGATGCCAAGCGTCTCGCCACCTCACCGTCTCCGACCGAAGGAGCAGAACAGGGGCCGATGGCATCGGAACTCTTGCTCCTGGGTCCTGACGTCGGCGAAGACGCGGATTTTGAACGACCGCGTCATTCTGGACGGGAGCTGCCCCAGTGGGATACCTGATCGACACGAATGTCTTGTCCGAGTGGCGGAAGGGAGCGCGCGCCAATGCCTACCTTATCGCGTGGATGAACCATGTGCCTCAAATTCGATTATTCCTGTCGGTTCTCGTGATCGGAGAAGTGCGTTGTGGTATCGAGGGCATCCGGCCACGCGACCCAAATCAGGCAGCAGTTCTCGACGCGTGGCTCGCTCGAACGAGCCAGGCATTTGACGGCCGTATTCTGCCCGTGACGCGGGAAATCGCAGAGACTTGGGGTCGGCTCTCCGTTCCCGATCGGCTGCCCGATGTCGACGGCCTGCTTGCCGCCACCGCCATTGTGCATAACCTCGTCCTCGTCACCCGTAACACCCGCGACGTCGCACGCACCGGCGTAAAGCTTCTCAATCCTTTCGACGAGCCTTCCTCCGAGGTTTGACATAGGCGGATTCCAGGCCAATCAACGACGCCAGGAAACATCCACGATGACGCTGGACACGGTCAGAGCCCCAGACAAACCGCCGGTTTGTCGGCACTGCTGGGTAGCAAAGCCGTGGGGCAATCCGCGACGAACTACTTGCGCAATTAAATTCAGTTTCGGTTACTCTCTCGACCATGGACATCGTTTCACTCTGCCCATTGGTCGCGTCGAAACTGGTTTGGCAGGCGCATAACGGCTCCTTTGCCCTGACCGTGAGTGTCAAAGCCACGTTTGTCCTGGAACCGGGCACATCGGTGCTCGCGCCCGAGCAAGAACCGATACGCGATCGTGATCTCCACTGGGGCGACGATCGCGAACGCAGCTTGCGAATTGCCACCGATCGCGTGCCATACAAGCCGCGCGCGGACGTGCTGTTGGTCGGTCATGCACATGCACCGAAGGGTCAGCCTGTGCGTTCGCTCGTGACCAGGTTTGTCGTGGGCAGTGTGGACAAGTCAATCGAGGTCTGGTGCGACCGCAAGCTCCGAGTGGTCGATGGTCAACTGCTCGAGGGGCAACGTTTCACGCGTTTGCCCTTGTGGTGGGAGCGCGCTGCCGGCGGCCCTGAGTCACCAAACCCAGTTGGAAAGCGATTTGACGAGGCTCCGGATGAGTACGGCACCGTCAGCGTCCCGAACTTGCAGCCACCTGGATGCTTTGTCTTCAAACAATCCGACACGTTTGTCCCAACCTGTTACGCTCCCGTTGCTCCCAGTTGGCCCGGACGAGCTCAACTTCTGGGACGTTTGTCAAGAAAATTCATTGATGGCGGCTGGGAGGACGAACCTCTGCCCGAAAAATTCGACGCGGCGTTTTTCCAGGCCGCTCCAGCCGATCAGCAACTGCCAGAAATCCGCGCGGACGAGCGGATTGTCCTGGACAACCTGCATCCCGTCCACTCGCGCCTCGAGACGAGTTTGCCAGGGCTGCGTCCACGAGCCGTTGCCGATCGTGCAACGGGTGAGCGTGAAGAGATCCCGCTCGTCGCGGATACTCTTTGGATCGATTCCGATCGCGGATTGTGCTGCGTGGTTTGGCGCGGTCGCATCGGTTTGCGTCACGCGAGCGATGCTGGACGAATCACGATCTGGGCAGATGGGCTACCGACGAGCACATCGGCTAGTGCTGTTGCCATGACGGCAGGCCTCGTTGAAACGGAACAAGATGCGGCCGCAACGATGATTGGAATGTTGCCTCCCAGCATTGGACGAGCACTTCCTTTTGTCGGTGGAACGTCGAGCTTGGCAGAGTCTCACGGAGCGATCGCTGCGCAGATCTCCCAATGGGCATCTCCGACGAACAACGACGAAACCGGCACATTGTTCGTGATGCTCGATAAACACGTGGCCAAGGCGCTACCGTTTGAGCACCAACAAGATGATGCGGAGAGCGCAGCACCAACGCTTCCGCCTCAACCAAGCAAGGCTGCTACGACGCCATTCGAAGTGCCGGGGCTCCCCGTACCTCGACTTGATCTCGCAGCTCCGATGTTGGAGCCCGACGATGCGCCCAAAACGCTTGAAATTGCGCAGTTCGATGTTGCGCCACCACCGATGATCGGACCGCTGGCGAAGATGGAGCCGGAGCAAGACCAGCTTGCGCGGGCAGTGGCTGCATCTCCTGCGCAAATCGAGCGTACGAACGACGATGGCGCTCGCGAACAGGCGCAAGTCGCAGTCGCGGATGTCGAGTTATCGATCGAGCAAACCGCAACGATCGCGGCAGAGCTAGCCGAGGGGCAGGTCGAGCGTGCACGAGTGTTGCACACGCACGGGCTGATCGAGCCCGCGTGGCGAAAGAATCAAGCGAGATGGGACGCGGCGATGGCTGAAGATCAGACGCGAGGAAAGACGAATCTGCGCAGCGCTTACGACACGGCTTACGTGACACGAGTGGAAGGGTTCCGCGGCGCGATCACGGCAAACGACTACGCGAAGCTGCTTGTGGCCATGGGGCGGGGAAAGGCAGATGCGACGCTGCACGAGCTGCGAATTCAGCACCCAGCGTTGATGCCGATCGTAAGAGTGTGGACGAAGAAGATGGCTGCGGACGTGAAGGTAGGAAAAGAAGCGTCAATCGCTCTGCGTGAAGCCAAAGGGGCATGAGGCACTCGTCGAGCAATACGCTCGACCACCCGCGATATTCCGCGAAAAACCTATCCAAGACGGATGGTTTGTCATCGCAGATGCACAGGTTTTTCCCAAATGCAAGAGAGTCCTTCGCGTAACGTGTTTGTCTCGCCGGACGCGAGTTGAGTCTACAAGATCGACCAGGTACGAAGGCACCTCGAACGCCGTTTGGCCTTGGTTTGTACGTAGAAGGCTCTTGGTTTGTCCTTGGGGCTCTTGTTTGCCTCGACATTCACGGACGAACAAAACACGTTGTCAAGCCAAACGAGTTCGTTGTAGCGTCGCCGTCCGAGTAACTTCGACCGTGAGGGTCGTCCATGAAGCAGAAGTTCGACGAGCTGCGCGAAAACCTTGACGAGTTTGTCCAGCAAGACGACTACCCGATGCTCGTGATCGGGTGCGTCCCGGAGGAACTGGCGTACGTCGTGAAGTTCCTGCAGGCGCTCGATGAACAGCACCCGCAGAACTACATCCTGGTTTTTCCGCAAGCGTACGAAGACGCCTCGCGGTATCTGGATGCGGTCGTAGAAAGCATTCGCGTGCAGGTTGAAGCGGCGGCTTCTCTGCGAGCGCAACGAGACGAGCCGGCGTGGCCGCCAGTGCCACTCATGCTCTCGGATGTGCGGCGTAACCCGGCACAACGGCTCGAGGATGTTCTTCAGTACCTCCGAAGCCTGTTGCCGAACGAAGACGAACATCGAGTCGTGGTGGGGCTCTTGCCGCTGGTATGCAAGGATTTCGATTCGTACGGCAAGCTGATTGCCTCCGTGATGCCTCGGGTTCCCGAACAGCCGTGGCTCAAAGCAATACGCCTTGTTGCGTATGACCATCGCGAGCAACGAAAGCTGGTGCCCGGGATGCGTGTCGCGAATGTGGAGCATGTACTGACGTTCGATGTCGACTTCTCTACGCCTGCGCTGACGGATGCGTTGGCGCGAAGCGTGGCTGATCCATCGGTGCCGGTGCCCGAGCGAATGTCGAATTTGATGCAGCTCGCGGCGCTCGATTATTCGTATCGACGTTATGCCCAGGCGCTCGAAAAGTACGGGACGCTATTCAAGTATTACGAGACTGAAAAGAATCCGACGATGCAAGCGCTGGCGCTGCTGGGAACGGGCGATACGTTGCGTGCGGCGGGGCATCTGGAGCTGGCGAAGAAGCGTCTGCAACAGGGCATTGCGATTGGAATGGAGCACAAGGTGCTGCCGGTATTGTTGAATCTATTTCTATCGATCACCGGGGTATGCATGCAGCTTGGTCACTTTGCCGAAGCGGAGAGTTATGCTGATTCGGGTGCAAAGGTTGCGGCATCGCTATTGAATCCATTTGCATATGCGGACCTGCACGAGCTGAAGGGCGACGCGCAAATTGCTCAGAACAAGCTGACCGAAGGGTTTGGCACGTATAAGCGCTGCCAGGAGCTGTGCAAAATGTACGGGTATTTTCATCGGTGGAAATCGGTACTGGAGCGGCAGCACAAGCTTTACGAGCAAGCGCGAATGGCGAAGGAGCGGCGCGAGGTCGAAGATGAGTTGCTCGCGGTGCGGGTGCTCGAGAAACGCGGCGGACGACAAGCGGAGGTGGGAGCATGAGCGGGCCGAAAACGTCGGCGGGAAGCACTGCGAATCGCTCGAAACCGGTGCAAAACAATCCTGCGCCGCCTGCGCCGCTGATTGCCTCGACGGGCAATTCGGTGGCGGATCCGGTCATTGACGTCATCAATGACACGATTGCTCCATTTCAGAGCGCACCGCCGGCGGAACAAGGCGCGGCGGGCGTGATTTCGCACGGGATTAGCGGCGTCCTCGGTTTGCTTGGTGCTCCGCAGGAGATCATCGACACGGCGTTTGCGTCGCTGACGGCTCCGATAGCAAAGCTGTTTCCAAGTTTGCCGGCGATGACTTTGGGCGCGATGCACATTGGGATTCCCCACGCACATATGCATCCGCCGTCGTTCATTCCGCCCGCGCCGCCAATTCCGTTACCGAGTATCGGCGTTACCCTGGGGAGCGGGGCCATTTCGGTGCTCTTGGGTGGCCTGCCCGCGGCTCGTGCAGGCGACATTGGTTTAGCTATCACCTGCGGTTCGCTGGCGCCACCGTTCGAGATTTACACGGGATCGAGCAACGTCTTCATTGGCGGAGCTCGCGCCGCGCGCATTGGTGATATCACGAAGCACTGCAATCCAACGTCGATGGCGATATTTGATATTGCAATGGGTGCGGCCGGCGTCGTTGCCGGTGCGGCTGGTGCGATCGCAACCGGAGATGGTTACGCGGCCGCGCAGGCGGCAGCGGATGCGGCCGTGTTGGCGGTCAAGTTGCTCGCCGGCAAAGATCCGGGCATTCCGCCGGGCGTGGGAGCGCTCGTGGGGCCACCCGTGCCCAACGTGCTCATTGGAGGGTTTCCTTGTCCGCCCATTGGTGACATGGCGGTGGGCGGCCTGCTGAAGCGGCTCAAGAAAATCAAGAACTCTTTCAAGAAACGACGCAACAGCCGAAAGGGCAATGCCGCCTGCGCGAACGGGAGCGAGCCAATCTACCTGCCGACAGGCGAAAATTTCAATGATTTTCTCGATTTTGATTCGGGCGGGCTCCTGGTGTGGCAACGGTACGTGACGTCTGCACGAGCGAAATTTCGAGGCCCGATCGGGCGAGGTTTCCGCCACTTTTTGCAGCGATCGCTCTTGGTGCGCTTGCATCGCGCCGTCTTTACGGATTGGGACGGGGAGCAGATTCATTTTCCACGCTTCGAGAAAGAATCCGATACGACGCGCAGCGATGGATACGTCCTGCGCAAGCTCGAACCGGGCCGTTATCGGATTACCTATCGCGGTCAGCCCGCGATGGAGTTTGCCGGTGGCGAATTCGATGGCGAGTTGCCGCTCGTAAAGCTGATTGGTGACGAGAGCGAGCTGGAGCTGTTCTACGACCGCACGGCAGGGCTCTCGGGCTGCATCGAATCGCGCAAGACTGGGTCCGAGGAGCGGCGAACGTGGGAGTTTTCACGCGACGCCAATGGCCAAATCGTTGCGATTCATGAAGTTGTCGCGGCGGACGGCAGTCGCGCGAATACAGGGCAGCGGCTGCAGCGTGCAGCGTATCAATACAATGAACATGGTGCGCTGGTGAAGGCCGTCGATGCGCTTGGAGGCGTATGGGCCTACGAATACGACGCGTTTCATCGCGTTACCAGACAAACTGATCCGCGCGGCTATTACTACACGTTCAAGTATGACGCTTGGGGGCGCTGCGTGTATGCCACCGGCATGGATGGGCTGTGGCGATGTAACATCGAGTATTTCCCTGAAAAGAAGTTTACGCGCTACACGGAAGGCGACAATGCGACGTGGGAATTCCACTATGACGGGGATGGGTTCGTCATCAAGATCGTCGATCCTCATGGTGGCGTAAAAGTTCGCGAGCGCGACGCCGAAGGGCGCATTCTTCGCGAAGTGGATGCGGGTGGTCGCGAGCTGAAGTGGCTTTATGATGCGAGTGGTGCTCATTTCGCGCGCCGGGATCGGTTTGGGTATCTGTATCTGCCCGAAATGGAAGAGCCGCGAATGCACGATCCGTTCGCGCGAGAGCTGCCAAATACTCCGCTTACGCGCATGTTTGCCGATGGCGTACATGCCGACGAACGCGCTCGGCTCGGCGCGAGCACGTTGCTTTTTCAGTATGCGCCTGCCGAGCTGGCGGAGTCGTTGCGGCGGACGTTTCGGTTTCAGCAGCCCGGCGTTTTGACGGCGCGTGCAGAAGCGCGTATCGAGCGGGATGCGCTCGGACGCAAAGTTCGCGAAACGGACGTGCGAGGTCGGACGCGGGAATGGCATTATGATGCGACGGGGAACGTCATCGCTGAGCGCGACTTCGATGATCGCTGGACGTACCAAGCGACGACGTCGTGGAATTTGACCGGAGCCCGCAGCAATCCGCTCGGTCATACGATGCGGTATCGTTATTCGAGCATCGAGCAGACGACGGGAATCGTGGATCCGCTCGGGAATGAATCGGCGTTCGAATACAACTTGCGGGGTCGATTGACCGGCGTGCACCGAAATGGCCGTCTTCGGGAGCAATACATTTACGACGAGGGAAACCATTTCGTCGAAAAACGCGATAGCCGGGGTGAGGTTTTATTTTCCAACACGGTGCATGCGAATCATTTCGTCGCGACAAGGCACCTGGCAAGCGGTGGATCTCACCGGTTCGATTACGACGAGAGGGGCCGAATCACGGAAGCGAGCACCGAACGCTGCAAGGTGATTCTCGGATTCGACGGTGCGGGGCGTCGATTGAAAGACGAACGGGACGAGCTCGGCGTGCGTCACGTTTTTGCGGCAGAACGGCGTTTGTCTACGGTGCTCGGGGTCTTCGAGTTTGTCGAGGACGCTCGCGAGGAAGGCAAGATCAAACTGTCCGGTCCGGCGGATACCAAGACGACGTTGCATTTGGTCGAGCCGGGCGTGTTGTTGCGAGAATCGAGCAATGGGACACGCGAGCTGCTGCAGTTTGACGAGGAAGAGCGGCTGGAAGCGCGTTTCGTGTGGAAACGGACGAGCGACGGGGCGTGGAATACGTGGTGGGTGCGATATACGTACACGTCGCACGGAGATCTGGTTCGTATCGACGACAGCGTTCGCGGAGTGACGTTGTACGAGGTCGATACGGCGCATCGTTTGGTAGGTGAAACGACGCCTTATGGCGAGCGGTTGACGTACGAGCTGGATACTGCGGGCAATTTGCTTTCCAAGCCGGGAATGCGGCGGGTGCGCATTGACACGGGCAATCGCATCGAGCTGTGTGGCGACGAGTATTTCGTTTATGACCATCGGGATCATGTTTCGCGACGAATTGGTCCGGGGGGGTCGACCACGACGTATACCTACGACAGTTTCGACATGCTGGTGCGTATCGAGCGAGCGCATGCGACGAACGTTACGCCGGCGAAATTCGAGTACGAATACGATGGTTTGGGGCGACGAACGGTCGCGCGAACGCCGACGTACGAGCGGACATTTTACTGGGACGGGGATCGGCTGGCGGCAGAGGTGTTTCCGAACGGACGCCTGCGGGTTTATGCCTACCCGAGCCGATCGGCGCTTGTGCCCATCGCGTTTACGGAGTATACCGGCAT
>CAZETM010000050.1:0-25993 GCA_964514885.1 uncultured Polyangium sp. | reverse complement strand
GCCAACTTCATCTCGGATTCTCGCTGGCCTACCGATAAGTGGCTCAATCGCAAACAACGCACCGTGCTCTACATGGGCCCGCAACCCAAGAGGAAATGAGCGATGGCCTTCTTCGAGCTTAAATTCGATTGCGGTGAATCGTCGCTCACGGTACGGCGGTTTTCCATTCACGAAGCTGCTTCGACTCCATTCACGGTGTCCGTGTGGGTTCGTTCGGAAAACCCCGCCGTGGATATCTCGGCCATCGTCGGACGGGCCGCGATTTTCCGCATTCGTTCGGGCTACGCCAATCTCACGGGCGCCGGGCTTCGGGTGTGGAGCGGGTATGTGAGCTATATGGAGCAGGTGCATGCCGAGCACGTGCAGTCCAAGGTGCTGTCGACGTATCAATTGCGAATCGTCCCGCATCTGTGGCTGCTCGACCAACGGCGTAACCACCGCATCTTCCAGCATTTGTCCATTCCCGACATCGTGGACAAGATTCTCGACGAGTGGCAGGTCAAACACACTTGGAAGATTGACCGTGGCCAATACCCGAAGCACGAATTCAAAATACAATACGGGGAAACCGAATTCGCCTTCATCAGCCGCATCCTCGAAGAAGCTGGCATTGCCTACACTTTCCCCGACGTCGACGACAACAATTCGATTCTGACCTTCAGCGACGCGCTGCATTCGAACCCAATGCGTCCGGGGCCGCCCGTTCCCTACGAGCAAAACCCCACGCAAGAAGCCGAGCGTGATTTCGTCTCGCGCGTGCAGATCGTGCACGAAGTGCGCCCTGGAGCGCTCACGATTCGCGATTACGACTTCCGCCGTCCAGCATTCGAATTGTTCGGCGAAGCGCCCAAAGCGAAGGGTCCCGAAGATCAATACGAACAATACCATTACATCGCTGGTGGTATGTTCCTCGAAACGGGCAAAGGTGGAGGAACCCCGGTCGCCGACGATAAAGGCATTGCTCGACACGATCAACCGACGGGGACGAAGCGCGCGACGCGTATGCTGGAAAGCGCGCGTGCAGACCGTGAAGGTATTGCGTTCGAAAGCAACTTGAACGACCTGACGCCCGGGATGGTGTTCAAGATTGACAACCATCCACATGCCGACATCGGACGCAAATTGCTCGTGACCGATGCAATGCTCGAAGGAACGGCCGAAGGGGAATGGCAAGTATTCGGCCACGCCGTATTCGCGGATGTGCCTTACCGCCCGTCACTGACGACGCCTCGGCCGGAAGTCCTTGGCGTTCAAACGGTGCGCGTCGTCGGTCCCAAGACGGGCGACAAATTGGAACAAGAGATTCACGTCGACGAATTCGGTCGCGTGCGGGTGCAATTCCCTTGGGACCGCGAAGGGAAAAACGACGACGACAGCTCGTGTTGGATTCGCGTGGCGGAAGGTTGGGGTGGCACGGGTTATGGCTGGATGGCATTGCCGCGCGTAGGGCACGAAGTCATCGTGACCTTCATTGAAGGCGATCCTGACCGCCCGATTCTATCCGGGCGTCTTTACAACGTCGAGCATCCGGTGCCGTACAAGCTGCCGGAGCACAAGACGGTGAGCACTTGGAAAAGCGATTCGTCCCCCACTTCCAATGGTTTCAACGAAATCAAGTTCGAGGACATGAAGAGCGAAGAGCTTTTCTACATGCAGGCGGAAAAGAATCACCGCAAGCTCGTCAAGAATGACGAATTCCACACGACGGGCAACGACCGAGACAAGACGGTCATTGCGATCGAAACTGAAACGGTGGGCAAGAATCGGCTACAATGGGTGCAGCACGAGCGGAATGAAATGATCGGCTCCGTGCACCATACCCTGATCAAGCGCGACCGCCGACAACTGATTCGAAAAGATGAAATCGAAATCAATGATTCGCACCGGCAATTGTTGGTTTTGAAGGACCAAGACACGGTCGTCAAAGGCAAAAAGCGCGAGCGGGACGAATGGGACCTGCATGTGCACGTAAATGAAGACCGCAAAGATCGCGTGGGCAAAGACCTATCGCTGCTCGTGCATCAAGGGCGCCACGAAAAAGTCGGCGGCAATTACGCGCGCCAAGCCGGAAAAGAAATCCACTTCCAAGCAGGAGAAGAAGCCGTCGGCGAAGCTCCGGACATCACGGTGAAGGGTCCTGGCGGATTCGTCCGTATCGATATGACGGGGGTGACGATTTCAGGCACGAAAGTCGATATCAACGTCAGCGGCAGGGCGGGACATGGTCACGGCTCGCATCCCAAGAAAATCGAAGAAGCAATCGAAGCCAAGACCAAAACGGGTATCGTGCGAATCGAGCCGGATGCTCCCTTGTTCGACTTGGTGCAAGCCCTGGCGGGCAACTTCATCGACAAGCCCAAACCCAAAGGCCCAGCCGCACTTCGTTATGCAGAACTCATGAAGCTCGCTATGGGCGGGGACGTCTCCACACCCATGAATGGAACGGTGCTTTGGTCGGGCGGCGCCGGCAAAGCTGGTCTGGTCGCCGAACAATTGGCCAATCAGCAAACCGCCTTGTCCATTCCAAGCAAGCGGCTCGAAATGACACCCGGGGGAGCGGGCCTGGCAGTTGCATCGAATGGCGACGAGTGGGAAGTGGCGCAACCCGCCTGGCAGGCAATATCGAGAAGACTTGCCGAAGGCACGAGCGGCGAAGCGACCGTCGTCGTATCGTATATGCCGCTGAACGACACCGCGATTTTCCGTGAGGAAGTCAAAGTCTTGATGGCGAATAAGAACTTCACCAAGCTCAACGTGAAATTGATGCAAGAAAGCCCGACCGGAACGCTCAAGGACTCGGATGGCAAAACATACGAGCTCGTGGACGTGCCGCTCAGTGAAGTTTTGAAACGCCCACAGCCCAAAGGTAATTCATGACGACCGAAGGCCGTTCCGAAACGTTCCAGCGATTTGCGAGAAGCGTCGCGGGCAAAGACCCGGACTGGCGTGAATCGGTCGACGTCGAGTCGCTTTTGGCGCTCGAAAAAGAAGAACGCCGCGCTGCCGAAGAAATGCTCATCGAGCGCATAGCGGTGGACGATTGGCGTGCACCTCCAGCGCTGGCGGCTGCACAATGCCGTGGCGCCGTGATGCCAATGAAACGAGCGCTCGCGGGCGACGCTAGAGGGCGAATGAAGGTGGCCATTGCACAAGCATTGACCAAGCTCGAAGCCATCGACAAAGCTGATCCGATCGTGGCGGACGTATTGCGAGAAGGCGATCCGGACAGCGGATTGGCGGCGCTCGTAGCAGCCGAAGAAATGAAATCGCCCGAGATTCGTGATGCGCTGGCGTGGGCGAGTCTGCATCATCCATCGCGCGTCGTGCGCGTGAATGCCGGGGCAAACTTGTTTTACATGGCCGGTCTGGCCGAAGATCCCATGGCGATGGATTATCGCTCGCTCTATCTCGATTTGGGCGAAGACGATCCGGCCGTGCGACAAAAAGCGTTCGAACAAATTTGTGAAATCGTGGGGATGCCCCCGGAGGTCGCCGGCTGAGCCGGTGCAAAGGAGGCCGCGATGTATCGACTCAGTGGTTCGGTTGGGCAAAATGGTCGCAATGCTCATGACGATGTAATGCTCGTCCAGAAGCAGCTCAATAAAAACACACATATCGTGTCCGCGATTGGCCAAGTGCCAGAAACGGGCGTTTTGGACGAAACGACGCAAGCCGCAATTATCGCGTTTCAGCGCACGGCCATGCGGTTGTCTTCGCCCGATGGGCGGATCGATCCGCACGGACGAACCTGGCGAATGCTGCTCGGCGAGCAGGCCCAGGCAACGAACGTGGCATTTACGCAACTATCGGTGGACGACGGGAATTTGTATCTGTACGTCCCTCGTGACCGAGTGTGGGGGACGCCAGCGACGATTCAATCTATTCGGACCGTGGCCAATGCGCTTCGGCCGCATGGATTCGAGATCGGCATTGGCGATATCAGCTTCCAGCAAGGCGGGCGTATGGCGCCGCATGGATCGCACAGGCGCGGTACCGATATCGATATTCGCCCCATTCGGATCGACGGGCAACGTCTGCCGGTAACGATTACGGATCCCAACTATAGTCGTGACCGGACGAAATTGCTGGTCGAGGCATTGCAGGCCGATTCCAACCTGTCACTGATTCTGTTCAATGATACGAACGTGCAAGGCGTGCGCTTCTGGGAAGGGCACCACAATCATCTGCACGTGCGGTTTACTGAATAGTCACGTTTTATCGAGCACACCCGCTCGATAATCCGCCCACAAATGGCCTGGATGAAAACCTCGCAATGTACAACGCTCAGAGCACGTTGCGAATCGCTCCGAAAATGCCACACCAGAGCAACCCTATGGTGGCGAAGAGCGTGAGCGCAAACCCGGGCAATCGCTTCTCGGCTGCCTGGTAATACCCCCAAACATAAACGATACGCCCGATGACCCAACCACCGCCGAGCGCTGCGCCGACCATAGGGTTGAAGAAAATCGAACAGAGCCAGAGCGCCGGGATGAACGCAGCGATCTGCTCGAGGGTATTCTGCTGGACGCGTACGATGCGCTCGAAGTCCGGATGGCCGGAGACTTGCGGCGGCGCGATTTTGTATTTGCGGCGCGCCAGCCCGACCTTGACCGTGGCGAAAATGTAGACGAGCACCGCAGCGCCATTGACGAGAGCCGGCAGAGCAAGGTCCTTGATGGTAGGCATGGGAAAAACTCCTTGGATGTGAAGATCTGGACGGTATCGAAGACAAGACAACGAAAGCTGTGAATCTCGAACGGTCAACCGCCGGCCCGCTCGGCGGCTCGAACGCCACGAAGCGCCCATGCGAGCAGCACGGCGAGCATGCAAGCGATGCAAAAGACCGCGACGCCAAGGTGATTGGTGCCGCCGACGAGCAGCGACCGGCCAGCTTCGAGCACATACGTAATCGGGTTGAACGTCGCCACGGCGTGCAACCAGCCCTCGAGCAAGTGGATTGGCACGTATACGGGCGCGAAAAACACCGCGACGAATATCGGGACCTGCAAAGCGGGCCCCATCTGCGGCGAACGGGCTCGAAACATCACGCCCGCCGCCCAAAGCGTACCGCAAATCGACAATGCAAGCGCGAGCAGGTACATGGCAGCCAGCTCGGCAGGCGAACCGAGCACCTTCATGCCGGCAAAAAGCGCGATGATCGTGACGATGACGCACATGATGAGCGCTCGCGCAAAAGTGCTGAAAACGTAGCCGAGCAGAATCGCGCGTCGATCGGCAACCGCGAGCATCAGACGTTGTGCGAATCCCGATTGGAAATCGCCGGCAATCGTGAAACCTGCCGCAGCACCGCCAAAGAGACAGGTTTGCAGCAATGAAAAGACAAAGATCCACGAAGTGTAGTTACCGGCGTAGTCGAAGCCTGGCACGTCGCCGACGCGGCCGAGCGCACCAGCGAATCCCATGAAAAACACGAGCGGAAACAGGAACGTCGGCAAGAAATTCGCCGGTACGGTGATCCACTTGTATAGATGTCGCCAAGCAATCGCCCGAGCCGCACGGATGGTCGATTTCATGTTTCCATTCTCCGTCGAAGCGCTCGAGAGCAGCCCGCAATGGCAAGCACGCTGATTGCCGACAGCACGGCCACATCTTCCAACAAGACACGTTCGTCCCAACCCGTAATGATCAGGCTGCGCATGCCGTCGACCATGTAACTCACAGGATTCAATCGCGTCACCGTCTTGAACCAGCCAGCCTCGATCAATTCGCGAGGCATGTTGATGGTCGAGAGGAACAACGCAGCAAAGAGCACCGGAAAAACCCCCTGCAGCGCTTCGCTATTTCCAGCGCGCAGCGCCAACCAGGCGCCGATCAAAGCGAACGAGAATGCGGTCCATGATGCGAGACCAAACAACGCAAGAATGCCGAACGGGCCAGCCGCATACTCGGCACCGAAAACGAGACCGAGCAGGATGTAAAGGCAGGCAGCTCCGAATGCGATCACCATCGAGCCGGCAATTTGCCCAATGACGAGCGCGCCGGCGCGCATGGGCGTCATCGACAGGCGATTCAAAAAGCCGCTTTCGATGTCCGTCGCAAGCCCCAGACCTGCGCTCGATGTGGCAAAAAGCGCGGATTGCATGAACGTGATCACGAGCGCGAAATCGAAGAACGATTCGGCTGGGAAACCCGGAATGCTGGTTGCGCGACGAAGCCCCGCCGAATTGATCGTCAGCAAAATGAGTGGCAAAACTACCGATGGCACGAATGCCGCTGGACGTGCCAAAGATGCACGCACCGAGCGTCGCGCCAACACGAATACCTGGCGTGGCAGCGACGCGCCCATTGAATGCGGATTGACCACGCCACTCGAATGTTTTGCCGTATCGACGTTCATGGCCCACCACCAGCCCCCTCGAGTGAACGACCGGTCTTCTCGAGGAAAACGTCATCGAGCGTTGGCTCGTGCTGTCGCACCTGCAATACGTGAATGCCCGCCTCGTCAATGCCCCGAACGATGTTGACCAGGGAAACGACGTCGGCACTGCGACGCAAACGCACGGTCACGGCGCCACGAATACCCGCGACCTCGTCACCGAATGCTGCGAGCGCGCGCTTCAATGCAGGCATATCAATCTCGTCGCAAGGAGTCACTTCGACCGTCGGCGCGCCAATCTGAGCCTTGAGCGCTTTCGGCGTGCCCTCAGCAACGATTTTGCCGCAATCGATAATACCGACACGGTCGGCTAGAACATCGGCCTCTTCCAAGTATTGCGTGGTAAGAAAGACCGTCACACCATCGTCTTTCGATAATCGGCGTACCTCTTCCCAAAGCGCTGTGCGACTTTGCGGATCGAGCCCCGTGGTGGGCTCATCGAGGAAAAGCACACGCGGGTGGTGCACGAGCGCCAGGGCGAGGTCGAGACGACGTTTCATGCCGCCCGAGAATCCGCTCACTTTGCGATCAGCCGCGTCCTTTAGGCCGACCCGTTCGAGCAATTCGTTTGCACGGGTGCGACTCGGCGGCTTCGACATGCCGTGGAGCGCTGCAATCAAATGCAGATGCTCGCGTGCGGTCAGGAATCCGTCGAGCGCGACGGCTTGCAGAGCAGCTCCGATTACTCGGCGAACATCAGCTCCGTGCGTGGCGACGTCCCATCCAGCGATTGTCGCTTTGCCGGAGGTCGGCGGCAGCAGCGTGACGAGCATATTGACCGTGGTCGATTTGCCCGCTCCATTGGGACCGAGAAACCCATAGATTTCGCCGGGTGCCACGTCGATATCAATGCCATCGACGGCTCGCGGTCCATTTTTGAACTGTTTGACGAGGCCTCGCACCTCGATGCCATTGTTCTGCCGGCTGCTGGTCATGACAGTATTCTCATTTGCGAATTCGCGTGAAATATGTTTTCGTCAGCTCGTCGGTTTCTCGTAAATGCCAAGCCGCGAAGCCCTTGCGTTTGGCGATATCAATGAGAGGTGCGGGGACGAACGGCGTCACCAGCTCGAAAACCTCGCCCGCGACATCTCCAAGCTGTTCGAGATGGGCCAACACCGCCTCCATGTTTCCAGATTCGATAAGAGGTCGTGCGTCGAGTGTTCGTGTAATGACTCCGTCTTTGAGCCAGTTTGGCGCTTCTTCACACGAGGTTTGTCCCCCGTCGGCGCCGTCGATGACGATTTCTGCCTGGCCCACGGCCATTCGCAGGGTATTGACAAGCTTTGCCAGCTCGATATTGGCCACCCGTGAGGCGTGACGCAGCGAAGTCGTCTTGGCGAGGGTTTTACGGAGAAGAGGGTTCTGGAGTTTTTTGAACGCCGGCGAAAGCGCGACCAGCACTTCTTCGAGCTGTGGGAAAGCGTCGAGCAAGCCACCAATGCGTGTTTCGGCGGTAATGTCGGGCCCAGGCTTTTTGATCGTCATCGTTTCATCTTCCAACGGACGAGCGCGTTGCTTCGTGATGTTCCCACTCGCGTGTGCCAATGAAGACACGACCAAACGCTCGTGTCATTGACGGCTCGTGCCAGTCGAATGACTTGGCGTGCCAATCTGCGCTCGTAGAAGGTCGGCACGTCAACGCACCGCGAGGCACACTTCACTAGTTTGGCACGAGAGGTCACTCGGTTGGCCCAAGGGGTCATTGCAAAATGGAACGGCATCACCAAAAGGTGTGCCGCTATGCGAAAACACCGAATCGTTCAGGCCGTCCTGGGGTTGACCATTATGGCCGGATGCGCATCCACGTCGAACTCGACCAACCATTCTACAGCCCCGATACCAGAAACAACGAAGACCGCGGCACCTGCGTTTACCCCGTTGACGCTTCCGGCTGCCACGTCAGAAGGGCCCGAGCGCGAAGTGAAGGTGCTTCTGGACGAACCTCATTTGAAGGTCATGAGCATCGTGCTGCGCAAAGGGACATTGTTGCCTACGCACAATGCGTCGGCCCCGGTCGTCATTCACGCGATGTCGGGCGCCGGCCATGTCTTGATTGGCGACGAGCGCGTCCGAATCGACGCCGAACATATCGTGTCGCTAGCGCCGTCGGTATCCCATTCTGTCGAGCCCGACGCGGGCACCAATCTCGTGCTCCTGATTCACCACATACGTGTAGGCGCACGCCGCGACGAGCCGCATCACGATCACCATCACGCCAACTGACACGCCAAGTAAATTCAAGGAGATGTCATGACGAACGAAGAATCCTCAATCCAGAAAACCCGCATCGATGTCCTGGTGGTTGGCGCTGGACCAGCGGGTGTCACGGCGGCGGCGGAAGCGCGGCGACATGGTTTGTCTGTGCGTATCATTGACAAGAACGACGCTCGCACGCCTTATTCAAAGGCGCTGGTGGTTCATTCGCGCACGCTGGAACTGTTCTCCGACATGGGCGTCGTTTCCCGAGTATTGGGGCGTGGACGAGAATTTCGCGGGCTCAACATCTACATCGACCAAAAACCGATTTCGCGCATCGTGTTCCACGAGCTGGACTGGCAGGATGCGTGTTATCCATTTTGGCTCAGCATTCCGCAAAGCGATACCGAACTATGCCTAACCGAACACCTCAGCGAGCATGGCGTCGAAATCGAGCGGCAGACCGAGCTGACGGGATTTACGCAACATACCGATTTCGTGAGCGCTGAATTGCGACGAGCTGACGGACGAGCTGAAACCTGCGAAGCAACGTGGGTGGTTGGGTGCGACGGGGCCAGGAGCGATGTTCGGCGGTTATTGGGAATCGATTTCCAAGGGACGGCCGACGACGAGGTATTCATTTTGGCCGACGTCACGCTCGAATCGGCATTGGCGGACGCCGAGGGGCATAATTTCATGTCCCCTGGGGGCATTGCGATCGTCGTTCCGATGTGCAAACCGGGCGAGGCTCGACTCATCTTTCACATGCCAGAGCTGCACGTGACCGACAAACCCGACATCACGTTATCGATGTTGCAATCTCTTCTCGACGAGCGCACGGGGCAACAGACACGAATCGTCGAGGTGGGCTGGACGTCGCATTTTTCCGTGAAGCATTTCGTGGCAAAGCATCATCGGCAGGGGCGCATTTTTCTGGCGGGAGACGCGGCGCACATTCATAGCCCCGTCGGCGGTCAGGGCCTCAATACGGGAATTCAAGACGCCTACAACCTGATGTGGAAGCTCGCCCTTTTCCACAAGGGTCACGCCTCCGCCGAATTGCTCGACAGTTACGAAGCGGAGAGACACGCGGTGGCCGAAGACACCATCAAGACAGTCCGTCGGGCAACGACGATGATGACGCTTCGTCATACGGTTTCGCAGGGACTACGCAATCAATTGGCCGAGGTGCTGATGAGCACCGACATGGTGAAGAATCGAATGGGGCACAGCGTTGGAATGCTGAATCTCGATTACGAAAATAGCCCCATCGTGGCCGAGGACCTACCAGCGACGGGTTTTCTTTCCCAAATCGCGCGGCGCGTGATGCCCGGTGCTCGATACGACTTTAGCGACGGACCCGACGCGGGAGATCTGGCGCCCAGTGTCGAAGTCGCAGGCGCTGACGGAGCTTCGATTCGCCTGTTGGATGTGATGCGCGGTCCTCAACACACGCTCCTGCTTTTCGTTGGCGCCGATGGATCAGGACAAACCGATGCCTGGCTCGCGGCCATTGCGGATCTTCGTCAACGCTACCATGCGACCATCGTACCGGTCGTCATCGAGCGCGACACGACGGCGATACGCAGTCGCGCTGCGGATTTCGACGGCATGGTGGTTTGCGATTCGGATGAAAAGGCCCACCGTCGTTATGGGGCACATGCCCCTTGCCTGTACCTCGTGCGCCCAGACAAATACATTGCTTATCGCTGCCAACCGGTCGATTTCGAGCGGCTGCGTGCGTATCTCGACCGCGTTCTCGTCATCAAAACCACCTGATGCCGCGCAGCCGCGAACCGCGCTAGACCCACGAGAGCTTTTCCGCTATGCTCCGGCTCGATGGTTACCAACCACCAGCCAACCGAAGGTCACGTGCTTGCGGCGCTCGTGCAGGGAATGCTTTTCTGCGCGATTCGTGAGGGCATCGAACCCGTCGGTTTGCTTCAGGCCGCGGGCTTGACATTGGCGGAGATCGAAAGGCTCGATTCGCCGATTCACCATACCAAGGTGCTGGCACTTTATCGCGAGATTCGCGCTCGACGCCCCGACATTGAGCTGGGCCTCATGATGGGCATGAACTTCTTGCCGGATCGCATGGCCGCGCTGGGACATGCCATCGCGCACGCTCCAACGTTTGGCGCCGCGCTGAGGGACTTCATTCGATTTCAAAAGCTTTTGCACGGTGGACTGGTGACGTGGAACCTCACCTCGAGCGCGGGTTTTACTTTGATTCACCTCACTTCAACAGCAGATCTGGTGGATATTCCGTGCGTGCTCGAAGCGCCCTTGGCAATGGTCGTCGTACTTGGGCGAACGCTCACCGGACGAACCATTACGCCGCTCAGAATCTCCTTTTGCCACGCAGCCATTGGAGATGGTAGCAAGCACCAAGCGTTCTTCGGGGTTCCCGTACGCTTTTCGGCCCCGATAAACGAAATTGTTCTCGCGTCCGAAGTGCTGGACTTTCCAATCCTGACGGCCGACAGTGCCCATTATCCCAATTTGATCAACCACGTCGCGTCACGTTTGGAAGAAACCTCGGTGCCGCCCTCGACCTCCGATGAGGTGCGTCGGTGCATCCTACGTACGATTGGCAATGAAGTGCCACGGAGAGCTTCTGTCGCTCGGAGCCTTGGAACGTCCGCCCGTACGCTCATTCGACGATTGCACGACGAAGGGACCACATTCGAATCGATATTGGACCACACGCGCCGCGATTTGTCGGTACAATACCTGTCGGATGGGACGATTGCCATTACGGATGTAGCGACGCTTCTTGGTTATGCCGAGCCAAGTTCATTCTTCCGAGCGTTCGCGCGTTGGTTCGGCTGCACGCCGAGCGAGTATCGTTCTTCGTCGTGAAGCCAAGCCAACCGTGCCATGAACCGTCTTCATTCGGGCGCACGGCCAACCCTGCACGCTGGTGATCGTTTTCATTTCAACGCGCGGTCCACCGTGGCTGCCATTGAATTCGACCTACCCCACCCTACCCTCGACCTTCCAAGCCGCTGATCGTTTTCATTTCGTCGTGCCCTCGACCTTCCAAGCCGCTGGTCGGTTTCATCTGGGCGCACGGCCAACCGTGCACGCCGCTGATCGTTTTCACTTCAATGCACGGTCCACCGTGGCTGCCATTGAATTCGACCTACCCCTCCGTGCCCTCGACCTTCCGAGCTGCTGGTCGCGACCTCCGTGACCATACGTTGACCCTTCGCGTTCTATGTCCAGCTTACCAAATTGTATCACAAGCCATTCACGCCGATGCATTACGCTGTCATCTTTAGGGTGTGTGCTTGCCCCACCGGGATGATGCTTGATTCGTTGTAGGGCGCGATGCAACGCTCCCTCGACCGTTGGTTTTTTGGTGATGGCCCCCATTGAACCAACCTGAGGAATTCCCAGTGTCGATGTACTAGCCGAGCACCGAAAGAATCCGCGCCTGGCAGGTTGCCGCCGCTTCTTCCATTTCGGCCACGATGCGCGGTGCGAAAGCATTAGGTAGCCGCGCCGATTCCACACGAACGCGAGTGAACGTATCCAGAATCGCGTGAACGTCGAGCGGAGGCAAACGCGCCGCAAGCTCGCTCCCGCGCGGGCCCGTGAGCCCTCGCGCCGCGCAAACCGCAAGGGCCAAGCGACTTTCCTCCACCTGCCCAATGCATTCGAATGGGGTATGCTCGCCCAGACCGACCATATCGTGAAAAAAGCCGTAGTTCTCGGGAACCTCGAGCAATTCTTCTGCAAACATCGCCTTCACGGGTTCGTCCGGCAAATGGGCCCGGCAATTGAGCCAGACATAGGCACATTTCGGGCAACGTTTGCACCAGGGTTTGGCAATGTTGCACGAATGCATCGCCCCGAGCGCTCCTTCTTCCTTCCGAAGCAGTTCGAAAATGACGACATCATGGATGGGCATGAGCACGCTGAAGACCCCAATGTCCACAACGAGTTCCGTACGCACGTATTCGTCGAGCAAACGCTCTGCGTGCAATGATTTGCCCCATTGATGATTCACATCCTCACCCGTCGCGCTCCAAATCAGATTTCCCCGATTCGCGCTGGCTTCATGGCCAACGACTGCATGAGAATACCCATGGGCAAGCAAGAGAGGTAACGTCGCAAATACCGAACTCGGCGTTTCTGCAGCGGTGATCGTCTGCACACCGAGTTGGTCCCCGTAAAGTTCCAACATGGGGGCGTCGATAAAATCATCGATCACCATTTGTCGATGCCGGCGAGTGGGTTTACCGTGATCGAGCAGTCGATCGATGAGCTGAAATTGCAGTTTGGCGGGACCGTACGCGCTCGAGCTATAAGCAAACGAAGCAAAAGGAATGTTCGCTCGCTCGAGCAATTTCATTGAAACGAGGCTGTCTTTGCCCCCGCCGCAAAAAAGCAGCACATTCGAGCTGTCGCGATCGCGTCGGACAGGTTCGGGCGCGCATTTTCGGGGCGTGCTGGCAAAAAGCGGAGGTCGCTCGTTCGGAAGGTCGTTCTCATATCGCCATTGTGCCCAGACTTTATGAAAAATCGTGGACCAAAGCCGTTCCAATGCTTCCGTGTGGTGGTGGGCATACGGGCCTAAATCGACCGTGTGCGGACGAAGGCTGGCGATCTTGTTGACCTCGAACAAGGCCGTGTGCACGAAAAGCCGTTCGACGAAATCGTGTCCGAACCGGCGCTCGAGGTCGAGCAAGTCGGTATCGGGATACCAGTAGATTGTGGAGAACGAAAGCTCGTCGAGGGAAAACCTCATGACGACCTGATGCGCGCTCCACGTGACTGATTCGATGCTGAGTCGTTGCATGCGTCATGCCTTCCGCACGGGGCGCAGGGGCGGCATGGCCACACGACCGACCAACAAAGAAACGATGATAATGATCAGCGACACCACCCACCGCTGAATGGAGTTACCCCAAATGATCCGATCCCACACCATGCTGCATGCCCTCCGTTCGAGACGAACCAGGCCAAGTCTCAACTCGATTCATTCTTAAAACAAGCCCAAAAGATCTCGGCACTGCATGATTTTGCGATCACATGGTGAATCGTTTGATCCATTTTGGTCCGGCAATGTCTGTGCAAGTCGGCCGGGCGTACAGGAAACTTCGACAAGAGTGCTCGACGCCTCTTCTGCAGTCGATCCGAGGTCGGATGCGCTGTTGCACCAACGCAAGTCACCGCCCACAAAACGACAAAACCGTGATACGGTACGCACAATTCATGCGCCGAATCTTGGCTCATGACGCAAGGAGTGCCCCCATGAACATGCAGCTTCGCTTGGCAATTTTCACGCTCGTTGCCACTTCGCTCACGGCTTGTTTCCTCGTTCCACAAGAGGCGGTGGACGCGGTCAAAGATCAGATTCCGCAAGTCGAGAATACGCTCCGTATCGATGCGCTCGCGGATGGCTCGGGCAGGACGCGCATGATCGCGTGCGTGAGCGATCCGGTCGTGTGCGTAAACGCGGACGGGCCTTTTGCAGCGTCGATTGGAGGTGCGGCGGCGGCCAATCTCAATTTCGTCGTGGATTACAAGGAAGCCGACGGTAAAGAGATTGGGCGATTTCAGGGGGAGCTTTCGATGGATACGCCAGACGCGGAGATCGCCGTTACGCGCGCTGGAAACGCGGATACGAAGTCCGTGGTGACTTTGCCCGAGCCGGCCATGATTACTGCCCCCACCGACGCCGCTGCATTCTCGGCCGCGACCGATACCATTCAATTGACGTGGGATTCGAAAGCGGGCACCGATCCGATGGAATGGTCAGCAACGGTCGAGTGTGCCATGCCCCCGGCGTTCGAAGTCATTGCCACGAAAATCGACGACACGGGTGAAGTCGTGATCGACCCGGCCAAACTCAATCTCAAGGCGGGAGAAACATGCAATGTGACGTTGCATTTGAGCAGGTGGCGTGATGGAACGATTGAAAAGGCCTTCGCAGGCAAAGGGCTCATCACGGCAAAGCAGACACGAAGCGTCAAGATTACCGTTGCACCTTGAATGCCTTAACGGCTTGCGCAGACGCCGTAACTCATGTTAAACCTGCCATTCGATGAATTCGGGAGAGACCAAGCGATGAGATTTGCACGAATCGGGATATGCATTGGAGCGCTGGCTTTCGGTGGGTGTACGAGCACGGTGCAGTTGCCAGCGACTGAGCTACCGACGCTTAGTACGCCGAGTGTACAGGCGGGAACCGAATGGCCCGAAGTGCGAACGGTAGCGGGGCCGCCCGAAAAGATCATCGGTACCATCGAGCGCATTGAGATCAGTGGAAATCAAGGCTCCGAGCCGATCCAGTTGCCATTTACTGCACGCGTGAATGGCCCGAATCTCGAGGTTTTCGGACCGGCGGGGTTTCGTGGGTTTCCACTGACCGAAGATCTGCGGGTGAGTGTCGAATACAACGACTTGAAAAAGAGGCGGTCGATTACGGGCGGCGTGCTCATCGGTGTCGGTGCTCCGATACTCATTGGCGGCATCGCTCTGTTCGGTCTGGGCATAGATATCGCTGGGCGCGGTGATGGCATTGACGGCCTCATCACCGGATTCGCCGGCGGGCTCCTCATGCTTGGCGGAACGATTGGAATCGCTGGCGGCTTGGGTATGGTCATTCCAGGTATCGTGTTCGTGGCGACCGATCCGAAGAAACCTGTGGGTGACACGGCGCGCATTCAGCCCAAGCTACAAATCGGTCCCACGGGCGTAGACTTGTCAGTCAAGTTCTAATTCGTGCCCCCGCGCATGCAAAAACCGTGTAGACTGTCCTGAGCTGCCCTCGTTTCGGCAGTCCTAAACATTCTCTTGGAGGCTTCATGAAACTTCATACGCTCACATTCAGCCTGCTTGCCGCTGTCTCTTTGCTTGCTTGCGGAGATCTCGGCGAACAGATTGGCAACTTGACCGAAGTGACGGTCGGTGCCGAAGAAGGCGTTCCGGCGGTGGTCGGCTCGACGAAATTCGACCTGCCGGCCGATTTCGCATGTGGCAAGCCCATTACCGATCCCAACGGGAAATACACCATCACGTCGAGCGGAACGGACGAAAAGTGCGTCATTTCGATGAAGCAAGAAGTGACGGCGCTGAAGGCTGAAGACTATGCCAAGCGCCCCGAGCTGGAAGGCGCACGCTTCGTCAAGCGCGTCGACATCGACGTGAAGAAGCTCGCCATCGCAGACGAGATGGGCAACAAGCTCGAGCCCACGGACCTCAATGGAAAAGCCTTCGGATCGACGATTTTGACGAAGGCGGATTTGACGACCCCGGTGCCCTTTACGAAGAGCGTCGAGGGAGCGCCGATCGATGCATTGAAAGACAAGGTCGCGGCCAAGCAAGACATCGTGATCCCGATCGATGTTGAAATGACCGTGAACTTGACGCCGATGCCGCCTGCTCAGATTGCGCTCGATTTCGACGCGCAGCCGAATCTCGTATTCGGGTTCTGATCGATGTGCCTCACCCCCGGCGTGCCTCACCCCCGGCGTGCCTCACCCCTAGCCCCCTCTCCACGATGTGGAGAGGGGGAATGGAATGGCGCTCAGAACGACCGGAAAAACCCCATCGTCTCCTGCGCATAATAGTCATCGGGCACTTGATGCCCGAATGACGCGTCATACGAGCATAACGATCGTTGCCAGGTTTCCAGTGGCGAAGTCTTAGGAGCGGGCTGAAGATTGGCGACGGCGCTACCATGGAAAACCGTCTCTGAAAGCGCCTTGACACCTGTGTATCGTGTGCTAAGCCTTGGCTCATGTCTGCCCCGCGTCGACTTCTTGTCGGCGCGAATGTCCGCCCCGGGGAGCCAATCGGCTCCCCGCATTCTTTTCAGGTGCCAGAGATGCGAGCGAGACTCTTCATCGATTATTGGAATTTCCAACTTACTTGGAATGAGCGAACCGGTAAACAGAAGTGCGATTGGGGTCGCCTGTCGACAGTGTTCTGCAACGAAGCGTCTCGCGCAATTCAAGTCGCCGGCCTTGGCGCCCTGACGCTTGATGAAACGAGAGTGTATGCAGGATACGAAGCTGGGCGCGAGAACCACCTCAAGAATTGGCTGAACAATTACCTCGACCGGCAACCCGGCGTTCGTGTCTTTACGTCGGAACGCCATTGGCGCAAGCATTCAGTACATTGCCGTTCCTGCAATTGCAATCATGACAATTGCCCCAGTTGCGGCGCACCGTTCGGTCGCGCAGCCGAGAAAACGATCGACGCACGCATCGTCACCGACGTGGTTGGACTTGCATGGGAAGGGGCCTACGACGTGGCGATTCTGGTGTCGGCTGACAAGGACTTCATCCCAGCCGTCGAGCACGTTCAGCGCAAGAATCTCAAAGTCATCAACGCGGCGTGGAAGAATCGCGGGAACGAGCTAGCCAAAGTGTGTTGGGCCTCATTTGAGATCGACACTGTGATCAACTCGTTGATTCGCAAATAGAAATCTTCCATCGTCGGTAATCGCTGGCAATGATACCGACGCGCATCTGCGACGAAAAAGCTTCATTTCCTCTGCTCCCCAATCACCTGCACGCGACCCATCGCCAGCAACTTGAGCGCCGCTGGGTGCAATTCGTATTGGTCTTCCTGGAAATACAGCTCGGCAATGATACGCGCTCGGAAACGCTGATACAGCGGCAACTTCTTGGCAATGTCCTCGGGAATGTAGACCGGTGCTGGGCGCACGCTGCTATTGCCCGTCGTCGAATGCAAAAGCGCTCGAATCGCATTCATCCCGAGCACCTGGCGCTTTTGATAATGACGGCCCTCGAGTAGCGCTCGTTCGATTTGTATGTCCAGCGTATCGGCCGATACGCTACGCCGACCTCGTTGAAAAATGTCGCGAATACGTGTCGTATGCCCGTCCGCGAGCGGACCGGGACAAACTTGATCCGCGCCGCCCGCGAGAAATTCCTTCGCTTCGCGAATCGCGGTCTTGAGCGCCTCGTCGGTCGCCGCCAAAGGACTGGCAATCGCCACGGCAACCTTCAACGTTTCCCGCTCGTCGAACGGAAACGACAATTCGCCAGCCAAGAGCAATAACGGAGGGATGAATTTGTTTCCCGGCTTGATGGCCGAATTCAATTCATCACCAAGCTCCGCGACGTCTTCGGATGCCGCGCGCGCCATGATCTCGAAAATGTCTCGCGTGTCTTCGATTTCGATCGGATCTTTGTTCGGCGCCGGATCATCCAAATCGTCGTCCGAGGGCTTTTGCTCCATTTCTTGCAATATGGAGCGCCAAAGGGGCACTTTGCAAATACGCGCCACGCTATCGGCGTGATACCACACGAGATGCAATACCTCGCGCGTTTCCAGGCGCGAGGATCCACGCACTCCACCACCAATGAGCGGCGTCGCGGAAGGACGCGATTCGTCTCGTTTGCCCGGCAAAACCGGCGAAGGACCCGCCGCACCATTTGATGCCCCGAGCACCCCAGTCGTCGCATCTTGCGGTGTCGATTGTGCAGCCGCCGTCGCTGCAGCAACGACGACTTGACCAATCGATTGCGCAGCCGGGGCATTACCTTGGCTAATCCCCGAGCCCCAAGCGTTATTGTCCGCCGCCGAGCCTGATGCATTCTGTTGAGATGGGCGAGGCGGTGGAACGGCCGCGGGAGGCATTGGTGGCGGTGAAGCAACGGCAGGCGGCACTGGCGTAACGACAGCCGGCGGAATCGGCGGCGGCGGCGCAACAACGGGCGAAGGAACAGGCGGCGGCGGCGCACCAGCTCCAGACACGGGCCAGCCCGGCGGGGCAGCTCGGGGGGGCAGAGGAGGCGGCACTGACGGCGCAACATTGGGGGATTTGCCCGGCCATGCATTAGGAGCGGTTGGCGGGAAAAACGGAAGCCCAACGCCCGACGCCGTGCGCTCATCGGCAATTGCATGACCAGCGGCAGGTTTGGCACTCCCAAACGGTAAACCTCCCGTCGCCGTAAGTCGTTCATCTCGCGGGGGCGCTGGCTGCGTGGATGCCTGCAAAAATGGCAATGCCGCAGATTGCCGGAAACTCGTTTTAACCGTTTCTTCTTCTTTAACGCCCGGAATCAGCGTTTTCATAGACGCCCGCGGGGGTGGCGGAGGTCCTGGCACTGCAATCTGTGGTACCGGGGGCACATCTGGGACACTCGAGCGCGTCGTCGGAACCGGCGGAGGCGTCGAAACCGATGCGGCCGGTGTGCCCAATCCTTCCTCGAGCGTAATGTTGATTCGCCCAGGCTCGTCGAATCTCTCGAGCGCTCGGTGGCTACGAAATGTCAAACATGCAATGGCCCTGTCCGTATCGATCCACAATGTATCGGCACGCATTTTGAGCGGATGATGCCCTCCCCGCCCCTCGAGAATCGCCCGCGGCCGAAGACCCGGAAGACTGGTCACCAGCCTCGGCCATTCCGGATGCAAGTTTTCTAGGACAATCCGCGCATCCTCGGATAGCTCGGCCAATTGCTGATCCGTTGGCGCGCTATTGAAAAATGTCCGATCGATATCGTCGGGCAATGGCGTCGTCCCTAGCGAACTCAAAGACCAATTTCCCGCATGACGACCAAGACGACTAAAACGCCACGGCCATGATTCAGCAAGCGGACCAAAACCAATCGGCGCAATGGCCACCCCAGGACCATGTACGGCAAGCCCAGGCGGTTGCAAATTGGGCAGTTTGACTCGACCAACCGCGTCGCGTGCGTCGAGACGAACCCCAATCGGGTTCATCGTGTCCGGTCCCCCTGCCGCTCGTTCGTACGCAAGCGACATGCGCGAAAACCGGCCTGCTTCGACGAGCGATCCATCCTGCGCAAACATGCGATCGGCATGCACCTCGATGGACTTGTCGAGATCACCCACGATGAGCCGAGCAAATAACGATCGAACGGCTTGGCCTTTCGGAGCGTGTGCACTGCCCACGAGCAAAACATCCACGCGGGACTTGAGCGGCACGAGATCACTCGGCGCGTAAACGCTGCGCGCACCGTCGTCGTCCCAGTGGCAATCCAGCTCGTGAATCGGCTCCTGATCGGCCGCAAGTTGCGCTTTGCCCGGCTGGAGATCGAACGTCGCTTTGGCAACGAACGTGAGCACCCACGATCCGGGACGAGATTGCCACAGTTGCGATGCAACGGGCAGCGGCGAGTGGGTAACGACCTCCATTCGCGCGAGATTAGACGAGTCCGCCGACTGTCGCAGCCACGAACGTCATTGCATCGAAGGATCCCCATCGGGATCAGACGACATGGGCGGCCTACGCTCGAACAAATCGCGCGCTGCAACACGAACGATGGTGGGCACGAGCGTCGAAGCGACGACTTCAGCCAGTTCGGAGCGCAAAAGCTGCGAAAGAACCGGCACCGATATCTCGGGCGGCGTACCAGGATTGAGCACAATGGTCATGCGCACGCGCGCTCGAGTCATCCACGAAGGACTTCGCGTTATCTCGATGATCACGTCCCGATGCGCAGGACGACGCGCAGCCATACGCACAACGTCGTCTTCGGTGAGACGCGGATTGAGCAGCAAGTTTTTGATGACGAGCGGGTGTGGATCCGCCAGGAGTTTGTCCAGGGTGACTCGCGAGGGTTTGCGCGCCAAAGCGCGACGTTCCCCAAGCGATAACGGTCTGCCTCCAGGCTCGAGCGCGATGCCTGCAGGTGGTCCGTGATGATCCTCGGACAAACCATCCGCAGTTTTACCACGGCGCCGAAGCAGCCGCGAAAGTGACAACAACGCTTCGTCTTTGGCGGTTTGTCGCAGCTCGCTCACCCAGGTTTGTCGCTGCGTATCGGTCAGAATGGGCATGAGCGCGGCGATGACCTCCCGCGCCGCAGATTCGGCTTGCTCCGCATGCCCAGCAACGATGTCGAGCACATACGCAGCTTGAAGAGTGCCCGCGGCTGCGAGGTCGCTCTGCAGCAGCGCGGTGCGCATCGTCAATTCACGAAGCGCTGGAATGACCCGACAGAGTCGGCGGGCTAAACCAACCGCGGCAAGCCGTTCGCCGGACGAAGATACGTCATACGATCCCATCCATAACCTCGAGCGCCAACTCATAACGCCCGAGCGGCGGCATGATATAGGCACCGGCGACGCGATGACGAACGGCAGAGAGCATTTCGCGCGCAATGGCCACGCCTTCTTTGCGTGCAGCGGGGCCACTACCAGCCTGTTTCATACGCGTACGTACGTCTTCGGGAATTTGCATGCCCGGGACTTCGTTATGCAAAAACTCGGCATTCTTGTGGCTCGCGAGCGGCAAGATGCCAATGAGAATCGGTAAACCAAGCGGTTCGGCGTCGCGCAGGAAACGCTCGAGAACCGCGATATCGTACACGGGCTGCGTCATGATGAGTTCGGCACCGGCGCGTTTTTTCAAGCGTAAACGCTCCAACTCACGCTCGTAATTGAGCGCCGCAGGCTCAGCGCCCGTGGCACAGAAAAACGACGTGATGCCTCCAAGAGGTTTGCCGCCAGGATCGATGCCCGCATTGAGACGCGAAATGAGGCGCAATATGCCGACGGAATCGAGATCGTACACGGCCGTAGCATCCGGAAAGTCACCAATCTTCGGCGGGTCCCCCGTGATGACGACGAGATTGCGAATGCCGAGCGCGTGCGCGCCAAGCAGATGCGCTACTTGACCCAAAAGATTTCGATCGCGACCACATACGTGCACGAGCGTCTCGATGCCCAGCTTCTCCTGGAGAATCACGGCCATCGCGAGGTTCGACATACGCGCTTGCGCACGAGCACCATCGGCGATGTTGATGATGTCGACGCCACCATCGATGAGCTTCTTCGCCGCTTCGATCGCCGAGGTTGGATCGACTCCGATGGGCGGATTGACCTCGACGGACACGACAAACTTTTTGCCAATTTTTGCCGCAAACTTGCTTTTCTCTTCGGTCGCGACCGGGGTTTGTCCAACAATGGTCGCGCGAGAAGCATCGGGGGGAACCGAGCTGTCACTGACTCCAACCCACAGCGGTGGCTCGTCCGATGCAGCGCATGCCGCGACGCTCGCTTCCATGCGCGCAGCAGCGGCGATCCGACGAATGTGCTCGGGCGTCGTTCCACAACATCCACCAATCAAACGCACGCCGAGCTTGCACAAGCGACGCGCAAAAACGCCAAAATACTCGGGCGTAGAGACGTAAATGAATCGATCGTCGACGCGCCTTGGAAGACCCGCGTTCGGGATGGCGGCGAGCGGAATACCGAGCGGCAAAAGCTTTTCGACCGCGCTGAGCACGACTTGCGGACCATCGCAACAGTTGACGCCGATGACGTCACAGCCTGCATCACGCAGTCGAGCGCCAATGTCCGCGATGGGCGTGCCGTCCGCCATCATGAGATCGGTGTCGACCGAGACTTGCGCGATGAGCGGCAGAGAGTCGCCAACGGCCAAACGTACGCCTTCGATGGCGAGAATGAGTTCATCGGGTTGGCGCATGGTTTCGACCATCAACGCATCGACACCGCCTAGCGCGAGCGCTTCGGCTTGTTCACGAAACGCATCGCGAACAAGGGCGCGATCATCATCGCCGAAAGCCGCGAATACTTGGCCCGTCGGACCGATGGCACCTGCGACGAACCCGCGATCACCGACGGCTTGTCGGGCGAGACGTGCAGCCGCGAGGTTGAGCTCGGAAACGCGATCACTGAAGCCATGCCGAGCAAGTCGTATGCGATTGGCGCCGAACGAGTTGGTCTCGATGATCTGCGCGCCGGCTCGTACGTAGTCTTCGTGGATGCGCAAGACGAGTTCGGGACGCGTGACGACGAGGTCTTCGTAGTTGACGTTGAAGAGCACGCCGCGTTCGTAGATCTGCGTTCCCATGCCGCCGTCGACGACGAGCACTCCGCGACGAACAGCGTCGAGAAACCGTGCGGATTTCGTTGGAGACGGCAGGGGCGGCAGGGACATCGCGCGCACCGTAGCACATCGCCACGGCAGATCGTTCTGCACACAAGTTGGCCCAGCCGCCGAGACCGTACGAGGATGGCTGCAAAACGGAGGCAGGGACATGTACCAACCGATCAAGTTTGCAAAGGCCGGCGGTGGAGATGCAACGGGCGAGCTTCTCGTACCCGAGGGCGAAGAACGAGCGCCCGGGGTGGTGCTCATTCAGGAATGGTGGGGGCTCAACGGACAGATTCGCCACGTGGCCGCGAAGCTTGCTCGCGAAGGGTTTGTCGTGGCGATCCCGGACCTGTATCACGGGCGCTGGACGACCGACGCGGGGGAAGCGCAACAGTTGATGATGGCGCTCGAGTGGCCGGTGGCGGTTGCCGAGCTTTGTGGCGCCGTGACGTTCTTGCAGAGCCATGCGCGATGCACGGGGAACGTGGGGCTGATGGGCTTCTGTTTGGGTGGGGCGTTGACGTTTGCAACGGCGGCGACGTCGACGGACGTGAAAGCGGCGGTCGCGTATTATGGTCTCGCGTCGCAAGATTCATTCGATCACTCGAAGATCAAGGCGCCGGTGATGGCGCATTTCGCGAGCCAAGACGATTGGGCGAAGGCGGACAAGGCGCAGGCGCTTGCAGATCAAATGAATGGTCGCGGGCAATCGATGGAGCTGCACGTGTACGAAGCTGGGCACGCGTTCGCGCGCGAAACGACCAAAGACGTGTACGTGCCCGAAGCGGCCGAGCTTGCTTGGAGCCGGTCGACGAAGTTCCTTCATCAGCATTTGGGCTGATGGGTGGTTTGGTGCTTGAAAAGATTCTTGGAGGTTTGGCGTGGTTGAGCGTTACGTGAAAGTGGTCGTGCCGTTCGTGGTTGCCGCAGCAGCGGCTTTGTCGAACGCTGGATGCTCGGGCGGTGGCGAGGACAATACCGGTGGTAGTGGCGGCTCGGGCAATGCTTCCAGCTCGTCGAGCGGCGAAGGTGGCGGCTCATCGAGCAGCAGCGCATCGAGCAGCGGGATGGGCGGCGGCGGCGGCGCTGGTGGAATGATGGGCTGCGGCGATATGCAGACCGATCCGATGAACTGCGGTGCATGCGATTATCAGTGCGCGCCTGGACAAACCTGCGCGGCGGGTGTATGCACGTGTGGAATGACCCAGGTTGCATTCGCAGATGTGCAAGGAATTCTGACGGCCAAGTGCGCGACGGCGGGATGCCACACGGGTGGTGCGATCGCCAAGGCGGGTTTGGATATGTCGGCAGGCAAATCGTACATGGAAATGGTCAGCGTTGCGACGAGCCAATGTGGCGGAGCTCGCACGTTGGTCATTCCGGGCAAACCTGACGAGAGCTACCTGATGGACAAGCTCTTGGGCGTCGACTTGTGCGGCGTCTCCAAGCGTATGCCCCCAGCCGCTGCACTGCCGATGGGTGACATTCAGACGATTTCGGATTGGATCTGCGCCGGAGCGCCGCAATAGAGTAGATACTGGCCAAGGACGAAGGACCGATGTTTTGCCCCCGCTGCCACAGGCGTTTTGACGATAACTCACACCGCTTCTGCGCGTATGACGGAGAACGCCTCGTAGATACTCCCGACATGTCCATTCTTCCGTGCAAGCCGACGTCGGAGACGGGCACGGTATTGGGCGGTCGCTACGAGGTGCGGGGGCTCATCGGTCGCGGTGGAATGGCCCGCATTTACTTGGCGGAAGACAAGCAAACGAGCGAGCCGGTCGCGGTGAAGATACTCGATTCATTGCACCTGCGCTCGCCGGGCGCGAGGGAGCGTTTCGATCGCGAAGCGAGGATCGCGAACGTGGTGACGCATCCGAACATCGTGAAGGTGCTGGATACGGGACAACGTCCGGACGGTGTGCCGTTCATCGTGCTGGAATATTTGTTTGGCGAGACGCTCGGGGATTGGCTGCGTCGTAATCAAACGATGCAATTGCACATCACGCTGCCGGTGCTGGCGCAAATGGGCGCGGGGCTGGCCGCAGCGCATAAAGCGGGGATCGTGCACCGTGATGTGAAGCCGGACAATTTGTTTCTGGTGGGTGAGCCGGGCGAGCCGTACGGGGTCAAGGTATTGGACTTTGGTTTGTCTCGGCTAGAGGCGTCCAAGACGGTATCGCAAATGGGTATGTCGCTGGGGACTCCCGAATACATGCCGCCCGAGCAGGTCGTTGGTGATAAAACGGACTCGCGGAGCGACATCTATTCGTTGGGGATCGTGATGTATCGAATGTGCGTGGGGAAGTTGCCATTCCAATGCAATGACGACGCGCTGCTATTGGCGCAACAATTGATCAATTCGCCGCCCGAGCCTTCGGAAGTGGTGCCGGGAATCGATCGCGCGATGGAAGGGGTCATTCTGAAAGCGATTCGGAAGCGGCAGGGTGACCGATACCAAACGATGGACGATTTCGTCGAAGACATCGAGCGGCTAATGGGCAAACGGCTGGGGTCATTGCACGCGGGGCTATTGCCGCGAGGGCCGGACCGGTACGAGCCGCAATCGGACATGGCGAAGATGGCGTGCAAGTTTTTCTATCGGAAGTCGGGATTGGTAGCGCCGGAGTGGAAGTGATCCGAGGCGTCCGACCTTGGCTCACTTGATTCGTTCAATGACGCTGCCGGAAGAATGGGGGCGCTTGTACGAGGCGCGAAATTCCGCTGATTGCCCATTTTCAATGTTCTCCAAACAGTAGTATTCGGATTCGAGCAGCATACAGTCGCCAACGTCCACGGAGAACATCATTGGTTCGGGTGCATTGCCCCACCATTGCTTTTCGTTCAGTGCAGACTCGGGCGCACCGCAGACCGTGCGCAAAAATGCTCGCCGAGTTTCGCCATCGGCACGCGCATGGTCCAAGAGCACGTGGCAGATGCCCACCCGAGCGACTTTGTCTTTCTCCAGCGTGATGACCCGAGATTCGCCACGCCCGCAGCCTCCAATCATCAATGCAATGCAGAAGAGGGGAATACGCATGGATATCTCCGAAATCAATGGCAACCGCCGAAATTGACGCCCGCCTCGCAATTTTCGCAGCGGCGGCGCATTTCGTCACAACAATCTCGACAATTCGATTTTGCGCCTCGATGCGCGCAACTATTGTCGCATAGCGGCGCTTGCTCTGCACATTTTTCTGCGATTGGGCAGTCGGGAATCGTCATGCGCGCACAGCCCACGCTAAGAAAAATCAAGGCGGCAAGTTGCAGAAACCGGGTCACGCCCGGAGATTACCACATACGACCCGACCCGTCAATGACCGCCTCTCGCACAGCTTTGTCGAGTCGCCGTAATTGCGTCGCACGACGCTCGTCGAGCTCGCATACGACCACCGATCGAGCGGGATCGGTGAGTCCATCGAGCAGACGATCCGAATGCGTGGCCAAGAGTATTGGTTGCTTTTCGGCCATGGCTTCGAAGAAGTCGAGCACCCGCATAAGCAACTCGGGATGCAGATGCGTCTCGGGCTCATCGAAAG
>CAZETM010000049.1:0-26188 GCA_964514885.1 uncultured Polyangium sp. | reverse complement strand
ACTGGCTCGACGGGCGCGGGCGGTGGAGGTCCCCCTCTGCCACCCATGTGCACCGACGATTTGAAGCGTTGTGACGCGGTGTTTTCGCTCCCGGATGCGGGGCAGACGAGTGTCCAACTCCGCGGCAGTTTTTCCCCGACCGGTTGGGATACTGGCGTGCCCATGACCAAATCGGCTGGGCAATGGTCGGTCACGATTGAAGTGCCCTACAATCAGCCGGTGCAATACAAATTCGTCGAGAACGGTAACAACTGGATCAACGATCCGGGCAATCCTAATACCGTTACGGAAGGCGGCTTTACCAACAGTTTGTTCGCTGCGAAAACCTGCGATCCGTTCAAGTGCGTCGAGGCTCCTCCGCTCCCGCCGGACAGTCCCATCGAAACGTGGCGCGACGCGGTGCTTTATTTCGTGATGGTGGACCGTTTTCTCGACGGAGACGCCACGAACAACGGCACGCCTGTGCCCAATGTGCCTACGCCCGCGAATTTCCAAGGTGGCGATTGGCAAGGCGTCATCAACAAAATCAAAGAAGGCTATTTCGGCAAGCTAGGAGTCAATTCACTTTGGCTCAGCGTGCCGATCGACAACACCGAGCTTGCTGGCTTTGGTAATGACGGCAAGAACTACAGCGCATATCACGGTTATTGGCCGAAAGACTTCTACAAGGCCGAAGAACGCTTGGGCACGATGGCCAAGCTCAAGGAGCTGGTCGACGAAGCGCACCTGAAGGGCATTACCGTGCTCATCGATTACGCGGCCAATCACGCGCACGACTCTTCTCCGACGTACACGCAAAATCCCGGGTGGTTCTGGCCGAACTCGAATGGCCAGGGTGGCAATTGCGTTTGCGGCGAAGGCTGCTCGTGGGATGGCGGGACGACCGAAAAATGCTGGTTCACGCCCTACTTGCCCGATTTCAATTACGAAGTCGCGGCGGCGCGTAAATACAGCGTCGACAACATGATTTGGTGGTGGCAACAGACGGGTATCGATGGTTTCCGCCTCGATGCGCTCAAACACATGAGCATGTCGTGGCTCACCGATCTGCGTACTCGAACCAATGCCGAAATCGATGCCGTAACCGGCAAACACTTCTACATGGTTGGCGAGACGTATACGGGCGACAAGGCCCTCATCAAGAAATACACCAATCCGACCACGATGCTCGATGGCCAATTCGACTTCCCCTTGCGCGCCGAGATATGCTCCAAAATTCTCATGCGCCAGGGCAGCATGCAAGATCTCGAAGGCTTCATGAACGGCAACGACAATTACTACGGTAATGGGATCATGAGCACGTTCATTGGCAACCACGACTTACCGCGCGTCATTCACTTGGCGCAAAACGTACCGGTCTGGAACGATTCGTGGAATAGCGGCAAAGACAAGAATTGGGTGAACTTGCCTAATTTGCCCGGCGAGCAGGCGGCGTTCGAGCGTATGGCCAATGGTTTTACCCTCCTCATGACCACGCGAGGCGTGCCGCTCATCTATTACGGTGATGAAATTGGTTTGCCCGGAGGCGGAGATCCGGACAATCGCCGATTCATGCAATGGTCGGGTTATTCGGGCGGACAAACCTTACTGCGCACGCATATGGAGAAACTCGGCCAAATTCGTAAGGATCACGTGGCTCTGCGCCGAGGCAACCGTTCTTCGGTTTGGGCCTCGCCGGACACGATGGCGTACAGGATGGTTCATCCGGACGAAACCGTGTACGTGGCCATCAATCGTGGCGATAGTCAGGGCTCCGTGGGTGGATTGCCCAGCGGAACGCTCACCAATCTCCTGACAGGACAAACTGTCACGGGTCCGACCGTCAACTTGCCCCCACGCACGTCAATGATTCTCGTGCAGTGACGCTGAGCGCGACCAGTGTCGCGTCTTCAGAATCCACAGCCCGACGGGGTAGCGAAGCAATCTTGCTGCCCCGTCGAGTGCACGACGAATATCAAGTCCGGGGGAAAATCAATACGTACGAACCCTCGGCAGGTTTGAACAGCGTGGTCTTGGTCGGGTGCGCGTCCTTGTTGAAGTGACGAGTCCAAGGCAGCGCATTCCACGCGTCATTGTCTTTGATGTATTCAGGAACCACGAGGTCCAGCTCGATGTAGCGTCCTTTGGTTTTTAGCGACAAATCAGGGCCGAATGTCCACTTCTCGCGCCCTGGTTTCGCCACCAGGTCATTATGGATGGCCCCGCCGTACGTGAGCACGATTTTCTCCGTACCTGCGTCGGCTTGCTGAGCCAATAGCGCCGCGACCTTTTCATTCATGAGCCGAGCGATTAGCTCGAGCATGACGATCACCGCATCTTCTTTGGCATTGATGATCTTGTCGTAATCGGCACACGGCGCGCGCAGAATATGAGGTTTGACGCCTTTTGCATGCGCTGCATCCCCGAGCGCCACGTATTCATTTTGATTCGTTTTCGCCTGACCCTGCGTTACCGGCTTTTGTTTTTCCGCGACCTCGGCTTCTTTCTTCTTCCCGCATTGCCCTTCGGCAACCCAAATCTCCAGCACGATGTCGCTCGCTACCATTTCACGCTTCGGATCGACCAACAGCGGCAAAAACTTTTCCGAGAATCGCTTCGTGCTCGATACAATTCCTTCCGCTCCTTTCGGCGCATGCGATTCCCCAATGCCAATCACCAACGGCCGCTCGGCCAATATCGCAGCAAATGCTGCCTCCGGCGTGTCGAATAACGTGCAGCCCATTTCGCCACACGAATTCGCCGGACGATTCGTTTCGATGGCCGCCACAGTCGCCGAGGGCGTCGGTGCCGATGCGGAAACACTGGCCAGCGCCGATGCCGCCGGAGCTGTCTTTTCCTGGTTACAGGCAGAAACGAGCAGCAGCGGAAAAAGCGCCAAAAAAAGCGCCCAAAAAAGCGCCAATGACAGACGCGTGCACAAAGTCGGTCGCGAATACATTCTCGCCCGACCATATCAGCTCTTCGCCCACCAAGACTAGGTTGGTCCAGCGATCCGATCGAGCTGCATGCGGTACAACTTCGTTAGCCGATCGAGATCGACACGCGGCTTTAGCGAGCGAATCGCCGAACGCGTCACCGCATCCACATCCGCACCAAGACGCGCCGCTTCGAGATGCAGCTCGAGCGCACGTCGAAACGCATCTCGCGCCTTCCACACGTCGCCTCGAAGCTCCTCGAGGTCCGCCTCGTGCTGGACGAACATCGCATATGCCGAAACCTTCTCGCGCGTCTGCAGTAGCAGCGCTGCGCTCGACGCGTCTCGCCTGCCCAGCGTGTCCCACATCGGCCCAAAGATCACGATCGCAGTGTCCCGCAGGAGGCGCATCGCTTCCTCCGTCTTGCCCGCCCGCTTCATGTTCACCACGCGCGCAAACAGCTCACCTAGCTGCTGCGTCGTGCGAAACATGGAATCGCGTGGCTGCATGGGCATCGCTTCGTTCCCTAAAGGCCGCTCGGCGGCGAGAGCAGCATATCAGCGCTCGCGACACTGGGCGAAAAGTTGGCGCGTGATCCTTGGAGCCGCACATCCACCACAACCCGACCGGTTGTGTCATGCTCGCCCGCCATGGCACTTGCCTTGCTCCAAAGACAACTCGGATGATCCACGCGATCCGCTACGGCAGACACTACGACGATTTCGCTGTCGGAGCCGTCTATGCACATCCTTGGGAAGTCACCATCGACGAAGGTTTGCTCGCCTTTTTCGCTGCCTCCTTCCAAGACGCCATGCCCACGTACGCCAGCAAGCGTGCCGCGACAAACCTCGGTTTTCCAAACAGACCCGTTCACCCGTTCGTCCTGTTCAACCTCGGTTTGTCCTTCAGCGTGCACGACGTCAGCGAACAAGCCATCGCGACGCTCGCGTACATGTCCGTGCGTTTTCCCAACGCGTGTTTCCCAGGCGACAGCGTCGTCGCTTCGTCACGCGTGATCGGCATGCGCCCCGTATCCACAGGCGACAAAGGCGTCGTGCACCTACGCACGGAACTGTGCAATCAAGACGGCGTCGTCGTCTGTTCGTTTGAGCGCAAAGCACTTGTCCGTGCCGGCCGTCTCGCTGAACGTTCCGAGCACGATGCTCCCGCAGCCGTTGACGCCATTGACGACGCTCCGCACGACGAAGTTGCACTTATCCCCGCCACATTGCTCGGTTCGCTCGGGCCGCCCTCTGCGCTCGGTGCATTTCCAACGTACTGGGACGACTTCTGCGTGGGTGATGTGTACGCGCACGAAGTTGGTCGAACGGTGAGCGAAGCCGAGCACATGCAGCTCGCGACTCTCTGTCGCAACTCGCATCCAATTCACGTCGACGAGCGTTATTGCCAGAAGCATCCATTCGCGAAAACACGCATGGTTTTTGGTGGGTTTGTCCTGGCGTGGGTGTTGGCGCTGTCGAGTCGCGACACTGCAGGCAATGCCCTCTGGGACCTCGGTCTCGACGACGGAGCTCATCCGAGCGGCGTGCTTGCTGGCGATACGCTCTACGCGGCAAGCTCGGTGCTCGCGAAGGAGGATCGAGGGCCGCATGCAGGACTCGTCACGTTGCGCGTCGTCGGCGTGAAGAACACGCCAGCTCGTGTGCTGCTCGAACGGGGGAACGATTTGTTCACTCCCGAGCTCGGCAAGACTTCCGGACGCGTAGTCGAAAAAGCCGTCGAAATCACGCGGACGTTGCTCGTGCGCAAACGCCCGCAGCGAGCCTGATCATCGCCAAACACGAGAGCAAGAGGGTGAACGAAGATGTTCAAGATCAAAGGAATCGATCACGTCGCCGTCGCCGTCGAGAACATCGACCAGTCGCTCGAAAAGTGGCGACAAGCTTTTGGTGTCGAGCCGACGGGTCGCGAACTCGTTGCATCTCAAAAGACCGAAGTCGTGCTCTTGCCGCTCGGCAGTAGCAACGTCGAACTCATCGAGCCGAAGGGCAACGACGGCTTGGCTAAGTTTCTCGAAAAGCGCGGCCCTGGCCTGCATCACATCGCGGTCGAAGTCGAAGGCATCGAAGCGGCGCTCGGCCTGCTCGAGTCACTCGGCATTCCGCTCATCGACAAGACTCCGCGCATCGGCGCTCGAGGACACAAGGTTGCCTTCGTTCATCCGAAAGCGACCGGTGGTGTGCTCGTCGAGCTGGTCGAGGCTGTTCACGAATGACAAACATTTGTCCTGATGGAACCCGTTTGTCCTGACCTACTCGGCCGGTTTGTCAGACGCCTCCATCAGCGCGACCGCCTCCAAAATCGTCTTTGCGTCGTACTTCGCCGTCTCGAATTCGGTCCGTTTTCCGGCCATCTGATCGAGCGCATCTTGCAGCGTCTTCGGGTCGTACTTTGCGGTGTCGTGCTCGACTGCTCGGTGCAGCCCGCTCGGATTCGCGGCGCTCAGCACGCTTTCGAGCAGTGAATCTAACTCATTCACATTGCTGACCACGCTGAGCTTGATGCCGGTTTCTTGTACGAACGTCGTGAGCCCAGGCCGATCGAGTTCATACACGTTCGCGTCGACGAGCAGCATGAGCGGTTTCAATTGTTTCGCGTCCGCTCGCAGATGTTGCAGCGTCGTCGTTCGAGCAACGATGCCTCGTGATCCAAGCAGCATCGTCGCGCGTCTGAGCACTTCGGGCGTCGGTCCGACGATGAGCACAACGTGACCAGAGAGCGAAGTGGGAGCCGACCGTGTTCGGCGCTCTTCGTCATCGTGTTTCATCGTGGGCTCTTTTTATGCAGCTTGTTCGGCACGTTCGGATGCGTCGTGGGCGGGCTAAGATCACTGCGAAGTTAACAGAGTTGCGTGCTCGGCTGGGGCCAGTTCGTTCGCCGTTGGTACCAACAACGTGATCGTAATCAGAACGATTTGCCGAGCGTCTTGACGCGCATTGGTTCGTGATACATCCGGAGCCATCTATGTCGCCTCGTCCTTCCGGTCCTCGCCTTGTTCGTGCGGCTCGTGGAACGACCCTTTCGTGCAAGGGGTGGATTCAGGAGGCCGCGTTGCGGATGCTCCAGAACAACCTCGATCCCGACGTTGCTGAGCGTCCCGACGACCTTGTCGTGTACGGCGGAACGGGCAAAGCCGCGCGTTCGTGGGACGCGTTCGACGTCATCGTTCGCGAGCTTCAGGAGCTTGCGGAAGACGAGACGCTGCTGGTGCAATCAGGCAAGGCGGTTGGTCGCGTACGCACACATCCCGATGCGCCACGCGTCTTGATTGCCAACTCGAACCTCGTCGGTCGTTTCGCCACTTGGGACGAATTTCGTCGGCTCGAGCAGCTTGGGCTGACGATGTACGGCCAGATGACTGCGGGCTCGTGGATCTACATCGGCACGCAGGGCATTTTGCAAGGCACGTATGAAACGTTTGTCGCGGCACGCGCCGCGCATGCAGCGCGTACGGGTCGCTCGGGCTCGCGTTGGGTGTTGACTGCGGGTCTTGGCGGCATGGGTGGAGCTCAGCCGCTTGCGGCGACGATGGCTGGTTTGTCGTGTCTTGCTGTCGAGATCGATCCGACGCGTATCGAGCGGCGTTTGGCAACTCGTTATGTGGACAAACGAATCGACAACATCGACGAGGCACTGGCAGCGATCGACGCGTCGCTCGAGAAGGGCACGCCTGTTTCGATCGCGCTTTGTGGCAACGCAGCGGACGTGTTTCCCGAGCTGGTTCGTCGTGGTATCGTCCCGGATCTCGTTACGGAGCAGACGTCGGCGCATGATCCGCTCAAGGGCTACATTCCGCAGGGTTTGTCCATGGGGGACGCGACGGTTTTGCGAGCCAACAATCCGAAAGACTACGTTTTACGCGCCAAACAATCGATGCGTACGGAAGTCGAAGCGATGCTTGAAATGGCGCAATGCGGTGCGGAAGTCTTCGATTACGGAAACAACATTCGCACGTGTGCCATGGAAGCTGGCTGTGAACGAGCGTTCGACATTCAAGGGTTTGTCCCGGCATATATTCGTGAGCTGTTCTGTCAGGGCAAGGGGCCATTTCGTTGGGTGGCGCTTTCGGGCGATCCGGAAGATATTTTGGTGACGGATCGAGCGGTTCTCGAAGCGGTTCCTGGCGATCCGGACCTTGCGCGGTGGATCAAGCTCGCGCAAGAACGTGTGGCTTTTCAGGGTTTGCCGGCGCGTATTTGTTGGTTGGGTTTGGGCGACCGAGCCAAAGTTGGTTTGGCCTTCAACGAATTGGTCAGGACCGGCAAGGTGAAGGCGCCGATCGTCATTGGCCGCGATCATCTCGATTGCGGTTCGGTTGCTTCGCCATTCCGCGAGACCGAGGCGATGAAGGACGGGTCGGACGCCATTGCGGACTGGGCCATTTTGAATGCGCTCGCGAATACGGCTGGTGGTGCGTCGTGGGTCAGTTTTCATCACGGTGGCGGCGTGGGTATCGGCAATTCGCTGCATGCCGGCATGGTCGTCGTCGCGGATGGAACGGACGCGGCTGCCAAGCGTCTCGAACGAGTGCTCACGATTGATCCGACGATGGGCGTCATTCGCCACGCGGATGCGGGCTATGAAACTGCGATTGCCGAGGCCGAGCAAAAGGGCGTGCGCGTGCCGCATCGAGTGAAGGACCAAGGCTAGTGCTTTGAGCACCAAGGAACGCAATTGTTACGATTGCGTCCCTTCTCGTTGGACCTCAAACGACATTGCGTCCCCCGACGCGAGATGCACGAGTGACCCAAATTGTCAAGCCTTTTGCGACTCGAGCGCCTCTCGAGCGCCTCTCGTGCGCCTCTCGTGCGACGGACGCTTGTTTTGTCCTGCAACGACCTCACCTGGCGATCGGTTCCGAGGTCACCATCTCCACCGCATCACTTCGCCAAATCCGCCTTTGAGTCGTGCGTACCTTCGTTCGCGTTGGCTTTGGCCTTGACTTGATCGGCGAAGCACCGGAAATCCTCTCGCCGCCTTAGGAACCATGTTGGTGGCGCTCGGCCTTCCGGGCGCGTTATTGGCGGGCAATACGAGCAGTGAACGAGGCGATCGACATGAGCGAGACGGACACGAACGGAGCAACCATCATCACCCCGCTGCTCCCTTCGCGCATCCTCGCCGGCAAAAAGTTGGTGGTCGTCGGAGGCACCGGCTTTCTCGGCAAGGTCTGGGTGTCGATGCTTCTGCATCGCTTCCCCGATATCGGGCACCTGTACCTGCTCGTCAGACCCAAGGCCGGACAGACGGCCGAGGAACGGTTCTGGGCGCAGATCGCGTCTTCTCCGTGCTTCGATCCCATCCGCGAGCAGCATCCCGGTGCCGAGTTCGAGAAGTGGATCGCCTCGAAGATGACCGCGTGTGCCGGTGACATCGTTTTGCACGAGTGTGGTCTCGACAAAGACCTACTCGCACGCATCGACGGCACAATCGATGCCGTCGTCAACGTAGCCGGCGTCGTCGACTTCAGCCCTCCGCTCGACGAAGCGCTCGACGTCAACGCGTTCGGCGTGACAAACCTGGTTTCACTGGCCAAACGTTTGGGCGTGCCCGTGATGCACACGAGCACTTGTTACGTCGCGGGTTATCGCGAAGGGTTCATCGAAGAGGTCAATCCGCGCGAAGTTCCGTTTCCGCGTTCGCAGGGAGAAACGTGGTTCGGCGCGGGCACTGAGAAGAGCACGCTCGACAAGTCGCATTGGGATCCGCAACGCGAGATTGACGAGTGTCTCGACATCATCAAGCAGGCGCGTCATCGCTGTGGCGATTCGTTTCGTCAGAGCGCGTTTCTCGACCAAGCCAAGGCGAACTTGCAGTCGCGTGAAGAGCCGTGTCGAGGCAAAGCGCTCGAGGACGAGCTGACGAAGGTCAAGCGTCGCTTCATCGAAGATCAGCTCGTCGATGCGGGCACGGAGCGTGCGCGTTTCTGGGGTTGGACGAACATCTACACGTACACGAAGAGCATTGGCGAGCAGGTGCTCGCGGCGAGCGGCGTACCGTTTACGATCGTACGACCTGCGGTCATCGAGTCGTCGTGCGAATATCCGAAGGTGGGTTGGAACGAGGGTGTGAATACGAGCGCTCCGTTCATTTACATGGCGCTTCAGGGTCACGTGAGATTTCCGGGTGATCCCCGTTGTCACCTCGACATCATTCCTTGCGATATGGTTACGAGCGGCATGATTGCGTCGCTCTGCGAGCTGCTCGAGGGCAAAGCCGCGCCCGTTTATCAATACGGAACGACCGATACGAATGCTTGCCGAATGAGTCGTTATTACGAACTCATTGGTTTGTACAAGCGGCGGCTCGTGACGGACGGCAAAAAGAGCGAGCTGTTCGATTACATTCAGGCGTATTTCGAGCCCGTTGGTTTGACGAAGCAGCAATACCAAAAATACGGTGCGCATTTCCTTGCGGATATCCTGCGCACGGCGGGCAGCGTTTTGGGCAAAGTCGCGGCGGGTCCTGTTCGGCCCCTGTTGAAACCGGTTGCCGAGGCATTGACGACTGCGGCCAAGACCGAAGACAGACTTGGCGACGTCATGGATTTGTTTATCCCATTCACCGCCGAGGGCGATTGGGTATTTTCGTGTGAGAATACGCGCAATGCAATGGCGCGTATGCCGACGGAAGAGCGCGCGAAGTTTTTCTGGGAACCGGAGAAGCTCGATTGGCGCCACTGGATGTGGGAAATTCACATTCCGGGCCTCGAGAAATGGGTTTTCCCGCTCATCGACGAAAAACAGCGCAGGGAGCTCAAGGCCATTCGCAAATACGACACGCTGGTCGATATGGTCGAGGAAGCGGCCGAGCGGCACGATCATGCCGTATCATTGCAACTGCTCACGGACGAGGGCCTTACGCGGACGACTTATCGTGAGCTGCGTGATTGCATGCTCGATACCGCCGGACGGCTCGCTTCGATTGGCGTTCGTCAGGGCGACAAAGTCATCATTTCGGGTGATAATCAGCCGTCATGGACCGTGGCGTATTTCAGCATTCTGCGGGCTGGCGCCATTGCAGTGCCGGTCGATCCGGGCCTCGACGAGCGGCAACTGGCCAATATCATTCGTTCTTCGGGCGCGAAAGTGGCGCTTTGGGACGATACCGTCGACAACAAGGGTGGTAAAGGAGCGCGCGTTGCGCATCCCGAGCTGGCGGTTTACAATATCGCGAAATTCGCCGACCCGGATGCTCCTCATTCGTTTACGCCGCCGGCGATCGAAATCAAAGGCAGCGACATTGCCAGCATCATTTACACGAGCGGCACGACGGGCGATCCGAAGGGCGTCATGCTCTCGCACGACAACTTCACAGCGCTCGTGGCCGCCCTTGGACCGATTTTCCCGCTGGCGCAACACGACCGCGTATTGAGTGTTTTGCCGCTGCACCACACGTTCGAGTTCACGTGCGGTTTGCTTTTGCCGCTGTCGCGCGGCACGCGCATCATTTACGTGGGCGAGCTGAGCGGCGAGCGCGTTTCCAAGGGTTTGCAGCAAGGTCGCATTACGGCGATGGTCGGTGTTCCCGCATTGTGGCAATTGCTCGAGCGGCGCATCCTCGCCCGAGTCAAGGAGCAAGGACCTACGGCCTCGACCGTATTTGATTGGGGCCTCGAACTCAATCGAATGCTTGGCGAAAAGACCGGAATGAGCCTTGGGCGCGTGTTTTTTGGCTCCGTGCACGATGCGCTTGGCGGCAATGTTCGGTATCTGATTTCCGGTGGCGCAGCGCTGCCGAAAGACACGGCCAATGTGTTCCGCGGCCTCGGTTTGCCACTTAGCGAAGGATACGGATTGACGGAAGCTGCGCCAGTTCTCACGGTTGCCAAGGCTTCATTGAAGCAGCGTCCGGGAACCGTTGGAAAGCCCATTCCGAACGTCGAAATCAAGATTTTCAATCCAGATGCCAATGGCGTAGGCGAAATTCATGCTCGCGGTCCGAACGTGATGCTCGGGTATGTCGGCAATGAAGAAGCCACGGCCGCGACGATTGATACCAACGGCTGGTTGCACACGGGCGATCTGGGCAAATTCGATAAGCGGGGGCAGCTCGTCATCGTCGGCCGCCAAAAAGACGTTATTGTCACGGCGAGCGGCGAAAACGTATATCCCGACGACGTCGAGAATATGCTTGGCGGAACGCCGCATGTTCGCGAATTGGCGATTGTGGGGATCGAGGACGGCCAAGGCGGCGAGCGCGTGGCGTGTCTTGCGGTCCCCGAGCGTGACGAACAAGAAGGTGTGGACGACGCGGACAAGAAGCCGTCGCCGTCGCGCGCCGAGCGTCACGAGCGGGCGATGAAGGCATTGCGTGAGGCATTTCAATCGTTGCCCAAAGCCGCACAACCCTCGGTGGTCCATTTGTGGGATCACGACTTGCCGCGCACCGCGACGCGGAAGGTCAAGCGTAATGAGGTCAAAACGGTGCTCGCACGATTGGCGAGCGCATCGGCGACGCCGGGAGCAACGGGCGGCTCGGGCGCAGGCAATGCGTCGGTGCGTCACGCGATTGCGACGATTGCCAGCAAAAAGGCCGGCGACTTGTCGCCCACGATGAACTTGCGTGCGGATTTGCGCTTCGATTCGCTCATGGCGATGGAGCTGGCGGCGTCGCTCGAATCCCAGATTGGCCGGGCGCTCGATACCGATAAGCTCAGCCGGTGCGATACCGTAGCGGACGTCGAGGCGCTGGTCGCTGAACTCGGCGGGCAGATGGCTCACGACCCCGAGGCGGCGAAGGTCGAAGAGCAAAAGGACGAGTCGATCAAGATCCCCAAGCCCATTGCGGACCTCGTGAAGGGTTTCATGGGTAAGGCGCAAGAGGGATTCTATGATCGCGTGATGCGCCCGAAGGTTTCCGGAAGGGCATTCATTCCGCACAATCGAAATACGATTGTCGCGTCAAACCATGCCAGCCACCTCGACATGGGGTTTGTTAAGTACGCCCTCGGCCCGTACGGAAGCGATCTCGCATCTCTCGCAGCTCAGGATTATTTCTTCGAGTCTGGTAAGTGGCGTCGTGCGTATTTCGAGAATCTGACGAATCTGGCGCCATTCGATCGTAAAGGCGGATTGCGCCAAGCGCTTCGTCAGGCTGGGGATTTGCTGGACAAGGGCAGTACCATTCTCATTTTCCCAGAAGGCACGCGTAGCACCGACGGGCAGATTCACGAATTCGGCGCGGCGATCGGGCATCTCGCATTGCACCACGGAGTCGATATTCTGCCGATTTGGCTGGGTGGCACGTTCGAGGCATTGCCGAAAGGTGGTGCGGTGCCGACGAAGCGCGAGCTCGTGGCGCGTATTGGTCCGCCGCTCGAGGTTGGTGAGCTTCGTCGGCTCACGGCGGGTATGAAAATGGCGGTCGCCTCGCGCAAGGTCGCGGAGTTGACGCGTCAAGCGGTCGTGCTGCTCAAAGAAGGTAAGGTTCTCGATATTCGCCACATGGATAATATCGAAGATGCGTTGCCGAAGCAGGAGCACCCGCTCGTGGTGCTCTTCCGCGAACTCGAGACGAGATTCGTCCCGGGTCGAGTGACTACGCCGGTCACCTATTACTTTACGCTTGGAAACGAAAACGAAGCGAAATGGACGCTGCGTGTCGAATCCAATAAGTGCGAGGCGCGTATGGGCAAGCCCGAAGGCTCGGGTCAAGCCGATTGCGTGCTCAAGACCACGTCCGACATTTTCATCAAAATCGTGCGTGAAGCATATACGCCGACTCCGATGGAATTCATGTCGGGGCAAGTCAAATCGAATGACATCTCCCTTCTACAAACCTTCCAAAAGGTATTTGATCTGGCATGAGCCGCTACCTCGTCACCGGTGCCACGGGTTTTCTGGGTCGTCACCTGATCGACGCATTGCTATCCAGTGGCCATGACGTCGTCGCGCTTTGCCGCAAACCGTCTGCGGGTCTTCCGAAGGCAGTTTCCGTCGAGGTGGGTGATGTTCTTTCGGCCGATTCCGTCCGAAAGGCGGTTTCGGGATGCGAAGGCGTATTTCATTGCGCCGGTCGCGTTTCTCGTCGGCCCGAGGACGCAGACGCGCTTTTTCGCGTGCATGTCGAGGGCACTAAAATGGTCCTCGATGCGGCTCGTACTGCAGGCGTGAAGCGCTTCGTTTTGGCCAGCACGAGCGGCACCATTGCGGTGAGCGAAGAGCCCAAGGTCATCGACGAAACCGCGCCGGCGCCGCAAGGAATTGTCGCTCGTTGGCCGTATTATCGGTCCAAACTGTACGCCGAACGTATGGCGCTCGAACAGAATGGCTCGGGCATTGAAGTCGTTTCGGTTAATCCGACGTTGTTGCTCGGCCCGGGCGATGTATTGGGCTCGTCGACGGGGGATGTCATCAAGTTTCTCGAGCGACGTGTGCCGTTGATTCCCTCGGGTGGTTTGTCCTTTGTGGATGCGCGTGATGCGGCAGTTGCAATGGCTGCGGCGATGGACAAGGGCCGGCCGGGTGAGCGATATTTGCTTGGCGCGAAAAACCTGACGTTCGACGTATTCTTTGGAATGCTCGAGCGCGTTTCGGGCGTCAAAGCGCCGACCATGAAAGCTCCCAAGAGTCTGCTGCTCGCTCAGGCTGGAGCGGGGATCATGGAGCGGCTTTCGAAGCAACTCAAAATGGAAAACCCGCTCGACCGCGTAAGTGCCGAAATGGCGCAGCATTATTGGTATTGCGATTCGAGCAAGGCGATTCGTGAGCTTGGTTTTTCGCCTCGCGACGCAATCCTCACGTTGGGCGATACCGTGGCGGACCTTCAAGCTCGAGGGGTCGTGTGGCCAGCGGCGTAGTTGCCCACGTCGTTGTACCTGGTCAGACGAGTCGAATGTTGTTACGTTAGGCGCGCCTTCGTGCAGCCATGAATCGCCAAATCACAGACGACCTGGGGCGCCCGCTGGATTGCATATCGCTTTCCAGTATGTCCATCGAGTGCATCGTGGGCGTGTATCGGCACGAGCGCGAGGAGCCTCAGCCACTGCTCATCGAGCTTTCGCTCTACCTCGACACGCGTCCTGTTGCGGCGGCAGCGGGGATCGAAGGCACGGTGGATTATGCGCGTATTGCCGGCGAGGTTTATTTCTTGCTGCAAAGTTGCCGCTTTCGGATGCTCGAACACGCGGCCAATGTGCTGGCCCGATATCTGCTCGCGCCTCCGACGCGAGATATCCACCGGGCGCAGATTCAAGCAGTAACGGTGCGTCTGGAAAAACCGCGTGCATTGCCTGGGCAAGCGATTCCTGCGCTCGAGGTTACTCGGCGCGCATCGGAAATGCAATACACGACGGAGGAAAAACCGTTTGGCTGGGTAGAGATCATTCACGAGGGACCGGTGTCGCGCGTGCACGGAATGGACATCGACCGACCGAATCTGGGCATTTATCGGGTGAGGGTGAAGCCTGGCGCGAGCATTCCGACGCACATGCATCGGCTCATGTCCGAGCATGAAATGACCTTGGGCGGTGGATTCTTGCTGCAAGGTCGCCCGGTAACGCGGGGGACGGCATTTCATTGGCCGAGGGAATTCCCGCACCGTTATGACAATCCAACGGATAGCGTGCAAACGTTATTGCGGGTGAATACGCCGGCCTTGTCGCCGAACGATTCGGGGGAAGTCGTGCAGCCGGTGGAGGGACTCGAAATGATCGAGGGGCGGAGTTATTATCCGGAAGCGGATAAAGGGGGATAGAGCGGGATAGAGCGGGGCAGAGCGGGGCAGAGCGGGGCAGAGCGAGATCAATCTTGCGGGGGCGGGCTAGGTAGCCAGAACGGCCCGACGTCGAATTCGATTCCGAACGGGGGCAAAGCGACGCGTTCATCGTCACGAGCAATCGCGGTCAGCGCGGGTCGCCTATCGATCGTTTCATAGACTTGGACGAGATGGTTTATCGGATCGACCAGCCAAATCCACGGAATTCCGCATCGCGCATAAAGAGGAAGCTTAATTGCGATGTCGTCAGTTGCTGTCGATGGCGAGAAGATTTCGCAAACCCAATCCGGCAAAATCGTCAATGGATTCTCATCCGGCAGCTCGGGGACTCGCTCGACGCGGTATCCGATGAGGTCCGGCACGACGAGGCGTTTAGCTGGCAAGCGAACCTCGGCTTCGACCTCGATCCACCAGCCGGTGCCTCCAACGTTCGCATTGAACGAACGTAGTCCGTCCAAACAAAGGAGGGCTGCGCGCCGGTGCCGTTTGCCCGGGCGGCTCATCGTCCGTAGGACGTTCGGTGCAAGAATCTCACCCGTGACGCCTTCGGGCAGGTTGCGGATGCGTTCGTAAAGCTCCTCGAAAGTAGCTTCCTTGATCACTTCGGCGGGCTGACCCATGTGTCGATACTACCAAAAATTCTGCTGTCGTCCAGACTTTTGTGGTTCGGCAGGACGAACCATGGATAAACTCGTCCGCATTCTGGTATGTTCGCCTCGTGCCTCTGCACCTCCTTCCTTCGCGGCATGTCGTTGTCGCCAGCACGCTTATCGCCGTGGCATTGTCTGCGCACGCAGCGCCCACGACATCGGTGCTGCCACGTCAAGCGCCGCAATCTCGACCGGATGGGTATGATGCGGCCGCGGAGAACCAACGCTGCGAAACGTGTCATATCGACATCGCCGCCGAGTGGCGAAGCTCGCTCCATCATCAGTCCTGGGATGATCCGGTCTTCTTGAAAGCGTATGCAATCGAGCCGCAGGCATTTTGCCGGGCTTGCCACGTGCCCGAAGCGGACCCGGGAAAAACACCTTCGGAATCGGCAAGAAGGCTCGGCGTCGGATGCGTCACGTGTCATGCCCCCGCGGGCGAGATTGTCTCGACAAACGGACATGCTGCCGATTCGACAAGGCACGCCACGCGTGCGGACGCGAGATACCAGACGGCTGCGGTATGTAATGGCTGCCATCAATTCGATTTTCCCGAGCCACAGAAGGCACCAATGCAAGGGACCGTCGACGAGCACCGTGTATCTCGTTTTGCGGCGCAGGGTTGTCAAGAATGCCACATGCCGCTCGTTTCCTCGCCGGACGGCACCAAACATCGTAATCACGATTTTCGCGTGATCGGCAATGTTGCTATGCTTCGATCGGCGCTTTCGGCGCGTGCTTTTCGAGGTGAAAACAACGAAGTTCGTGTCGCGTTATCGGCGGCTCGTGTCGGGCATGCCGTTCCCACCGGCGATATGTTCCGGCGGCTCGAAGTTCGCGCGCGGGTCGTGGACGAAGAGGTCAATGCCAAGTCCGTCGTATTGACTCGGCGGTTTGCGATGATACCCCGAGATGGCTCGCATTCGGGAGCGTTACGAATTCAGGTGGGTGACGATCGCGTGCCATCCACCGGCGAAGCGCGTGAAGCGAATCTCGTTTTTCCGCAAGCCGTGCGCGGGAAAAAGATAGCTTGGGAAGTCGCGTATCAGCGTATGCCCCCTGCAATGGCCACAATTTGGGGCGTCGATTGGAAAACCGACGAAGTCATCATCGCTGAAGGAACCATTCAAGCGGAAAAGGAATAGAGCTTAGGATTATGAGCATGATACTGAAACACGCGCTCCTCGCGCCTTCGATTCTCGCGCTTCTTTGTGGAGCCGCTTGCTCCGGTTCGTCAGCGCAAAAGCCGACGACCATCGATACCAAGCAAAAGGTCGAGACAAATACGGCGTCCACGGCCGAGCCGGGGACGTTCAGTTTGACGGTGCTCGCGGCGCCCGAGAAATACGCAGTCGATGGTGATATTACGGAATGGGGTTCGCTGCTTCCGAAAGTCGAGCCTCCGAAACCTGCCAAAGACAGCAAGGATACACAGGAAGCGCCACCCGTAGATGCAGCATCTCCGCGGGATGCCGAATCTCACATTGCGGTGTCGATAGCGTCGAACGAAGTGATTATCGTTGCGGAGCTGGGGGAGACGGCTGCCCGCGATGGGCTCAACTTGGGGCTGGGTACCACGCCTCCCGAGGTTGCGCACGTCGGCGAATGGGGCCGCGGGGGAGCCGTCTGGGACTTCGAATGCCAATTCGAGCACAACGACATCAGCGACGGTCAGTGGATACTCGGCGAGCGTAATCCCCCCGAGGTCATTGCAGCCTGTGAAGAGCTCAGGACGAACCACGAAAAGTTTGTCCAGGAAAAAGAAAAACGATTCCAGCAAATCTATCAGATCGATCGTAATGGCATTTCTGTCGTCGTGGATGGAAAGCCGCAAACGATCGAGGGGGCCAAGGCCGTTTACAAACCGCGCGGCAAAAACGCGCTCGTCGAGATTTCCTTCCCCTTCAAAGCTCTGCCGCGTGTCGCTGAAGCACCGCTGCCGTTGATCAAACTCGCTGCTCGACTCGTGGCGCCTGACGCCATTGCTAGCCTCGGTGCAGACACGTGGGCAGAATACACTCTGCCTAAGCCGGCGATATTCGACAAATATGGCGAATTGCGTGCTGCGGCATTCGAGGCCGGTATCATCGAAGCGACGCGTCCATCGGGTTTGTCCTTCCAGCCCGGAGATCCCTTGCACGTCGAAGCATTGGCATACGAGGGCAATCCGGCAATGGTCACCCCGATTCAAAAGACGATATTCGAGAAAATCGCCATGCTCGGGGATGTCGAGGTGGGGAATGTTCCTTCGGATGGTTTGTCGGTCGCCACCTTCAAAGATGGAAAATTCATCAGCCTCATGCCTGTCGAAACCGATTACAACTTCACGCGTCCGGTGAAATCCGGCGGAATGATCGAGCGAGACGGTGAGCTGCACGTAGTTCTGTTCTACGAATATTATTATTCGTCCGCCCAGGGACCCATGCAACCAGGTTGGTCCGTCGTCGCCGTTGCTCGCGATGGAACCATGCGCCAAGCCGCCGAATGCGAGCAGCCTTATGGAAACTGGAACAAAGTCTGGGAAACCATGAGCGAGGACAAACTGACCTTCCGATATCGCGGCACGGGTTTTATGTTTGTCGATGGCCGAACAAAGGAACTCGGTATGGAGGTGGTTTATCGTTGGGACGCCAAGGCGAAGAAATACACCTGCACGTCTACCGAAGTCTCGAATCCAAAACCCTATCCCACCAAGGACGCCGCTGCTGCATCGACATCGACGGATGGCAATGCGCTCGACGACATTCCGAGCCTCATGAAACGACCCACGAATTGGGAGGGGCTGCGAGAAATCACGGTCACCGGCTCGTCGGCGCTGCAATGCGTGACGCAAACGATGGGGCCGAAGAATGGCGGTTGGTTCCGCGCCCATTGCACAGGCGATTCCGTGCTCGAAGCCGTGCCTATGCGAGGTCATCGCAAGACGCAGACTTCGGTGACGGTTTCTTCGGGCAAAGCGGAGATTTATACGCCGATTGCGGAGGGTACCGAGGTATCCTTCAAAATGAAGTTCGAAAAGGCCGGGGCACGAACGATGACCATTCGTTGGAAGAAAGGCCTACCCACGCCATCGGGCGTCATCGAGAAGTGACGGCAAATTCGAGCAATGAATGGTAGTATCCAAGGTTATCGTGGGCGCCCATTAATTCGAGGCCGGCGTCTTTCGCCATCGCCAAAATGTCCTCGGCACGATACATTCGGCTGTTACCATTCGCCATGGCCGTAAAGTAGGGCGACGTATTGATGAGGCAATAGGCAGCCGCATCGAATCGTTGGCGGTCCCAGAACGTATCGAGGATCCAAATGCGTCCGCCGGGACAAACAGCCCGCGCAGCGCGGCTCAAAATCGACTTGACCTGCTCCTCGGAAAAACACACGAGAAACTGGCTCATCCAGACGGCATCGACTCCTTGGGGGAATTCGGCATTCGGATCGAGCACGTCGAGGGGGCACGCGGTCGCGCGGCTGTCCAAACCTTTTGCACGTAGGTTCGCGAAAGTCATTTCAAGCTGACCGGGAAGGTCGATCAACGACATCCGCAGCTCGGGCGATTGCGTCAAACAACGCATTGCCCATTTGCCTGTATTGCACCCAATTTCGAGCATGTGGCGGGGGCTTTTTCCAAGCACGATTCGACTCGACACAGGAAAAGCTGCATCCGAATAGAAATGGTCGAAACGTAGCCAAGCGCGCTTTGCGGGCTCGGGCAAGTGCGCAAGTCCCTCGTATACCGTATTCCACTGACCAAAAACTTGCAATCCTGCAGGGGCGCCCTGTTTGAGCGATTCTTCGAGCGCATGCATGCCGAGAAAACAAACCTCGTGCATGAAGTCCATATTGACGGCCGTCATCTCGTCTCGGCGAATGAATGCACCCAACGACGTAATGACAAACCGGTCCTGTTGATACGCAAAAAGATCGGCTGCTAAACCGCATTCGAGCAGGATCGTGACCGCATACACCGAAAGCCCAGCTTTGTCGGCAACTTCGGCCGCCGTCAAACCTTCGGCGCGGCCCTCGAACATGTCGAGTATTCCCGTCGTGCGCAAAAGGCGCGTGGCTTGAAAGACGACAGGGGAAAAAGCAATTCGTTGCGCTTCGTAGCGCGTCTCCAAGGCGTTTTTGTCGCTGCCAAACCGCTTGTTGTGCACGTTGTTCTCCCGGACGAGCTGGCTACCAAACGTGCGTATCATTCTCCGACTCGATGCGGGATGCAAGTATTCGTCCGTGATTCGTTTTAGCGTCCCGTACTAGCGAATTCCGTACCTTTTCAATTTCTCGTAGAGTGTGCGTAGGCCAATCCCCAAATGCTCGGCTGCCTTTTTACGGTTGCCGCCGCATTGTGCCAATGCACGCCGAATCGCCGCTTGCTCGGCCTCTTCCATCGTGGGCGCGTCGGCTGCTGCCGGTGCGGGCTTTTCAGGGCTGCGAGCATAAAGCACTCGCGTTATGTCGTGGTGCGTGAGTAACGTGGATTCGGCGAGAATGGCTGCGCGCTCCAACGCATTACGGAGTTCACGCACGTTGCCCGGGAAGTCCGCCGATACGATTGCACAGCGCGCCCGCTCGTCGAGCGACAACCCTGGACGGCCGAGGTCCTTGGCAATACGAATGAGCAGGACATCGACCAATTGCGAAACGTCCTCTGGGCGCTCGCGGAGGGTCGGCATGCGTACAGGAAAAACAGCCAACCGGTGATAAAGGTCTTCGCGAAATCGGCCTGCTTGGATTTCACGGGTCAAGTCCCGATTCGTCGCGGCAATGAATCGAGCGTCGGCATCGATCGAGCAGGTTCCCCCCACGCGCTCGAAGTGTCGTTCTTGCAAAACGCGTAACAGCTTCGTTTGCAGCTCCAATCTCATTTCTCCAATTTCGTCCAGGAAAAACGAACCGCCCTCGGCCAATTCTAGCTTGCCGCGTTTTTTGGCCACCGCCCCCGAGAATGCGCCCTTTTCGTGACCAAATAACTCGCTCTCCAGAAGTTGCTCGGATAGAGTGGCGCAGTTGACCGCGACAAACGGTCCTTTCGCTCGCCGGCTGTGCCCGTGAATGAATCGTGCAGCGACTTCTTTGCCGGTGCCACTTTCGCCCAACAGCAGCACAGTGGCCTCCGTCGGAGCGACTTTTCGGAGCGCCGATTCCACTTCTTGCATTACGCGCGAGCCATATCCGAGCCGCGGAGGGGCGGACGTTTCAGCCACGTGCTGTTCAATGGCATGCAGCCCGCGCCGTTCGAGGGCACGATCGACAACCAAACGGAGCGCAGTGGGGCTTGGAATTGGCTTTTCCAAATAATCGAATGCACCAAGTTTCATCGCTTCGACCGCGCCAGCCACCGATCCATGCGCCGTCAACACGACGACTTCAAGCTCGGGTTGCTCGCGACGCATTCGGCGCACGAGTTCCATACCGTCGATACCAGGCATTTTGAGGTCCGTCACGAGGACGTGAAACGCTCGTGAGCAAAGAATGCGATATGCGGCCGTTCCGTCGGACGCGCACTCGACTGCGTGTCCTGCGGCTTCGAGCGTATCCGATAGGAAATCACGCAGCCCGTCTTCGTCATCCACCACGAGAATCCGCGCCATGATTACTTTCCTTCCTGCTTCGAATCTCAGGAATCGATACTGTCAGCTCAGCTCCGCCCTCGGCTTTGTTCTTGGCCGAAATCGTGCCGCCATGCATGGAAACGATTCTCTGCGCCACGGCCAGCCCTAGCCCCACTCCGCGTGACTTGGTCGTGAAAAACGGCTCGAATACGTTTTCGATCTTGCCGGCAGGAAACCCTGGGCCATCGTCCTCGACGACATACACGAGTTTCTCTGCGTCCACGAATACGCGTGCTTTGACGATACCGTGTTTAGACGCCTGCAGCGCATTACGCAGCAAATTCTCCAGCACTTGCCGCATGCGGATGGCGTCGAGCGACCACGTCGTAGGCGCGTGATCCAATTCGAGCGTCGCCGAAGGAGCCGCATCTTCCGCGGCGAGAAATAATAGCTCCGCAGGGTCGACATCGGTGCGCTCTATAGGACCACCGCGCGCAAAATCGAGAAGATTTTGCACCAAACCCTGCAAACGTAATGCAGCTTCGACGACCCGATCTGCTTGCAATCGAGCGCGGCTGTCGGCAGATAGCGATTCCGCTACGAGCTGAGCATTGCCTTTGATGGACGCCAAGGGATTTTTGATTTCGTGGGCGAGCACGGCGCTCATCGTGCCGAGCGAAACGAGCCTTTCGGATTGCGCGAGACGTGTTCCAAGCGCCTCTTCCCGTTCCGCCCTGCGCCAAAGTACGATGGCGGCAATGGCGAGCAATGCGGCAACGCCGGTGCCCAAGAAAAACGTCATTCGCGCGCGCTGCGTGAGACCCGTGGCTAGGATTGGCTCGAATTCGAACGCCAATGCCTGGTAAGACCCTCCCTGGGGCCCTCCTTCCTCGGGCGGCGGAGGCGGCAAAGAGCCATCTAATTGCGGTGGAAAAGGACGCTTGTTATGCGGAGGCGGTCCAAAAGGCGCTTTTGATCCAGGTCGAGCACGATCCCGAGGCGGCCCGCCAGGGGGCAAATGTACGAAAATTCGATATCGATTTCCAATCCGCACGAGCGCTCGGCCATGCGGACGATCCGACGAGGTGGGAATCGGCTCGCTGAACTCCCCCGCAACGGCTCGAAACTCTCCATTCGGGTCGAAGTGACCCGCGGCGCGAAGGCCACTTTCGCCATAGGTATCGATAACCGCCTGAAACGCTTGCTCCGGCGGGCGCTCAGCCATGAAATCGTGGAACGCTCGTAAATACAGCTCGCTCTGACCTTCGCTGACGGTATCCGTGAGCGCTTCGGCATCGTGCCAAGAAACCCACGTCGTCGAGACGAGCGTCAATCCGAGTAATAACGCAGTGGCGAGGATTCCGTGGCGCGCGTAATTCTTGGGCCGCCTCGGCGGTGTGGTTCGCGGCTGCGAAGGATGCTCGAGCCCGCGTTTTTTCGAGGTCGTCGATTGCCGGTACATGACGACATCAGGGCGATTGTAAGTCGATTGTCACGTCGGCGCTCATGGTCAGGTTGTCGAGAATCGAATCGGCAACGATTGCATCTGAATCGCCGTCGAATTCGATGTCATCGAACAGCCGCCCCAATGGAACGGTGATCGTAATCCAGGCGAAATGGACGGATGATTCGGCAGCGGCAGTCGAAAATAGGTTTGGCTTGACAAGGTCTTTCAAGTCCGAGATGACTCCTCCGGGCCACCACGTATCGACCGACAAAGGCCCCGAAACCCCGCCGCGTTCCCAGGTTCCTTTGAGAAACACGCTGCGGTTGGAGATGTCGAGCCCATCTTCTGCCGTCGCTCCCGCCATGCCTCGGGCGACCAGCCAATAGACTTGACAATAACGTACCGGCGCGAATGCATTGGCGCCGATTTCCATCGTCTTCGGGCGGATGATGTCTGCCGCCGCGAGCGTCTCCATCGACGACGGATCACTCTCTTCCTCATGCGCGAAAGCCGAATCAATCGAAACCCCTAACCAAGAGGACGTTTCTGTTGGCTCAGTAGGGCAGGGAATGAGCGCCACGCGGTGCAGAACGATATTTCCCGTATCAATGGTCACCCGATAGCCTAGGTTTGTCGTGACCGACCAACCTCCGTCGGCGTGAAAATCGATTCCTTCGGTATTGAAACCAAGGTTCCAAGTGGCTGCGGAGAGGACCACACCATTTTCTGCTGCCGCACCATCCGCAGGGTTGTCTTCAGCGTTGGGCTCGCTCGCACAATGAGGCGTAAAGAGCAAAGCGAGGACAAACCCTAGGGGAGGCAATACGCGAGACATGGTTCGGCAGAGCATGGCGTGATCCTCTCGCAGTGTTACGCAATCAAGGCGCGCAAACGTTGTTCTTGCAAGAAAGCTGCATGCCGTTCGGTCCCATGGGACAATCTGCATTGGTGTTGCACGTGGGAATGCACAGCATACCCATCGGAGTTTGTCCACACGTACAGCCGACCGAGCCGGGCGGGCAATCGGATACGGCGCAATCGGCAGGAGTCGTGCAGGCCTTGGGCCCCATCATCATGCCGCCGTCCCCTCCAGGCATACCCATGCCCGCGCCGTTCGGCGTGCCGCGATAACAGCCAATCACGTACGGAAACGCGTCCGTCACGTGATAATGGTATTTCCCGTCCGGTCCCGTGTGACCATTGCATTCGTCGAGGTACGTGTTATCACCCGCGTGCTCGCTCCAGGTATACGCGTCCCACGCATTCATCGTCGGATCGCCAGTCTTCGCATAACCACTCTTCATGTACCCGACCGCGCTGCAGTTGGCGTCCGTGCATTCACGCGAGCCATAAATCGGGAAACCATCGAGCGCCCAACCAAGAATCGGCGAGGCTTTGGTGGCGTCGGGATCGGCATTCGTCCACGGCTCGCTCACGAGGCCCGTTCCCGTGAGGCATTTTTCGAGCAACGAATGGTAATGGTACCGGTCGGCCGTGTGACCTAGGCACGGATCCATGATGCCATTGAAAATGGGATCGCCAAACGCTTCGGCCGCCGGCTGCGCACCTTCGTTCGGTCCGAATATCGGCATACCGTTGACCGCAAAGGCCACCGTCCCAAGCAGCGGAATGTCCGTCGTCGTCGCGGCCGCTTGCGGCTCGAGCACAATCTCGTAATGCTGATCGTTCACTACCAATGGATTTGGCGTAATGGGCACGAATTTGTAATGCGGCATTCCATTCGTGTCGACGACGAAATGCGTCTCCGTGCACGCGCCCGATAACGTCGGTTTCGCGTAAGTCCCACCCGCTCCCGGTGCTTTCGATACATCGACGAGCGTTTCGGCTTGCCAGCACGCACTGGAACCGCCGCCATTTCCTCCAGAACCGCCGCCTCCCGTGGGCGGTGGATTCGGGCCGCCTGGCGTAGGACCGCAAGCGGGGGCGACGAGCGCAAGGGCCGTCAAACAGACAAAAGGAACGCTAAGGGCGAGACGAGCAAAGTGCATGGTGTTCTCCTCGATTAAAAGGTCGCGGAGCCTTGGAGCATGCAACGTGCCACTCCACCCCAGTCCACCCAATACGCTACTTTACGCCTATTGCGCTCGAAAAGAAGCAGCTTGCAAGAAAACAACTGCGGATTTCGCACTCCACACTGCCGTTTCCGCATTCGGTTGCAGTTCGGCTGCGTACATGACGCAGCTATCGACGACCGACTTTTTGCTCCAGCTCCGACCAGCGAATCTTCGTAACCACAGGGCGGCCGTGAGGGCAATGACCTGCGAAATCGATATCGTCGAGAGACCGCAATAACGCTTGAGCTTCTTCCGGCGCGAGGGGATCACCAGCACGAACCGAGCCATGGCAAGCCATCGTGGCGAGCGCCAAGTCGATTGCTCCAGAAAATGCTCGTTCACCCACGCGCGAAAGCTCGGCCAATAAATCACGCAATAACACGACCGGAGAAGCTCGACCTGCGAGAATCTGAGGAACTGCAACAATCGCGGCTTCCCGTGGCCCGCGAAGAGATACCTCGAGACCCGTGCGTGCGATATCGTCCTGCGCCTCCTCGATGATCGCCGATTCATCCGCTGTAATGGTCACCATTTCGGGAATGAGCAGGCGTTGCGACGCCACCGTACGAGCTTCATAGCCCTGACGCAATCGATTGAAAGTGACCCGCTCGGATGCCGCGTGCTGATCGAGCACGTAAATCCCGTCGGGCCCCTCGCAAAGGAGATACGTGAGGCGAACTTGAGCAATGAAGCTCAGCAGTCCAAACGAGCCTGGTCTTTCCGTCGTTTGTCTCTGCAAAGCATCGACGTAAGAAACGGGTTTGGCCGGCATTTGCGGTGCCGGAATCGGCGCTGTTGGTCTTTCTTCAGTCTGTTTTGCTTCAGTATTTTTTACTTCAATGGCCTTTGGCGCGGAAAATGGTCCGGGAATGTCCGCTACCAGGCCCCACGGATCGGGCTCGGACGTTACCGTGGGCAATACGTCTTCTGGTTGTCCAGACAAGCCATTGTCATCGTCCGTCTCCGGTTCGTCCGGAAGCACCCGCCCCGAACCGCTGAATGCCGTTTCCGGCGCAAACTTTCCAACGACGGGTTTTTGCTTTCGTTCCCCGAAAGGTAATGGCGCAGTCGATCCGACGGGCAATGGATCGTTTTTCACGGCAGGCGGCAAATCGTAGGTCCCCGCTGCTTTTTCGGCGGCAACCAATGACGCGGCCTCCGCTCGAGCTTCACGACCTTTATGGTAATTCGACCACGCGTGGGCTCCAGGCGCAGGCAAACCAAATGCCTTCGCGAGCGGCAACGAAATGATTCTGTAAAGCGCGTCCTGAAGCGCCTTTCCGTCCGCAAAACGCACTTCCGCTTTTTGAGGATGCACGTTCACGTCCACATAGTCGGGCGGAATGTCGATATGCACGACGCCTACGGGATATCGTCCCGCATCGAGCACGCTGCCATATGCATTGGCCACCATTCGCGCCAGCGTGCGGTCTTTGACGGGACGACCATTGACGAAAAAAAGCAAACGCGTCGCGCCAGCTCGGGCCTTTTCAGGACGCGACAAAAACGCTTCGACCATCAACGGTCCGCGCTCGCCTGCGCACATCGCCAAAGGCTCGTCGGCGAACACATCACGCGCTCGCTCCTCGCGGCTCTCGGCTCGCAACCACTCGCGCGCCACACGCCCGTCACGCGACAGAACGAACGTGACGTCAGGACGGCAAAGCGCAGCGGCCTCGACGACATCCGTCACGTGTGCGCTCTCGGTCGTCACGGCTTTGAGAAACTTGCGTCGAGCAGGAACGTTGAAGAACAAGTCCCGCACTTCGACGCTCGTGCCGGACGCCGCGCCCGCCGCTTTGACTTCGATGAT
>CAZETM010000048.1:0-26252 GCA_964514885.1 uncultured Polyangium sp. | reverse complement strand
TGTCGCGGGAAATCGTCCGTGCAGTCCGCAATCCAATAAAAACTCGATTGCCTCCAAATGCCTGCGAGTCTCCCCTACCCCTTCGCCCCAGGTGTAAAGCCCGTGCCCTTCCAGCAAATATCCGTGCACGCGCTCATCTCCACCCAGCTCTTGGTCAATGAATGCCGCGAGACGCACGATATCCTGATCATTCGGAAAAATAGGCAATCGCACGGTCGATTCGTGCGTAACGACGCCCGCCAGTGCTTTGGCGATTTCAAAACCATTCAATACCACGTAGCCTTCGCTGGCAAACACACGTGAAAGCATCGTCGCCGCGACGGAATGCGTGTGCGCAACGCACCGAACGAGCGGTCTGCGTCGATAGATTTGCGCATGCAATGGCGTCTCCGCCGATGGTTTTCCCGACGCAAGGGGTTTGCAATCGAGGTCCACCACGAGCAAATGCTCGGCCCCGAGCGCTCCCTTGTCGAATCCACTTTTTGTAATCGCAAAACAGTTCTCGTCAATACGCGCAGAAAAATTCCCGCTCGTCGCCAAAGACCACCCACGAGCATGACAATGCCGCGCCATGGCGAGCAAAGCAGCCTCGACTTCACCCGGTAATTGTGGATCGAGCACGAGACCTCGACCCTAGCTCGCCAAGCCGCACGCGCAAGGCGCCGCTCGGGCACAGCTTAAAACTCGAGATCGTTCGACTGCTGCGCTGGTTTTACTGGATCCGCTGGATCCGAAACCGATGTCGCAGGACCGGCCACAAGCGATTCCTTCTTGCGCGCCATTTCAGCTTTTCTCGCCGTTTCATTGGCCATTATGCCGACAAACGTGGAAAGAAGCGTAAGCTGCTGCGTGAGCTGCTCCTGATGCGCTTGCATCGCCGCCATCCGCTCGTCGCTCGCACGAACCGCAGCACGAAGCCTACCCAGCTCCGCCATTGTCTCGTCGTTCGATACCGCGCCTGCACAGCCGAAACAGCCGAGCCCCGTCGCCACGACAAGTGCAGCAAAGCGTTTGAAAACGCAGGCGTTATCGAACATCGAGCACGGCCTCCCAAATAACGGACCCACGATTGTATCGCGACCGGCCCTCCATGGGAACCCACTCGTGCACTGTCCAGGGCTTTTCTTTACTCGAACGGCATTGTCCGGCATCCTGCGCGCAAGTTTCGATGAATCGTTTCGCGCTCGCTCACTTGTGCTCGTTTCTAGCGCTCTTTCTGGGTTGCGCAGCCAAATCGATCCCCGAAGCCCCGTCGGCAGCACCACTCGCAACAGCCCCCACCGAATTACCTGCGCCCGTCGTGGCAGCACCGACTCCAAGCGCCGCACCGATCGAAACACCACCTCCACCTCCCGCTCCACCGTTCTTTTCTGAAGAATTATTCGATGTCGCCATCCGTGGAGGATTCGTCGTCGATGGCACTGCAAGCCCGCGAATACGCGCCGATGTGCTGATCCGCGGCGATCGAGTGATTTTCGTCGGCAATGTAGACGAGCGCGTCAAAGCAAAACGACAACTCGACGCATCGAATGCGCTGGTCGCTCCGGGATTTTTCGACATGCACGCGCATGGCGGGCCCTTGGGAGATGTCGAATATGCGCTCGCTCAAGGCATTACCACGCTCGTCCTGGGTCAGGATGGCCAAAGCCCAAGCGAACATATTGGGCAATGGCTCGCCAAAGTCGATGTCTCGCGTCCTCGCATCAACATCGCCACGCTCGTGGGGCATGCATCCGTGCGTCTGAAGTCCGGAGCGGGTCTGCGCAAAGTGCCCCGGGCCAAAGAAATCGAACGAATGCAAAAGCTCGTGGCCGAAGCGATGGACCAAGGTGCTTTCGGTTTGTCGATGGGCCTCGAATACGACCCCGGAAGGTCGACCGAAATGGCGGAGCTCGTCGCCGTAGCCGAGCCCGTGGGAGCGCGAGGTGGCGTGGTGATGAGCCATCTGCGAAGCGAAGACGAAGATCGCATCGATGCAGCGCTCGATGAGCTGGTCGAACAATGCTCACGAAGTGGAGCGCGAGCGCATGTGTCGCATCTGAAAATCGTGCTCGGACGCGGTGAAGAGCGCGCCGCCAAACTGCTGGCGCGAATGAACGAAGCTCGTGCGCGAGGCGTGTCGCTGACTGCAGATCTGTATCCGTACGCCGCGAGCTACACGTCGTTGTCGATTCTGTTTCCGGATTTCGCTCGTCCGCCTGCCTCGTATGCGGATGCCAAACGGTCTCGGCGCGCGGATCTCGAATCGTTTGTCCGAGCGCGTGTAGAAAAACGAAACGGCCCCGAAGCAACCGTGTTCGGCACGGGACCTCATACGGGTAAAACCCTGGCCGCCGTCGCGAAAGAGCGAGGTGTTCCCTTCGAGAACGTACTCATCGACCTAGGTCCGAACGGTGCCGAAGCTGCGTACTTCGTGATGGACGAAGTCGTAGTGCAACGTCTGTTCAGCGATCCATTCGTCACGGTTGGAACGGACGGAGGAGGTGGCGCGCGACATCCACGAGGCTTTGGAGCGTTCGCAAAAATCATCGAGGACTTCGTCGGCAAACGACACGTCGTGAGCATCGAAGAAGCGGTGCGAAAAATGGCCTGTTTGCCCGCGCAAACGTTGGGTTTGTCCGGGGAACGAGGATGCCTGGCGGCAGGTTGCGCCGCGGATGTCGTCGTGTTCGAGCCGTCCAGTGTGCATGCGCGAGCGGACTTCAGTGCGCCGCATAAGCTCGCGACGGGCATGCGTTTCGTCATCGTCGGTGGAGTGGTCGAGCGAGAAGGCGAACGAGCGATCCCGGGACGAGGTGGAAAAGCGTTACGTTTTCCGGGCCGCGCGAAGACCAACGTTTCGCAGTGAAGGCACATAACAAACACGCCAGCCGCATACGCTCATGCTAGGCATCGTTTCATGCGCCCGAAGGCGGCTCTCGTCCTCGTGGTTTTGGGCATGTGCACGGCTCCTGCTGCTGCGCGTCCCCCAGCTCCACCACTGACGCCCGCGCCACCAGCGACAGAAGCTCACACTTCGGCGGGCGTCGTCACGCTGCGAACGCCAAGCTCCGACGCGATCTTGCTGCGCGAGGGCGTGTTCACGATGGGTTCGTCCGCTACCGAAATGGCGAACGCTCGCAGCTTGTGCGCGCTCGAGCCGATGGGTCGAGACTGCCCCGAACAAGCGTTCGAGGAAGAGTATCCACCGCACGAGGTGTACCTGACGGACGTGTGGATCGATCGACGCGAAGTCACTGTCGCCCAGTATCGACGTTGCGTCGTTGCCGGTCAGTGCCTCGAGCCCCCGTATGCGTCTGGTGGCAAGCGTTTCGACGAACCGCACCTGCCTGTCGTGATGGTGAATTGGTTCGATGCGACAAACTACTGCAAGTGGTCAGGCGGCAGGCTCCCAACGGAAGCGGAGTGGGAACGTACCGCAAAAGGCTTGAAAGGCCGTCGATTTCCATGGGGCAACCTCTACAACGGAGCGTTGCTGAACCACGGCAAACTGAGCTGGGAAGAGCTCGATGCAAGCGATGGGTTCTTGGAGCTCGCCCCCGTGAGTTCGTTTCCCGATGGTCGAACGCCGGACGGTTTCGAGGACATGGCGGGCAATGTGGAGGAGTGGGTCAACGACTACTTCGCACCTCGATATCCCGAGGGAAGCGTCGTGAATCCCAAGGGTCCCGAATCGGGTGAAGTGCGCGTGTTGCGAGGAGGCGGCTACGTGCATGGTCGTCCGCATTTGCGCACGACCGCGCGTCGATACGACCTGCCTTCGATGCGTAGGCCCTGGCGTGGATTCCGCTGTGCACGCGAGCCGTAGCCATCGAATTTGCACTACGCGCCGCGCAGCGCATAGTGGCGCTCGTGAAGATTGCTCACCTGTCGGACCTGCATCTGTTGTCGCTCGAAGGCGCCGTGCCGATGCGCCTCTTCAACAAGCGCATCACCGGCTACATGAACCTGCGGTTTCACCGAAAGTCCGTACACAAACCTTTTGCGGTCGAAGCCGCGCTGCGTGAGATCCGGAAGATCGGCGTCGACCATGTCGTGATCACTGGCGACGTCTCGAACCTAGCGCTCGAGGGCGAGTTCGATCTGGTGCGTTCGGTGCTCGATCGCGAGCTGGGTTTGTCGCCCGATCAAGTGAGCATGGTGCCGGGCAATCACGACACGTACACCCGCGGCTCGTTTCGCACGAAGCGTTTCGCGAATGCGTTCGCCTCGTGCATGACCAGCGATTTGCCCACGGATTCCGGGCCTTTTCCGTTCGTACGACTTCGCGGTCCGATGGCGATCATTGGATTGTCCACAGCGGTTCCGCGACCCCCTTTGGTGGCGGCGGGCGAATTCGGACAAACCCAGCTCGATGCGCTCGCTCGCGTGCTGGCACATCCTGAAGTTCGTTCGCGAACGCCAGTGCTATTGCAGCATCATCCTTGGCATAATCCGCCCGAGCGGTTGCGAACGCTGCTCGAAGGTCTCTACGACGCCGAAGCTCAAGCGCAATTGCTGCAGCACGTGGAGCAAGGCCTTTTGCTGCATGGCCATTTGCATCGGCGCGTGCATCGTTTGTTGCGCACGAGCGCGGGGCACATCGATGCGGTGGGTGCAACGAGCGCTTCGCTGCTGCACGACAACGTGGAGCGGATGGCGGGTTTCAACGTGTACGAAATCGATCCGGGTGGCGTGATCCGGGACATTTCGTCCCAGCGGTACGATCCAACCACCGACACGTTTCATGACGTCGCGATCCCGCGAGCTTAAACGCGAGAACAAACGCGAGCCTAAACGCGAGCCTAAACGCGGACAGAAAATTCGCGGGTCGATGTGGGTGAGCTGCGGGGACGGACGAGAGGGTGGGACGAGACGGGAAGACGTCAGTTCGCGGCGACTGCGCGCACGACGTTCACGGCTTGTAGGCCTTTGGGACCTTCTTTGACTTCAAACTCCACATCCTCGTCCTCGACCAGGCGGCGGCGGCCGTCGCCACTGATCTGCGAGTAGTGAACGAAGACGTCGGGGCCTGTCGTCTGCTTGATGAATCCCCAGCCCTTCTCGTCGTTGAACCACTTCACTTTGCCTAAAGCCATGACTCCTCCACATTGACGCTCACCGGCATGGCTACGCGGCGTTTCCGTTGCTCATCCACGCGACGTCCCTGCGAGCGGCGCCAAGGTAGACGTGCGCTCGTGCGACCGTCAAGCGCGGTGCCTGACGATGTGCCCCACTGCTCCCGAGCTGCGAAGCCTTTCACGCGCCGCAAGGTTCGCAGCCCGTGTAGTAGCCTTCGCGTCTGACACAAAAATGACGACAAAATGGGCGCGTTTGCAGATGTCGAAGTTCGGCACGCGTATCGCAAGGGAACCTCGTCATGCCAATTCTCTTCGCCGATGCCGATGCTGGCAAAGAAGGTTCCGACGGTGCGTCATCGGTGCGCCCTTACGTTTGCGCATCGCGTGATCCGCGTGCTCTACGCATCATCGCGAAGACGGTTTACCGCGAGTTGCGGCAGGGGGGCCTGGCGGAAGAGGACATGATGGCCGTCGCGAGCGAGCTGCTCAGTCTCGTGGCGGGTGACATGAAAGATCGACGGGCAGCGGAGCAACCGCCAGCCCCACCGCTTCCCACACGTCGCTGAACGAACACGCCGTGTGGCCACTTGGCGCCACTGGTCTCGGCCGATCCGCTTCCCCAACAAGCTCAAGGCAAAAGTCACGCGTCCCAAACGTTGACATGCTGAGCGCGCCTTGCTCGTATTGCCGTCCGAGTCGCTATAGTTCGCCATCCTCATCCTGACTGGCCCGGACCGAGCGGAATGATTTTTTCGGTCATCATCAGTGAGAAGGGCGGCGCCGAACGCCGCGAGTCCTTCGAACGCACGGAGATCAATGTCGGCCGCGTACAGGGCAATGACCTGATGCTGCCGAAAGGGAACGTGTCGAAGCGGCACGCGCGGCTGCATTACCGCGACGGTCGCTTCGTCGTCACCGATCTCAAGAGCACCAACGGCACGTACCTCAACGGCCGCAAGATCTCGCAACCCACGATCGTTCGCGAAGGCGACAAGATCTACGTGGGCGACTTCGTCTTGCGGATCGAAGCGGTACCGATCTCGCAACAAGCCGGGCTACTTGCTCTGCAAGGGAAGAAGACGCCCTTGCCTCCGGATTCGGGGATCGATGATCCCGCATCTGGTCACTCGATTCCGTCGCCAGCCGCTCCGGACAAACCGAGCGATGAATTCGGCGAACCAAATCACGGCCAGCCTGACGACGATGCTGTCGTTCCAGGGCCACCGCGTCTTCCGCGCACGACGACGGCCAGACAAACAAACACCTCGCTGTTCGGACCCGCCACGCTCGCGCCCGTTCCAGTCACGACGCCAACGCCTCCCACTCACCTGGGTAGTTCTCTTAAGACAAACTCCAGCGTTCCTCCTCATCCGGGACACCTGACGCCAACGCCTCCGCCGCCGCGTCACGTAACAATTTCGTCGAATCCACCCGGGGCCAAAGAATCCGTCGCAGGACCTGGACGCGCGTATCGGACGGCGCTCGCTCAGCTCATCGATCGCGTGGGCGAGGTACTCGACCTGGATCAGCTCTCCGCGGACAAACCGCTCGACGCTGCACTATCGATGCGCATCGCAACGGTCGTCGCCGAGCGCGCGGCGCAAATGAAGACCGCGGGACTGCTCCCCGATGGAGCCACGGTCGAACAGCTCGTGAGCGACGCCAGACGTGAGCTACTCGAACTCGGTTCGCTGGGTCCGCTGCTGGCTGATGACGACGTGAACGAGATCCACATCGATACGACCGAACGAGTGATGGCGTATCGCAAGTCGCGCAAGTCTCCCACGGCAGAGACTCCGTTCACGAGTGAACGATCTCTGATGCGCGCGCTCCAAAAAATCTCGAAGGACACGCGCTTTGCAGCGAAAAGCGAAGCGCAGATCGTGGATGTCCGTACGGCCGAAGGGCTGCACATCTCGAGCATTTCGGCCTTGTCGAGCGCGACAGGCATCGTCGTCGTGCTGCGCAAACCGCAACGGGTCGACGCTGCGACGCTCGATGATCTCGTACGAAACGGAAGCATTTCCCGACCCATGGGAACGCTGCTCGCGCACGCAGTTCTTGGTCGCACGAGTATGCTCGTGACCGGCGCAGCAGGCTCTGGGCATGGCGCAGTTTTGTCAGCGCTCGTGAACGCATCCGGTGCAGACGAGCGCACGATCGTGCTCCAAGACGACGAAGAGCTCGCGATAAATCATCCGAACGCCGTGCCAATTCTTCTGCCCACCGATGCGCAAGAAGCGAGCAAAGTCGCCAAAGTCGCAGCACGCATGCGACCGGATCGATTGGTCATCGCCTCGATGGCGGGGCTTGTCGCAGACGTGCTGAGCGCATCTGGTGAAGGTGCCGGAAGCATCATCGCCGCGACGCATGGCCCCACCTTGCGCCAAGTGCTCCTGCGACTCACGTCCGACCTGATGCTCGCGCGTCCGGGCATGAGCACCGAGGCTGCGCGTGAATGCATTGCCGCGTCGTTTGACTTGGTCATCGAAGTGGTGCGACTACGAGACGGCCGCTCGCGAGCGCTGCGCATTGCTGAATTGCGCGTCGAGTCCGGTGCGCTCGTGACCAAAGACATCTTCGTGTTCAACATCGATCGAGCAGCGGCTGGAGGTGCCATCGAAGGCAGTCATCAGCCGACGGGAACCTTGCCCTCCCTGGTCGAGGATCTTGCGGCGCGTGGCGTGGTCCTCGACCCGAACCTCTTTCGCCGCAACACTGGAAAATAGCCCCCGGGATTCACTCGATGAGGCTCGGCAAGACGCAAAGGTTACGCTAAGTTAGGTTTTGATTGGGCGACCTGAGCCCACCAACCTCTGATCGACGAAACGACCATGGCGATTCGTAACATCCTGCACTACCCGGACCCTCGTCTCCGTCAAAAGGCGCAGCCCGTCAATCGAGTCACGCCGGAAATCCACAAGCTCATCGATGACATGGCTGAGACCATGTACGCGGCACCGGGCGTGGGTTTGGCAGCGACGCAGATTGGCGAAGCTCATCGGATCTTCATCATCGATATCGCGGCGGAGGATGAGCCCAGCAATTTGATGGTGTTCATCAATCCCGAGATTGTCACGACAAACGGCTCTGAAACGAGTTCGGAAGGGTGTTTGTCGTTCCCGGGGATCACCGAGGACGTCAAGCGCGCCGCGAACGTGTCAGTCCGAGCGCAAGATCGTGACGGCAAACCGTTTGAACTCGAAGCAGATGGACTGCTTTGTGTGGCGATCCAACACGAGCTGGATCACCTCGACGGCGTGCTCATGATCGACCGCGTGGGGATGCTGAAGAAGCGGATCATGCAGCGCAAGATGCAGAAGCGGGCGGAAGCGTAGTTTCCTAGCTTTTACCGCGGCGGAAAGATCAGCGGACCGCTGACGTAGGCGTCTCGACCACACAGAACCCACGTTGGCTCGTGGATGCGCGGCGCTTCGCTGGGCGTGTCCGGTCCAGCCCAATCGACCGCTCCGGGACGACCACGCGGCCCAAGCAAGATGGGCGCAATGAACGCGTGCAGTTCGTCCGCAAGACGCGACGCCAACAGGCTGCCCGCAAGCTCCGCGCCACCTTCCACCAAGATCGATACGAGGCCCTGCTCGGCCAGCACGCGTAACGCTGCCCCAACATCGACGCGTCCCTCGGCCGAGTTCGGAACTCGAAGCACGACGCATCCGGCATCCACGAGCGCTTGCTCTTGCGCAACAGGAGCGGTTTCACCGGCAAGCACCCAGGTTGGAACCTGCGCTGCCGTTTGCACCAAACGACTGTGCGGCGGAAGGCGTAGACGCGTGTCGAACACGATGCGTGTGGGACATCGACCCTGCTCCGTGAAGTTCGGCGCACGCACGGTCAGACGCGGATCATCGGCGAGAGCCGTGCCAATACCCACCGCAACCGCATCGTGTTGCGCTCGCAACTCTTGAACCTTCACGCGAGCCTCGGGGCCTGTCACCCACTTCGAAGCACCGCTGCGCGTCGCAATGCGCCCGTCGAGCGACAACGCCAGCTTCAGCGACACGTACGGCAGTCCCGTGGTGATGAACTTGGTCCACGCAGCAATGAGCGCCCGCGCCTCTGCTTCAGCGACCCCCATATCGACCGTGATGCCGGCCGCCCTGAGGATGGCCGATCCACCGCCTTCGACGTTGGGATTGGGATCGACGCAGCCAACGACGACTCGACGAACGCCCGCACGTTGAATGATGTCCACACACGGAGGCGTGCGTCCGTGGTGATTGCACGGCTCGAGCGTCACGTAGAGCGTGCCTCCCCGCGCGGCATCGCCCGCACGTCGCAACGTCGTCACCTCGGCATGGTCTTCACCAGCGCGCACGTGATGAGCCGCGCCGACAACCTCGCCGTTTTCCCCGACGATGACTGCACCAACGGGCGGATTCGGAGAAGGCAGCGCCTTCCTCGCTTCGCCGAGAGCGAGGCGCATCATGGCGAGATCGAAATCAGGATCGGGAGCAGTCATATCGTCAGCCCGGATCTACTAGGGGCTCTTGGCCTTCACAAGCTTGCCGAGCTCACGCATGAATTCATCCACGTCCCGGAAGGACCGGTAGACACTGGCAAACCGGACGTACGCGACCTCGTCGAGCTCCCGAAGATGCTTCATGACGCGCTCGCCCAGCTCGGCCGCCGTGATCTCTCGCCCTTCGGACTCTTGCGCTTCGCTCTCGATTGCGTCCACCACGGCATGAATCCGCTCGACGGAGACCGGCCTCTTGTTGGTCGCAATCTTCAGTCCACGTAACAACTTCGCGCGATCGAATGGCTCACGCCGCCCGTCCTTCTTGACGACATTGGGCAGCACATCCTCGATGCGCTCGTAGGTCGTGAATCGTTTGATGCAATCAGCACACTCGCGACGTCGACGAACGACATCACCCGTGCCGACCGACCGGGACTCGATGACCTTGTCTTCCATGTGCCCGCAAAAAGGGCACTTCATGTGCTCATCCCTCGAACTTGGAAAACACCAGACTAACGTTCGTCCCGCCAAACCCGAACGAGTTCGACACAGCGTGCTGAATCGACCGCTCGCGCGCGACAGATGGTACGCACTCAAATGAAACGTCGGGGTCTAGATTCTCGAGGTTTGCCGTAGGAGGCACGCGACCATCGCGAATTGCAAGCGCACAGAACGCGCCTTCGACAGCCCCCGCAGCTCCAAGCATGTGACCCGTGACGGACTTCGTCGAGCTGACCCAAAGGTTGCGGCTGGTCGCATGCTCGCCGAACACCTTCATGATCGCCCGCGCCTCTTCCACATCACCTTGCGGCGTCGATGTCGCATGCGCGTTGATGTAGTCGATGCTTTGAGGTGCAAGCTTCGCGTCGGCCAATGCTTGACGCATCGCTCGCTGAGCCCCCTCGCCTTCCGGAGCCGGTTTGGTGAGGTGATACGCGTCGCACGTGGCACCGTAGCCCGTGACCTCGGCGTAGATCTTCGCGCCACGTTTTTGAGCATGCGTGAGCGACTCGAGCATCAACGATGCCGCACCTTCGCCCACGACAAACCCATCGCGATCTCGATCCCACGGACGACTCGCTCGCGTCGGTTCGTCGTTGCGCTTGGAGAGCGCGTACATGGCGCCGAACCCAGCCATGCACAGCCCCGTGATCGTGGCCTCGGCACCACCGGCCAGCATGAGGTGCGTGCGCCCGCGTCGAATCCATTCCACCGCTTCGCCAAGCGCATGCGCGCCTGATGCACAAGCGCTCGTCACGCAATAACTGGGGCCACGCAGGCCGTACGCCATCGCCACTTGCCCCGCGGCAAGGTTGGCGATCACCGACGGAATGAAATAGGGGCTGACACGTGACGGCCCCTTTTCATGAAGCGTGAGCGCATGTTGGTAGAGGTTGTCGAGGCCACCCAGGCCAACACCGATGAAGGTCCCGCACGTCTCGCGATCTTCATCGGTGAAGGTGATGGCCGCATCGTCGATACAGAACTTGGATGCCGCCACGGCCAAGTGGGCAAACCGGCCCATCTCGCGGAGTTTCTTTTTAGGGATGAACTGTTCCGCAACGAACCCTTTGACTTCGCCCGCAAAACGCACGCCGTACTGGGACGCGTCGAAGAGCGTGATCGGAGCGATGCCAGATTCGCCCGCAAGCACCGCTCGCCACGATTCGCTCGTGCCGATGCCGTTGGGAGTGACGAGGCCGATTCCTGTGATGACGACGCGTTCCATATTTCCGCTATCCGGATTGGATCCCGCAGCGTGAGAACTACCGCGCGATCACGGGCCGCCTGCACGGCGAGCCAATCGATGTCCCATCCAAAACCTTGGATGAGAACAACCGATGAACGATCACTTCTTCGTGTGACCTTCGATGTAACTGATCGCGTCCTGAACGGTGCGGATCTTCTCGGTGTCTTCGTCCGGGATGTCGATCTCGAACGCCTCTTCGAACGCAAGCACGAGCTCTACGAGACCGAGTGAATCCGCGCCGAGATCATCGATGAACGATGCTTCAGGCTTGATGTCGGCATCCGCCACATCGAGCTGTTCTTTGATGATCCGCTTTACTTCCGCGGTGATATCGCGACCTTCAGCCATGATGCTGTCCTCCAAAAATCGGTCCCCTCCTACTTCATCGACACCGCATTTGCACGCCCTAGTTGCCTTCGGGTTGTGCTTTTCGTGTGCGTCGTTTCCTACGCGGTGCTGATTCGCAGAAAGTGAGAGCTACATGTACATGCCGCCGTTGACTCGAAGCGTCTCCCCCGTGACGTAAGACGCTTCGTCAGAACATAGAAACGTGATGGCCGACGCTACCTCTTCAGGTTTGCCCGTGCGCCCAAGAGGAATCGTCGACAGCATACCCTTACGCGCATCTTCGTTGATCGTCGACGTCATATCGGTATCGATGAAACCAGGCGTGACGACGTTGACCGTCACATTTCGCGACGCGTACTCGCGCGCCAGCGTCTTGGTGAGGCCAATCAACGCCGCCTTCGACGCCGAGTAAACAGCCTGCCCGCCGTTACCCATCTCGCCGACGATGCTCGACAGGAACACGATGCGACCCGTTCGCGCGCGCATCATCACCTTCAGCGCACCCTTCGCACACGCGATCGCACCCTTCACGTTGACCGAAAACATCCGGTCAATGTCCTCTTCCTTCACGCGAAGTACGAGCCCGTCGATCGCGATGCCCGCATTGGCCACGAGGATGTCCAAACGCCCCAAACGCTTAGCCAACGCGGCTATCGCTTCCTCTGTCGCGTCCATGTTCGCTACGTCGAAACCAAGCGCTTCGGCCTTGCCTCCACGCTCTTCGATCGCTTGCACGACACGCTTCGCTTCTTCCTCACCACGCACGTAGTTCACGACCACATACGCGCCTTGCTTCGCGAGCATCTCCGCCGTTGCGCGACCAATGCCCCGTGATCCACCCGTCACGAGCGCGACTTTGCCGGTCAAGTCCAACATCCGTCATGCCTCCAGAAAAGAGCCAACAGCTTCGAGCCCCGCAGGATCCGACACACTCAACACCTTGATCTGCTTCGCGATGCGCTTGCCAAGCCCCGCAAGCACCTTGCCCGGTCCAAGCTCGAGCGCATGCGTCACTCCCTCAGCAGCCATCTTCTCGATCGTTGCTGTCCAAAGCACCGCACCATCGATCTGCCCGAGAAGCAATTCCTTCACGCGTGAAGGATCTAGGTTTGGCGCGGCGTCGACATTCGCGATCACCGGAAAACCAAGCGGTCGAACCTCGATGCGATCCAGCTCGGGTGCGAGTCGGTCACGCGCAGGACGCATCAACGCACAATGAAACGGAGCGCTGACCTTGAGCGGAATGGCCTTGCCACCTCGCGCCGCCACGACCGCAGAAGCTCGCGCCACAGCCGCTGCATGCCCCGCAATCACGACCTGCCCCGGTGCGTTGTAGTTCGCGAGTGAAACGACTTCACCTTCGGCAGCCTCGGCGCAAATCTCCTGCACGACTTCAGCCGAGAGCGCCATCACAGCCGCCATCGCGCCTTCACCCGGCGGCACCGACGCCTGCATCGCGGCTCCTCGCAAACGACAAACGCGCACGGCATCTTCAAGCTCGAGGGCACCCGCCGCAGCAAGCGCGCTGTACTCGCCAAGCGAGTGCCCCGCGGCAAACATGGGCGGAGCAAGATCCGGCATCCGCTCACGCAACGCCGCTACAATCGCCAAACTCACGGTCACGATCGCTGGCTGCGTGTTCGCCGTCAGCGTCAACTCCTCGATCGGACCTTCGAAACAGAGCTTCGTAAGCGGCTCACCGAGAGCCACGTCGGCTCGCTCGAACGCGCGTCTTGCGGCTTCCGACACCTGCGCAAGGTCTTTGCCCATCCCGACGACTTGCGAACCTTGGCCCGGAAACAACCACGCGACTTTCGTACTTCGTTGCATCGTCACGGACCTTCGAAAATCGAAATCGTTTACATTCGTACGACCGTCGCGCCCCAGGAAATGCCGGCGCCGAGCGCACACATGAGCACGGTTTGTCCGGGCTGAATCCGCCCGTCCGTCACAGCTTCGTCGAGCGCGATGGGAATGGATGCACTCGACGTGTTGCCGTACTCGTGAATGTTGATGATGAACTTGTCCATCGGCATGCCCGCGCGATCCGCGACCTGATGCAGGATGCGCAAGTTCGCCTGATGCGCGACGATCCAGTCGAGATCGGCCGCGTGCATCCCAGCGTCCGCAAGAACCTGGAGCGATGAGCTGGTCAGGTTTTTGATGGCGGTCTTGAAGACCTCCTGACCGGCCATGTGCACCTTGTTGCGCTTCTTCGCGATGCTCTCTTCCGTCAACGGCTCAGCCGATCCGCCACCAGGAATCATGAGCGCAGAAGCTAGCGATCCATCGGTGAAGATGCGTGAGGCGAGAATGCCTCGACCGTCGCCATCGGAAGGCCCCACGACGACCGCGCCCGCGCCATCACCAAACAGCACGCACGTCGTACGATCTTGCCAATTGAGCAGCCTCGAAAGCAGCTCTACGCCGATGACGAGCACCCGGCGAGCAGCTCCCGTCGTGATGAACTGATCCGCGATCGTGAGGCCGTAAATGAAGCCAGCACACGCGGCCGACAGATCGAAGGCTGGAACGTTTCCCGCGCCGATCTTCTGCTGCACATGCACGGCACACGCGGGCATCGGACTGTCGCCGCTGATCGTGCCCACGATGATCATGTCGATGTCCGCAGGCGTCAGACCCGCGGCAGCGATCGCACGACGACCGGCAGCAGCCGCCATGTCGCTCGTGACTTCACCTTCGGCCGCGACGTGCCGTTGGCGAATTCCCGTGCGTTCGGTGATCCACGCATCGGATGTTTCGACGAGTTTCTCGAGGTCGACGTTGGTGACGACCTTTTCGGGAGCGTAGTGCCCCGTGCCGAGAATTCTGCTCTTGGGGACACGAACAGCGCTCATGACAACACCCACTCAGGCAGCACGACCGCTGAATGTGTCGAGCGCAAAGGTGACGTGAAGCGAGTACATCACGAACATGGCGCAGCAGCCATCACGTGATCATGACGTGCCTACTGCGCCGATCGTTGAAGTGAACTCAGGTCGTTTCGGACTTCGTTGCCTTGGCTTTGCGGCCCTTGTAGTGGCCACATGCACCGCACGCGCGATGCGGCAGCGCTGCTTCGCCGCAGTTGGCACACGCCACGAGCTGCACCGGCGTGACTTTGTCGTGGTTTGCGCGTCGCATGTCGCGCTTGCTTGGGGTGGTTTTCCTCTTCGGGACGGCCACGGACTACTCCTTACTTCGTCTTTTTTCGATGGGATTCATCGGCGCTCCGAGGCGGAGCCCCGGAATCATCTTTTGACTCGTTTTTCTCAGCCTGCGACTGAGCCAGCGCGGCACGCAAAGCACCGAGCGGAGCGAGCCTTGGGTCGACGCGCGGCAAGTCGCCGTCGTCAACTTTGGAAGAGCCGGGAGCGATACCCGGACAAGCCTCCGAGCACAAGGGGAAGATGGGTATCTCGAGCAAAATCGCTTCGCGAACGAAGTCGTCGAGAACCACCGTCTCCCCGTCGTACGTGTCTGCATCGGCTTCACCCGACGAAAACTCGTACTCCGGCAAATCTTTTTCTTTCGGCGCGCGCTTCTTACCCGCACCTTTGACAACAGCGGTCTCGGGTGTCGCGTCCGTCGCAGACGTCGCCGCAGCATCTCGGCGCTTCTTCTTCCCTGCTTTGGTCGTCCCCGGTTGAGGCGGCGGCGGACGAACAGGCTGAAGCAAAAGCCCCAGCTCACCATTGATGTCCAACTTCGCCGGCGCAAGACAACGACCACAAGGCACTTCCAACAAAGTGCTTGCCCGACCTCGCACGACAATCTCGTTGCCAGATCGAGACAACCGCACCGAGAGATGACCCGGCTGATGAGCCTTCGCGTCACACTCCGCGAACTGCTTGTCGAGCCACTCGACAGGCAAGTCTGCGTCGATCGAACGCCCAGCGGCGTCGATATCAGCAGCGGGAATGACGAAGAGTGACATCGGAGTAAAACCTCTCGCCGACGGACCATCACACAGCGGACCGCACGGGGGCCGAGCAACTAGCGCACACACGCGATACTCGCAAGCACACTCGTGCATCAGCAAGCGCGCAAGCCGTCACGCAGCCCCATGATAGGGTTCGCCAGCGCGTATGCCCCCTTCGCCTTCCGAGTCGCACGCCGATCCGAACCGGCGCTGGCTCATCGCCGCCGCCCTGTACGTGCTCGTCACGGTCGTTTGCTTCGCAACGAGCTCACCACAACGACTCGCAGCGCATACGCCATTCAACCACTTCGCGCTGCTCGCAGACTCGTGGCTCCATGGAAGGCTCGACCTCGGAGGCCCTCCACCCGCCTACACGGGAAACAACGATTTCGCCGTCTGGGAAGGCAAACACTACGTGAGCTTTCCGCCGTTTCCGGCGCTGCTCATCCTTCCAGTCGTGGCGCTTGCCGGAGGAGCCCAACACGTTCGTGACGGGCGGTTCTTCACGTGCTTCGCCGGTGTTGCCCCAGCCCTGCTTTACCTCGCCCTGGACAAACTCGCGCGGTTGTCGAGAACAACTCGCTCCGAACGCGAAAACGTTCTGCTCGCGCTCCTGTTCGCACTAGGCACCGTCTACTGGTTCTCCGCGGTGCAAGGAACCGTCTGGTTCGCCGCGCACGTGGTCGGCGCAGGGCTCGCCGCGCTCTACCTGTTTGCCTCGACAAACGCGTCGCATCCAATGCTCGCAGGCCTTGCGCTGAGCCTGGGTTTTGCCACGCGAACTCCGCTCGGTTTCGCGTTTCCACTGTTCATTTGGGAAGCAGTGCAGGCGAGTCGAAGCAAGAGATCCGAAGGCTTGTCGCTCGTGGACATCGATGTCCGCGCCTTGCTCAGACGCCTCGTGCTCTTTGCGCTTCCCGCAGCTTTGGTGCTCGGATTGCTGCTCTGGCACAACCACGCACGCTTCGGCGATCCGTTCGAGTTCGGTCATCGCTTACTGGCCATCGCATGGCGTACGCGCATCGAACGCTGGGGCCTCACCTCGTTTCACTACCTCGGCAGAAACCTCGCTGTGATCCTCACCTCGCTACCGTTTGTCGGAACAAACAGCGGCACTCCGTTTCAGATCAACGCGCATGGTCTCGCCCTATGGATCACGACGCCGATCTACGCGTGGGTGCTCTGGCCACGACGGACCTCACCGACGTTCTGGGCGTTCGGCATCACCGCAGTGCTCGTCGCGCTACCCAGCCTGCTCTACCAAAACAGCGGTTGGATTCAGTTCGGTTACCGCTTCTCCAACGACTACGCCGTCTTCCTTTTCGCCATGCTCGCGATGGGACACAGGCGGCTCGGCGCTTGGTTTTGGGGCCTTGCGATCGTCGGCGTGGTGGTCAATGCGTTCGGGGCACTCACGTTTCAACGCGCCGGATATGAACGCTACTACTTCGTCGATCCCACTCAGAAGATCGTTCATCAACCCGACTGACGTGGAGCGCGGCGACGCCGCTCGCAGCTTGTGCTAGCTCGTCGCGACATGTCGGAAGTCCTTCTCGATCCCGTCGCGATCGCCCGAGGTCTGCGCCGCGTAGCTGGCGAAATCGCCGAACACGGCGGCGTCAAAAACCTTGCCCTCATCGGCATCCGGCGCGGAGGAGAACCGCTCGCACTTCGCCTCGCCTCACTGCTCGGAGAGCTCGAAGGTGAAGTGCCTCCCGTGGGCGCCGTCGACATCACGCTCTACCGTGATGACGCAGCAACAGCGCTACCCAATCCCAGGATCGGTCCCAGTCACATTCCGTTCTCCGTCGATGGCAAACGCATCGTGCTCGTCGATGACGTCATCTCGACTGGACGAACCATCCGCGCGGCAGTCGATGCGGTGCTCGACTACGGCCGGCCACGTCGCATCGAACTGTGCGTGCTCGTCGATCGTGGCGGGCGCGAGCTTCCCATCCACCCCGACTACACCGTGCGCCGCGTCGATGTCGCTCCCGAAGCCAGGATCGACGTCACGTTAGAGAACGACGAACTGTGGGCCAAAGCCGTCAGCGAGTCTGAAACGGAGACGTCCCGATGACCGAACGAACACGTTTTGGTAGGCGACACCTTCTCGGCATCGAAGATCTCGAATCGTCCGAGATCGTATCAATTTTGGACGCCGCCGAAAGCTTCTTCGACATCTCCAAGCGCAGTGTGCGCAAAGTTCCGACGCTTCGTGGAAAGACGATCATCAACCTGTTCTACGAAGCATCGACACGCACCCGCACATCGTTTGAGCTCGCAGGAAAGCGCCTGAGCGCCGACGTGATCAACATCAGCGTGTCCACATCGAGCGCCGTCAAAGGCGAGACGCTACTCGACACGGTGAAGAACCTCGAAGCGATGCGTCCAGACGTCATCGTGATCCGCCACCACGCATCGGGCGCCCCGCACTACATCGCTCCACGCACCGACGCAGCGGTCGTCAACGCGGGAGACGGAACGCATGAGCACCCCACGCAAGCGCTCCTCGATGCGTTCACCATCCGACGAGAAAAGAAACGCATCGAAGGGCTCGTGGTGGCCATTTGCGGCGATGTGCTGCACAGCCGCGTGGCGCGATCGAATGCTCTGCTGCTGCGAAAGCTCGGAGCCACGGTGCGTTTTGCGGGTCCTCGAACCCTGATGCCTCCGGCTGCCGAATCCCTTGGCGCGACAGTGTTCGACCGACTCGAGCCAGCGCTCGAAGGCGCCGACGTCGTGATGATGCTGCGCGTGCAACGCGAGCGTATTGCGGGCACGTTTTTGCCCAGCAGCCGCGAATACAGTCGCGCATTCGGCCTCAATCAAACGCGATTGGCCCTGGCCAAAAACGACGCCATCGTCATGCATCCAGGCCCTATGAATCGCGGCGTCGAAATCAATCCCGACGTCGCCGATGGTCCTCGAAGCGTCATTCTCGATCAGGTCGAATCGGGCGTAGCCGTCAGAATGGCAGTCTTGTGGATGCTCGCCTTGGCACGCGACACTGAAAAACCCCAGGTATTCGATCGCAAGCAAGCCGAGCGAGCCGCGACGGGATCGTAATCGACCTGCGATACGTGTGTCGCAATCTCGACGACACCCGCCACATCCAGCCTTTCCAATTTGCTCCCTCCACACCTGCACATCAGTATCGGTAGTACACTCCCATGCGCGCCCTACTCGACCCTCTCCCCCTCAAGAAGCGCAAGTCCAGCTTTCGTCTTCGCCCACCGAAACCCAGCTTTTTCGCGGGTGCGCAGCCATTGCCGACCAATTACGTGCTTCCGCAATACGATCCCGACTCACCACCTCCCATCCAATCCCGACCTCTCGATCCCACGGTCAAATCCGTTCCATATCGCTACCCCGACCCCACCGGATCCCTCACTTCCAAGTCCCAATGCGAACTCGTTGCGCGTCTATACGCGGATCACCGCGCATTCGTTCGTCGCACCGTCGAGCGTCATGGCGTCCCAATACGCGACGCCGATGACATCACGCAAGAAGTCTTCACCATTGCGCTCACCCGCATTCACGATTTCGATGCCGCACGAGCTGCCCGCCCGTGGCTCTTCGTCATTGCCATTCAACGCGCCGCGAATTATCGCCGCCTCGCCCGACATCGTCTCGAGCCATTGACGTCCGCTCCTCCGCCCGAGCCCGCATCCGAAGTCGCTGATCTCGAATCGGCTCTATTGGATTCAGAAGAACGAACCCTCGTGCGCGAGCTCATTGGCCGCTTATCGCCAAAGCTTCGCGCCATTCTCATCATGCACGACCTCGACGAAAAGCCCATGGCGGACATAGCCACGGAATTGGGTATTCCCGTCAAAACCGCCCATGCACGCCTCAAACTCGCGCGCGAGGAAGTGCTCCGACGTGGCCAAGCCCTCGCCGCTTCCAGCAGTGCCGTCCCTCTGCGAAATCGAGATCTCTTGCGCGTGCGCGAAGACCTGCTCGCCTACGTCCAAGACCCCCAGGCGCAAGAAAAGGCGCTCTTGCAAGAACAACGCAAGGCGCCTTCCTCACCGATTACGTATTTCGTCTTCGAATGACCCTCATTCGATATCGAACGGACACACCTCGAATTGGCCCAACCCGGGCACCGCGTCCTTGATGGTCTCCCCAATCTGCTCGTGCGTCCCGACCACCGCTACGATTAGGTTTTCGTCAGGAAACCGATTCTTGAGCGCCGCATTCGCTTCGTCCAGCGTGACCGCCTCGATAAACTCGTTCTGGCGCTCGTAGTACCCTTCCGGCAAGTCGTAAAGCGCCGCTTCGAGTTTCCGGTGTGCACGTTTTCTCGCCGTGTCCACATCGAATGCATGCGAACGAATTAGAAACTTTTTCACGAACGCCAGTTCGTCCGCCGTAATGCCTTCCTCACGCACGCCGTGCAGCAATTCGAGCATCAGCGACAAACACGGTGCCCCGTCCGTCGCTTTCGGCGCCGCCCACATCATGAAAGCATCCCGCTGCCGATCCACACTCACTCGCGACGATGTGCCATAAGACCATCCACGTTTGACCCGGATCTCCTGCATCAGCCGCGACGTAAACGTTCCACCAAACGCCGTGTTCGCCACGAGCAGCGCGATGTGGTCCTCGTCCCGCGGATGCGTCCCGAGTCCCCCCACGATCATCTGCATCTGCGTACGCTCGGGTTTGTCGACAAAAACGAATTTTCGACCCAAAATCGACGGCGGAGGCGGCACGGGATCCGCGACTCGTTCGCCCAGAGCAAGCCCGGCAAGCATTTGCTCGGCAATTGCATTGCCTTCCTCGACATCCACGTCGCCGGAAACGATTACGTGCGCATTCGCCCGCGTATAGTGCGTCTGGTAAAACGACAGCACATCTTTACGCTCGATGGCGCGAATCGTGGTCATTTGCCCCGATCCGCGGCGCCCATACGGATGCCCTGCAAAAAGCGTCCGGCGAAATGCACGCCCACAAAGCAGCCCATCGCTATCGCGCGATTCGACGATCTCCGCCATCGCCTCACGCTTCAATCGCTCCAGCTCCGAAGTATCGAACACCGGGCGCGTAAGCAGCGTGGCCACCAAGTTCATGAATGGCTCGAGCGACCGCTTGATCACCTCGAAATGCACGATCGTCGCGCTCGCCGATACATCGACGCCAAACTCGCCGCCCAGCAAATCGATCGTTTCTTCGATTCGGTCCGACGTCCACCCCTCCGCGCCACGGCGAAGCATTCGGCCAGTCAGGCGCCCTAGCCCCTCCAAACCCACCGGATCATGCGCTGATCCCGACCGGAATGCGATAACGACGCTCACCAACGGCAACGCCGGGCTCGGTTCAACAACGACACCCGTCACGATGCCACCTCCTCATTCATTTCGTCCTCGTCACCCTCTACGTCGTCTTCCATTTCGCCAGCCGTACCATCCGGCGCAACTTCAATGACCGTGCGAGCACTCCGCACGAGATATCGGCGCGCCACGCGCAACAAGTCGCTCACCGTACACCGACGATACACCGCAATCCGCTCGAACAATGCCCCGGGATCCCCGAGCACCGTTTGGTAAAACCCAATCTGCTCGGCTTTACCGCTGGCCGTTTCCAGCCCCTGCAACATCGCGAATTCGACCCGCCCCTTGGCTTTGTCCAACTCCGCCTCCGTCACCGGCTCGGCCACGATGATGTCCAATAACGCATCGAGCGCATTCAGCAATTCCGCCGCAGTTTTGCCTTCCCGCGCGGAAATGAAAACATCGTACAGCCCAGGATCGCGGAAACTCCCCACATATCCTCGAACTTCCGAAGCAATCTCTTGTTTTTGAACCAGCTCCCGATGCACGCGCGAAGAACGTCCGCCGAACAGAATCTCGTTCAACAGCACGAATGGCGAATGATCGAAATCGCCCAATGCCGGGGACTTGTATCCAATCGATAACTTATGCGTCGGCGTCGGTTTCGTCATCGAAAGCCGCCGCTCTTCAATCTGCGGAGGCTCCGGATGCACATCTTCGACCGGAATCACCGCCGACGGCATATGCCCATACGTTTCCTGCACCAAACGCAGCACTTGCCCAAGATCGACATCCCCGACGATCACCATCGTCGCGTTGTTCGGCGAATAGTACGTCTTGTAAAACTCGACGCAATCGTCCGTCGTAAACCCTAGAATGTCGTCCATCCATCCAATCGTCGGATGCCGATACCCGTGCTCGCGAAATGCTTCCTTGTAAAGCGTTTCATTGATCGAGCCATCCACGTCGTCGTCCACTCGCTGCCGACGCTCATTGGCCACGACCTCTTTTTCGCTCGCCACCTGCGGCTCGCGAAGCACCAGTTGCGACATGCGATTGGCTTCCAACCGCAGCGTCAACTCCAACGCCTCGACCGGAAGGTTCGTATGGTAAAACGTCCAATCAAGGTACGTGGCTGCGTTCGTTTCCGCTCCCGCCTCTTCGAGCATCCGGTCGAATGCGCCGTGCGGCGTCGTCTCCGTTTCGCCGAACATCAGATGCTCGAACAAGTGCGCGATCCCCGTCTTGCCTTCGCGCTCGTGACGCGACCCGACCCCAAACCAAGTCTGAAGGCAAACGACCGGAGCCGCGTGATCCTCGAGCACCAACACTTTTAAGCCGTTGCCTAGGACAAACCTCTCGACACGCATCGACGGACCAAACGCGATGCTTCCGTCGTGTTCGGCTTGTGCATACGGAATCTGTGTGCGGTTCAGCTCGGTGAGCAGCTCGGCAAACGGCCCCTTGCGGACACGCGTGCTCAGCTTCGAAACAGCGACAGTTTGCATGTGGCTTGTCCTTACCACATCACGCGGTGCGTGCGCCCGAAAGACCGGCGTTACGACAACTACGTCAACGTCGCGGAGCGTAGTGACAAAGCACGTCCTCAGGAACGCGCGTCGACTGATGACACTCCCACTTCGAGTCGTGACAAGAGATGACCAGCACGCCCGCCTTGTACGCCTCTTCAAGCGATGATCCCGCGCGCTGATGGATCAAGTTGCCCGGCAAAGTGTCCACACAGCCCTTGCCCATCAAGACCTCGATCTTGCGATTGCCCCGGTCGAACTTCACCGGATTCGCCGGCGTCGTGCCCTTGTCCGCCGTACGCACCGCTTCCGCGAGCTTCTTCGTCATGCGGTCGAGAAAGTCCTTGTCCACACTCGGCGGATCACCGTTTTGAACAGCAACCATCGCGAGCGTGTACTGAATCGCCATCATCTGATCCTGCTCGGACGCGTTGGGCTGAATCGGACCCGATGACCCGATCGGAACAGGACGCGGAGGCATCTGGATTTTTCGCTTGGGCTTTTCAGCAACCGCAGACGGCGCCACTGTCGGCGCAACTGTCGGCGCAGACGTAGCCGATGGAGTCGCATCAGCCGTCTTTGACGAGGGCTCATCGCACCCAACGACTTGCACGAGCAAAACGACGAGGAACAGTGATGTGCGACGGACAAACGGCATGAGCGCGGATGTATACGCGTCACGCCGCGAGGACAAGTAAGCGTCGCTCAGTCGATCTTGAGGATGGCGAGAAACGCTTCTTGCGGAATCTCGACGGAGCCAACCATCTTCATGCGCTTCTTGCCCTCTTTCTGCTTCTCGAGGAGCTTGCGCTTACGCGAGATATCACCGCCGTAACACTTGGCCGTGACGTCTTTACGGATGGCTTTCACCGTCGTTCGCGCGATGATCTTGGCGCCAATCGCCGCCTGAATCGCAACTTCGTACTGCTGTCGCGGCACGATGTCCTTGAGCTTCACAGCGAGATCCCGGCCGCGTTGAAACGCCTTTTCCTTGTGCACGATGACGCTGAGCGCATCGAGCGCCTCGCCGTTCACCAGCATGTCGAGCTTCACCAAGTCCGCCGTTTGATACCCAACAAGCTCGTAGTCCATCGACGCATAACCACGCGACACACTCTTCAACTTGTCGTGGAAGTCGAAGAGCACTTCACTGAGCGGCAAGTCGTAAGCGATGATCACGCGGTCCGTCGACGCGTATTGCAACGACTTCTGAATGCCTCGCCGATCCTGACAAAGCGCGAGCACCGCGCCGACGTAAGCGGCCGGAACGTGCACCGTCACGCGATAGATCGGCTCTTCGATGTGATCGACGTACTGCGGCGGCGGCAAACGCGCAGGGTTCTCGATCTGCTTCATCTCGCCGTCGTTCAAATGCACGCGGTACACGACGCTCGGCGCGGTCGTGATGAGGTCCAAGTTGTATTCGCGCTCGAGCCGCTCCTGGATGATCTCCATGTGCAAGAGGCCGAGAAATCCACAGCGGAAACCGAATCCAAGCGCCTCGGAAGTGTCCGGCTCGTAGACGAACGCCGCATCGTTCATGTGCAGCTTCGACAAGGCGTCGCGCAAGTCTTCGTATTGCGCCGAATCCGTCGGGAAAATGCCCGCGAAAACCATCGGTTTGACGTCTTTGAAACCTGGCAGCGCCTGCGTCGACGGATGCACCGCATCGGTCATCGTGTCGCCGATCTTCGTGTCAACGACGCTCCGGATGTTGCCCGCAACAAACCCTACTTCTCCCGGCCCAAGCTCCGTAATCACCGTCGGAAACGGGGAAAAAACACCCATCTCCGTGATTTCGTAATCGCGGCCCGTCGACATGAAGCGGACCTTCTGGCCCTTGCGAATCACGCCGTCGATGACGCGAACCATGACGACCGCGCCGCGATAACTGTCGTACCAACTATCGAAAATCAGCGCTCGAGGAGCCGCTGTCGCATCGCCCTTCGGTGCAGGCACACGCGCCACAACCGCTTCGAGAATGTCCTGAATGCCAATTCCCGATTTCGCGCTCGCCGCAATCGCTCCAGCACAATCGAGCCCAATGACGTCCTCGATCTCACGCTTGGTGCGATCGACATCCGCCGACGGCAGATCGATCTTGTTGAGCACCGGGATGATCTCGAGGTTGTTTTCGAGCGCTAGAAACACGTTCGCCAGCGTTTGCGCTTCGACACCTTGCGATGCGTCGACGACGAGCAACGCTCCCTCACACGCGGACAAACTGCGTGAAACTTCGTAGTTGAAGTCGACGTGCCCTGGCGTGTCGATCAGATGTAGACGGTACTTCTGCCCATCTAACGCGTTGTAATCCAGGCGGACGGTCTGAGCTTTGATGGTGATGCCGCGCTCGCGCTCGATATCCATCTTGTCGAGAAACTGGTCTTGTTTCTCGCGGTCGGACAGAGCCCCCGTGAATTCGAGGATGCGATCGGCAAGGGTGGACTTCCCATGATCGATGTGCGCGATGATGGAGAAATTGCGGATGTACTTGGGTTCGACGGGCATGCGTAGTGGACCGGCGTGACGAGAGGTGCGTGCTCCTAGCGCAGCACCTTCGCAAAAGCCATCGTCGGCGAGTTACTTCTTCGGCTGCACAGTCGAATCGAGACTCATTTGTCCCGGCAAAACGTGCTCGTAGTGCTTCAGAACCATGTCGATGCCTTCGCGGATGTAAACTGCGATGGGCACCTTTGTCCGGTCGTGCAAGAGCTTCAGGCGCTCGGCCTGCTCAGGCGTGATGTAGATGGTCGTCGAGACTTTCTTTCGCGACATGTCACGCCCGGCCCTGCGACTCTTGCTCCGCCCAACACATGCGAACGATGCACCCTCGGAACGGAGAGAACGACTGACAAGACGTTACCCTAGATGCCGGTACGTGTGTTGTCAATCCAGAACAGATTCGCGAAACGCACTAGCTCGGAACTTTGCGCGGTAAATCACAGCAAATGCCCAAGTTTGGCCCCCAAGCCGCCTCACTGACGTTGTCTTGCCCCGAGTCCGCTCGGCGCCTAGACTGCGCCAAACGCTTGGAATCTCCGCCGCCTTCCGGCCCTCGTCGGGCCCCCGATGCCCAATCCATATCGTTCGCCGGCGGATTTGCCCTCACGCTGCTCGTCCTTGTCGCCTGCTCGTCCGCAGACGGCCCTGACGCGGCCCGTCCCACGGGCTTCGAGCGCGACACGACACTGAAACACGAACCGTGCGACGGCGCGGCTGCAGGCAACGAGCGTATCGACGTCAACGGCGATGGCCGGCCAAACATCGTCAGGGTGATGCAAGGCGGGCGCGAGGTGTGCCGCATCCTCGACTTGAACCTCGACGGCTCCGTCGATGCCTACGTCTATTACGATCCCTCCGGCGCTGAACGACGTCGCGAGTTCGACTTCGATCGTGACGGACGAGTCGACGAGATCATCAGTTTGAGCGGGGGCGTCGTGTTCCTCAAAGAACGAGAAACCAACTTCGACGACCAGCTCGACACTTGGGATTATTACGAATCCGGACGACTCGTAAAACGCGAGCGCGACTCTGACGGCGATGGCATGGTCGATCAGTGGTGGACCTTCAACGACCCAGCCGACGTTCGTTGCGCCGCCGTTGCGTTCGACCGCAACTACGACGGCCAACCCGATCCCGCAGGCGTCCTCGATGTGTGCGCCGAAGCGCGCCAGAAAGCGTTTGTCGCGCCAATCCCCACGACCAGGCCTTCCGGCTCCGCTGCCAAGCCTTCGCCCAAACCATCTTCTAGGCCGGCCGCTTCTGCGTCAGCCGCACCAGCTCCCAGCGCTAGCCAAGCGAGCCCCAAATGAAGGTTCGCTCGTTCGTCCTATTGCTCCCTGCATGCCTCGTGTTCTGTGCGTGTTCGAGCACCACGCAGTCGA
>CAZETM010000047.1:0-26343 GCA_964514885.1 uncultured Polyangium sp. | reverse complement strand
GGATCTTGGACCAATTGAAGATGCCCGGAGCTTCCGCGGTTCACGACGAGATGCAAAGGTTTGGCGAAGTGGTGCTGCAAAAGTCAGGGCTTTATAAGGAAGGGGCACCAACCGAACCGCTCCCCGAGGACGTGCACATTCATTCGATGCTCTCGAGCTTCGTCGCTGGAAAGCCGAGTTATCGCGTCGCGGGGCTACTTTCGCACCGAGGTTGAGACGAAATGCCCTCGCCGGCCGACGCGCGTTCTTTCGATGATTCCTCAGAGAAGGCGCGCGTCGCCTCCACCGTTGTGTTTCTCGGCCCAACCCTCCCGATCGCTGCGGCCCGAGAAATACTCGATGCGCATTACGCTCCACCCGCTCGATTCGGGGACATCTACCGACTCATGGGCACGCGCGTCGACACCATCGTGCTGATTGATGGTTTTTTTCACGGACATGCCCCGGTGTGGCCTCGCGAGCTGCTGTGCGCCCTCGAAAATGGAATCGCCGTGTATGGCGCGAGCAGCATGGGCGCGCTACGTGCAGCCGAATTGCATCTGTACGGGATGGTCGGGATCGGGACCATTTTTCAATGGTACGTGACTGGCGAGATCGATGGAGATGACGAAGTCGCGCTTTTGCATGCAAGTGCCGAGCACGACTATCGCGCCTTGTCCGAACCGCTCGTGAACCTGCGCGCCAATCTAGAACTGGCCGTTCGTCAGGGCATTGTCGATCAAAATCAAGCCGATTCCCTCGTCGCCTCGTTGAAGGTTTTGCCATTTCATGCCCGAAATCGGAATGCCTTGTGGACTGCGGCAGCCGAGGTGTTGCCGAATGATGAAGCATGCGCCCGATTGCGGCATTTTTTCGCCGCTCACGCGATCGATCGCAAAAGACTGGACGCGATCGAAACGCTGACCCAAGTGGCTCGCCGTCAGGATCATTCCCCGATGGTCGCTCCGCTTGGTTCGAGCCGGCATTCCTATCATGATCACCACCGGCTGCTGGAACGGAGTTTTTTCGGCACGTTGGACGCCCCCATTTCGGGGCGGATGCTACGCGATCGTTTGCTCTTGGATCAGAAGTTGCAAAGGCAGCTTCGGTGGGCGATGACGGCCAAGTTCTTCGTGCTGCAGTGGGCGCGGGAACGTGGCGTGCAATGGCCCGCGGGAAAATCCACTTCTAGCGAAGGGCAAAGTTTTCGTGAACATCCGCGCGCATTTGCGAACCAGCACGAAGCACAGGCAAACCACGAACTGTGGTCATGGATCTTGGCGCAACCTCCGGAAAGATTCGGGTTGTTGTCGGTTCTGCAAAACGAATCATTGCAGCATGAATTTCCTCCGCGAGGTATCTGGGAGCCCTTGCTCCACCGATATGGGTGGGCGCGCGCCTTGCCCTTCATTTCGGCCTGGTGCCAGCATGTTGGAGCGGCACCGAAGGCGACCGAAGCGGCTGCATTGAAAGCACGTTGGGAAAGGCCGCTGCGCACGCTGCAGGAGCATCATGCGGCATTTCTCGAAGCGGTGTGGGCTTTGGAAAAAGGGCCCGCTTATTTCGGTTTCACCTCGTGGTCGTTCGAGGCGGCGCTTTTGGAGGAGCTGCAAATCACCGGCTTGGGCTCGCGCCTGATCCAAGAATGGTTTGAAGTCCCATGACGACCCCGAGCTATCGTCACGGCACCCATCGTTTGGTTTCACCGGAACAAACCCTGGCGGCGCTCTTGCCGCATTGGGTTGAATTTGGAATTACGCGGTGCGCGGACGTCACGCGGCTCGACGCGGACCTTGGATTGCCTGTGTACATGGCCATTCGTCCGCGAGGGCGAGTGCTGCAAAGCTCGGCGGGCAAAGGACTGACGCAATCCGCGGCCAAAGTATCGGCGCTGATGGAAGCCGTGGAGTTCGATGTCGCCGAACGGCCGGATCCTCAGCGATTTCGCCATGCAAGCCACGCTGAAATGTTGGCCGAGGGGCTACGCGTCGATGCCCTCCCCGAATGGATTGCCGCAGCGGGGCGATATTTTGGTCCGCACTTTCGTACGTATTGGGTCGAAGCGGAGGATCTGTTGCACGGCGCGTCGGTTTGGGTTCCGGCGGGAGCGGCCTATTTCTTCGAACCAACCCCATGTCGCACGAATACCAATGGACTGGCCTCCGGCAATCACTTGCTCGAAGCGACGCTGCATGGTCTTTACGAGGTCATCGAACGGGACGCAGTGGCGCAATCGGTGCGCGAGGGGAAATTGGACCTGACACGCGATTGTCGCGTAATCGATCCGGCATCGGTGAGCGATCCGGACCTGGCGCGAGTCATTCAGAAGATCGAGCAAGCGGATTCGAAAGTGGTGCTGCTCGAACTCGTGTGCGGACTGGCCATTCCGACGTTTTGGGCGTTGGTTTTGAATCGGCAGCCATTTGCGGCGGTATCGGCATTGGCGGCTGGCCATGGTACGCATTGGGATGCGCCGGTCGCGCTGGGTCGAGCGCTCACGGAGGCTGTGCAAACACGATTGACGATGATTCACGGCTCGCGCGACGACATCGTATCGAAACGTGTTTACGCCGAGCAAATGACGGGTCAGCAGAATGTGCAAGACAATGCGGCGTATCGGTTTTTCGATGTGTTACAACCCTCCGCGCGGCTCGAAGAATCGAGATATGCAGGTGATTTCGAGCCGGCTCTCGAAAAGACTCTTTCGCTCTTGAAGTGTGCCGGACACGAACGAGTGTATCGCGTCGACTTGCATTGCCCCGTGCCCGCGTTTTCCGTGGTGAAAGTGATCGTACCGACCCTGCAATGCAATACGAAGTTTTTCTAGGCTATTGTTTCCCCGCCAAACATTGCTCGATCCATTCGCGTCCGAAGACGGCAGAATAAATCGGATTGCCTACGTGCAGTTTGTCGAAGGTTTGCGTGACCAACCCCGAGAGCAGGAGCGTGCTTTCGAACGGCAATCGTCCCGCATCGACTTCACCTTGCTCGAGGATTTGCCCATAACCTTGGAGCAATGCCGCGGGATTTTCGGAGCCGTGGAGAATACGCGCTTCGATGGTCTTCAAGTGTTCGGGATCATCGTGGTGGCGCCATTTGTCAATGACCCGTTCTTTGACGATTCCCCCAACCCATTCGCGCTCTTTGCCGAGGAGCGGACGGGATTCGCTCTCCGAAACGAGCCGGCACAACTTCTGGGTGAGAAATGGCTGGCCTCCGGACCAATGTAGCACCGCCTTGAGGATCTCCACGGAATCGCCCATCCCGGCAAAACCAGGCAGCAGACTCTTCGCTTCATCGAAACGGAATGCCGAAAGCGGAATCGCTTGACCGATATTGAAGGGCGTGCGGCGCTTGTCCTGAATCAAATCCGTGGGTGCAGCAACGCCGAGAAGCACGAAACATAGCCGCTGGTATCGCGGATCGTCGGCGCGTCGATTGTAGAAGTGCCGAATGAGGGCGAAGAAGTCATCGAGGGGCAAGCCCAAGCCCAGCACGGCGTCGATTTCGTCGATGAACACTGCGATGTTTTTATCGATGCGCGCGAGCAGGACTTCGTCGACCAGGACTTCGAGCCGCTGGACGGCGGACAAATCCGACCTGTCCCGCCACCAGCGCCGCAGGTCGAAATCTTTTTGCAACCCCAGGCCATTGATCAAATTGCGCGCAAACCCCGCGTACCATTGTTCAATCGTGACGCCCTGGGCTCCAATCGAGGTGATGTCGATCGAAACGCCCGCCGCGCCGGCTTTGACCAGACGCTCCAGCGTGCGGACGCGCAGACTGGATTTGCCCATTTGCCGAGTGTTGAACACAAAGCAGAATTCGCCTCGCTGCACGCTTTGCAAGAGCAGCTCGTCAGCTTTGCGCCGCACGTACGCCGGAGAATCCGCGGGCAAACTGCCACCGACCCGGAAATGGAATTCGCGAGCTTCGTTCGACGCCTTCAGCATTGCGTTTTCGATGGATATCGCCGCTTGACCCATCAGCAGGGTCAAGACATCGAGCCGGTCTTCATTGAATACGGACGCTGCTTGGTTGTTTTCGAGGTACGTGATGGCGACGAGCGCCCCTTGGTTCAAAATCGGAACGCAAAGCACCGATTTGCACGCCGTGGCTTTGATGTGCGGATCGGTCGTGAACATCCCGCTCGCCGCAGCATTCTCGAGCACGACCGGCTCGGAGGTTCGGGCGACGTATTGCACGACGGACCGAGCCAAACCATCGTAATCGCCAAGGCTGAGCGACAACCAATCGAAGCGTTTCTCCTCGCCGAGCTCGCCGCGGACTTTGACGATGAGGTTGTCGTTGCGGACCAAAATGAGGCACCCGCGTTCGGCCCCTGCATTTTCAAGCGAGACGCGCATTACGGTATGCAGGAGCTGCCGGACGTCGGTTTCTTTGGCGATGGCGCGAGTGGCCGCAAGGACGGTCCCCAGATCAAGCTCGCCAAGCTCACTGGTCGTCGTCTTTTTCGTAGTGGTCACGATGCGATTGCGCGGGCCCGTTTCTCGCTCGAGCAAGTATCCATAACGGCGGCGCAAGAAATCACGTTTTGCACTGGCGCCCCAGCGACCGTACACGTAATGAGCGTCGCGCAGGTAATACCCCGCCAAACGCCCATTCTTTTGCTCCAGGTAAAACAAGGCCGCCCGTTCGAGCGCCAATCCTTCTTCGTGCGTGTATTCGTGTTTGCGCGCCAAGTCGACGGCCAAGTCGTAATGCTCGCGCGCTTCTTGGATTTGCCCGGACACGCGACAGAACTCGGCCGCCATCAAGTGATATTTGTGCGCATAATTGACCGGGCAACTTTCGCCCCAGCCTTTCATGCGTGCGACCAACGTCGACGCTTCTTCGAGCAACGCTGCTCGCGCGTCTTCCGGCACGTCACCCGCGGTCGCCAGGAGCGCAAGGCAGCGGTACATCACCACGATGGGATATACGACCGCGCCCGGTTGATTGCCATATTCCAGCGCTTTCGTCGAACGGAGGGACAATTCGTAGTCGTGGAAGTGATAACCGAGAATCGCCTTGTTGAAATGAATCATGTAGATGGCCGTGAGGTCACCGTATGTTTCATGCACCGGCAGTTCGGCAATCTCGTCGTAAACCTCGCCGCGCAATTGCGTCGGATCGTCGTTCAAACCGCGGAAATTCTGCACCGCTTGGCGATATTGGCGCAGCCACGTGAGAAACGGACCCGCCTTGTGCTGCTCGAGCACCCGCGCGCTCTCCGCATATTCCGCGTCGATATCAGCAAGCTCCCGACCCGAAAGATACCCCATGGCGGAGCTGCATTGCAGACAATTCGCAGCGGAGGAGATGTAACCGCTTTCCACCCCGGCCCAATACCCATTGCGCATCTTTTCGATGGATTCGCGCACGGGCCGCTGCCAGTGGAATACGTAAAACCCGCCGAGCACCGCCAGGTCCGGCATTTGGGCTTTGCGCTGATGTCGTTCGACCAGGATCTCCGCCACCTGGCCGAATTCATAGCCCAGCACGACTTGGCCTCGACCGCACAGAGCCATGGCGTAAAAAATGAACCCAGGCCCAGACTCCTCCGACAAACCATGCCGCATGGACAACAGCACCATTTGCGTGGCGACCAGAGGCGCCAAATTGGGCTGTGCCAAAAACGCCGACATAAAGAGGCTGTACAGCAAACGCATTGCCGCTGCCGGCTCGGTTGCCGTCATATTGGGCAGATCGGCCAATACACGCGGAGGGCGGCCCGCCAGCTCGCGAGTAACCGCCTCGAATTGCGTCGCCAGGTCCTCCTCGGTCGGGTTCGCGGGCAAATCAATCCCGAGCGGCTCGTAAATCTCACGCGCCGCGACGATGGACCCAAGTAATTGATTTTGCGCCAAGAGCGCCTTCACCCGCGTCTGCACCGCATTGACGCGATCGAATGGTCGGCGCGCGTGACGCAAAATCGCCTCGACATGCCGATCGGCGCCCGTGAAGTTGGCTGCCAAATAGGCCACCTCCGCCGCCTCTTCATTCAACGCCAGCGCCAAGGAATACGCTTGCCCAAATGCGTGATCCAGAATGGACGACGGGACCTTCGTGCCCTCCTCCGATCGATGCGAGATCACGCCGGCTTCGCCTCCCAAAAACGTCAAACCTGCCTCGAAGTATTCGAGCGCCGCCGTATGCGCCACGGCTGCTTTGGCTTTTTTGCCCGCCTCGAGATTGAGCGCCGCGATTTGCCGCCGTTCGCTCGGGTCCTCGACCAGATGCGTGGCCTGATTGAGTTGATTCACAGTGGCCAGGAGACGATCGTCCGCCGACTTGCCGTGCCAATGAGTCCGCATCCCCCGGCCGATACGCAAATGAATCGCCGCGTGCGTGCCCGGCGCATTCAAACCATACGCCGCCTGCTGAATTCGATCGTGCGCCACTTTGTACGAAACATCCAGCCGCGCGGGCAAACCATCGATACCCGCCTCCAGCAGCCGATAATCGCTCGTCGTCGGCAGCAGGTAATTTTCCGTCATCGCGGGCATCAGCGAAGCAGCCACTTCTTCAGCCGGCCGTCCCACGACCGCGCTCAGCAAACCCAAATCGAATTGATTGCCAATGCACGACGCCACGCTCAAAAGCTCCCGCGTGTTATCGGGTAACTTCTGCAAATTGGCGATCAACAAATCGACGACATTGTCGCTCGAATCCAGCAAGCGCAGCCCATCCAGCCGCCAGGACCAGCGCCCCGCCAAGTGATCGAAATGCAAGACCTGCTCGGCCACGAGCGCATCCAAAAAAATCTGCACGAAGAACGGATTGCCCCCCGTCTTTTCATGCACGATCGCCGCAGCTTCGCGCACTTCGCTCACCGGCCGGTGCAGCGTATCCGCTAGCAGCTCCGCCGTATCGTCGACATCGAGAGGCCCCAGGTGAATCTCACTCACGACCGCCCCGGCAGCTCGAATTTCTTTCAACGCCGCCGGCAAACGGTGCCCCGCCGGCACCTCCTCGTGACGATAAGCCCCCAAAATCAACAAATGCGGCACGGGCTCCGCCGTCACCACATGCGTCAAAAAGTCCATCGACGCGCTGTCCGCCCATTGCAAGTCGTCTATGAACAACACCAATGGATGCTCGGCCGTCGCCGAGACGCGCAAAATCGTCGCCAAGGCCCGAATGAAGCGGAACTTGAGTTCCGTTGCGCTCAGAACCGGAGCCGGTGCAATCCGCTCGTACAAAAGCCCCACGCGCGGCAATACTTCCACGAGCGCGGGGAGCAGATTCCCCACGTTCGCTTGCAGCGCACGCGCCCACGCAGACGTTTTTTCCTGAGGCTCCATCAATATTTGCCCCAGCAAACCATCGAGCGCTCCGAGCAGCGGTCCGTACGGGGTGTCTCGCTGCAATTGGTCGAATTTGCCGGAAATGAAAAAGCCGTGTTGCCGCGTGACGGGCCGGTACAGCTCTTTGATCAATGCCGATTTGCCAATGCCGGCGTGGCCCGACACGAGCAAAAGCTCGCCGGCTCCTCCCGCGACGCGATCGAATGCCGCGGACAGCTCCGCCAATTCGCTCTCGCGCCCATAAAGCTTCCCCGGAGGCGCAAGACGCTCGGCCACATCCTGCTTGCCCGCAACGAAATCCGCCAGCGTTGCTCCTGCAGCCCACGCTCGCCGGCAAAGCTCCAAATCCGCCTGTAAACCACGCGCCGTTTGATATCGATCGCTCGCATTCTTCGCCAGCAACTTATCGATGATCGACGCCACCGCGGCCGGAACATCCGCCCGCCGCTTGCCAATTGGCTCCGGCGTCCGCGCCAGATGACAATGGAGCAATTCCACCACTTCCTTCGCCTCGAAAGGCGGAGCCCCGGTGAGCAATTCGTAAAACGTGCAGCCGAGCGAATAAAGATCCGTACGGTGATCCAGCGGCTGATTCATGCGCCCCGTCTGCTCCGGCGACACATAAGTCGGCGTGCCTTCGAGCAGGCTCGGATGATCGAACGCCACCGTCTCCCGCGACAGCCGAATCGCAATGCCGAAATCAATCAGCTTGATCGCGCCCGATTGAGGGTTGAAGGCAATGTTTGCCGGATTGAGGTCTTTGTGGGTCACGCCTTGCCGGTGAATCGACGCGACATGACCCGCAATGGTTTCGGCCAGCCCCATGAATTCGCCAAGCTCGATGCGCCCAGCCAAACCCAATCGCGCAATCGATTCCCCCCCAAAATCTTCCTGCACGAACACCCAATGATCCGCCGTGTACGAAAAATCGTATGCGCGAACCACTCCCGGAACGTCGAGCGACTTGACGAGCTGATATTCGCGTTTGAAGCGGGCTATCCGCTCCGGCGGCGGATGCACATCCTTGAGCACCTTCAGAATGACGGACACTCCATCGCTCTCCCGCCGAGCACGAAAAATCAACGATTGCTCGCTCTCGTGCACTTGCTCGCCGACTCGATAACCAGAAATGGAAAACATGCCTATGGGCTTCTTTCTTGAGGCAATGGATGTTCGTGCCCAACCCGCTCGAAACTGCGCCTACTTCTCGTCCTCAGCAGGAATCTCGTCCGGATCCCACGTCGGATCCGGTCCAGGATCCAACCCACCGCAGGTCGACATCACGCCCAGCAGCTCATCCACCAACACGACCTCCGCCCGAACCTCATTCTGCGCCATGACGATTTCTTCCTTTCGAGAAACTGCGTGTACCGAACTTTACGCCCCAGGTCAAAAAAAATCCGCTCTCAATCGTTTTTCTCGACCGACAGTCGCTCCAACAAATAACGCCTATACAATTCTCGTGCCGGACGAACTTCGTTGCCATCCAACTGCACCAGCCCCAAACTCGCCAGCTTGAACGCCATTTCGGTGCTCAATCGCACGCGCCCCGACGCCGCCATCACCCGCGCCGCCGCCTCCGCAAGTTCGGGCCGCGTCTCCAAGTGCCAAAACAAATGCTTCAAATGATCCGCAAACAATCCTTCGTCCGTCGCCGCATTCGTCAGCACGTCGTCGATACTCATCCCCGACGCCACGTGATACAGCGCAATCCGAATCAAATGCGGATGTCCCCCCAAAAGCGCCATCAATCGATCCACCTGCCGTCGCTCGATTCCCGCAACTTGTTTACCAGCCAGCACATGGACCGTTTCCGCATCCCATTCCGACAAAGCCGCCGTCAATCCCACATTGAAGGGCGACCGATTGATGTTCATCGGCACGTACATTTCCGTCGCATACACCAGAATCAATCGCAAATTCGGCCACGGCTCCTGGCTTTTGCCAAATTCGTGCCACGCCCGCAAAAGAGCGAAAAACTCCTCGACGATCGCCGGAAACTCGAAGAGCCGATCCACATGATCCAGCGCCAGCACGAGCGGCTCGTCCGCCAGCAAATGATCCTCGAAATACCCGCTGCAATTGTCCTTCGCGCCAAACACGTCGTCCCACCCATCGTCAATTTGACGCGTGGGCAAGTCCAGCCGCCGAGCCACCACCGCGCACAACCAACGTAAAAATCGGTCGAGATCCCCCAAAATCTTGCGATCCGCCATTTGCAAATTGATCGCCACCGTGCGCGCTCCATGCTGCCCCGCATGCTCCAAAAGGCGCATCATCAGCGTGGTTTTGCCCATCTGCCGCGGCCCTTTGATCCGCACGAGCGCCCCAGGTTGCACGATCTCGTCCAAACATTGCTCCTCGACCTCCGGACGAGCCACGTAAAGCGGCGACGTCGAGCGTACGATATCTCCAGGCAAATCCGGACGCGATCGCAATGGAGGCGGCGGAAGCGACGCGACCTTCGGGCGGAGCGTACGCACGATTCTCGGCGGTATCGTTTCGAGCCGAACGTCATTTTTCACGGCCAGTTTGTCCAGCAGCAACCCCACGACCATCGAAGTATGCTCCGGTCCTTGCCAAATCGTCCGCTCGACCTCTTGCATCAGGGGCCATTTACTCGGGTGGGTGACCGTTTCATCCGAATCCGGGACGAATACCGCGAGCATGTACGGCTTGCCATTGTTTTCCTGCTGCAGTTGCCAGGCCAATTCGAGCTCCCCGGCGACCATTTCACTAACCATCGCTTGCCGCGACAAAAGCAATAAAAATGCATCGCATCCGCGCAGCGCCTGCATCACCGTCGGCACCCAATGACGATCGTCGACCACGTTGTTCGAAGCCAAAAACGACGCCACTCCCGCCGCCGCCAAAGCGTTGTTGAGCTCCAACGCCACTTCCACATCCCGATCGGCATCGCTGCGACAACAAATGTACACCCGCGCAGATCGTTCCACCGTCGCGCGACGCGCCTCTGCTTCCGTTCCAATTTGCTCCCGCAGCGCATCCGCGAATGCTTCCGCTTGAGGATATCGCTCCGCCGGAGCCATTCGCAGCGCTCGAAAAATCAGCGCTCGCAATGGCTCGCTTAATCGAACTTCCGCCCCGTCGGGCAAAGGCGTAAGCCCCGGAGCAGCGTGACCGGACGGCAGATCGCCCGCCAATACTTCCAGGAGCATCACCCCGAGCGAAAACAAATCCGAAGTCGGCCCCACGCTCACGCCCTGCCATTGCTCGGGGCTCGCATAACGTGGCGTCAAACGCAAATCACCCTGCCGCGACGGGGGCCCATCGATATCCGTCCCTCGAGCGCTCGCAATGCCAAAGTCCAGCAATTTAGGTTCGCCCGCGCTCGTGACCAATACATTGCTCGGTTTCAAATCCCGATGCACCACCCCACGCGTATGGGCAAACGAAAGCGCACTGCAAATCTTGACGAAGAGCCGCAAAACCTCTCGCGTCCCAAGAGCGTGCTGCTTGCAATAATCGTCGAGCCGTTGTCCGTCGACGTATTCCATGACCAAATAAGGCCGCCCATCATCCATCGTCCCGCCGTCGATTAGATGGCAAATGTTCGGATGCGACAGGTCGGCCAGGATTTGTCGTTCCCGATGGAACCATTGGATGGCATGCGCATCGACAATATGGTGTTTGAGCACTTTCAAGGCTGCTTTCATGCGAAACGCCCCGTCCGCACGCTCCGCAAGCCACACCGTGCCCATCCCACCGCTGCCCAACTCACTCACGAGCCGCCAGCGATCGACCTGTCGGCGCTCGTCCTCCCCTTCACTGTCCGGCTGGGAATTCATCTCGAGGGGCATACTACTCGAATACGCCACGTCCCCGGGCAAGGATTTTACCTCGCGTGGCCACCACGTCCCGCTCCGCCGCTCCTCGAGCTCGCCCCAAACCGCAGGCTCCTCGTCGAACAGCGCCTGTTCCCAAACGTCCGCGTCGCCCGGCGAGGTTGCCAAATCCTCCGCAATACACACGAATGCCCGAGGTGCAACAGAAATCGAAGCGGTCATGAGCAACCAGCCGGCGATAGGGTCGAAGGGGAAACCGGCCCGACAACAGCAATGTCCGTGCCAGGAAGCTGCTTCACCGTTGCCCCGCGCATCCAGAGAGCCAAAAATCCATCAGCTCGTCTGAAACTCGTGGGTCATCATCCATTCCGTCGCGCCCGCAAACCTTTGCCGGCAAGTTCTTGCCGAAGCTCAGCGGTCGGCAAATGTTTGCCGAATGGGCCCGGCGAGGTGCTCGCCGCTGGGTGTTCGTCGATATCGCTGATGACTCAGCAATCGTATTTGAGCGTCAGGCGGTGGGACGTCGCGTTTCACTCCCCGGAGCGCATTGCACGTCGATGATGTCTGGACGATCCTGGGCATCGTAATGATATTCGAGAATGAATGGCGAATAATTGATATGGCAGTCCTGGAAGTGCTGGCCCCGGGCGCTCGAATGTGTCGAGCAGGAGCTGGAGCGCAGATACGTGCAACGCGTATTGGCACAGCATCAGGGCAACATTGGCGCGGCGGCTGCGGCATCAGGGATTGCCCGACAATACTTTCAGCTCATCAAGGCGCGAAGCAAGTCGTCGGAATAGCCTGAACATGCACGAATCGATCATAGGGTGATCGATTCGATCATGGCCCGTGTCCGTATTCTGCGTTGTAAAACCCACACATTGGCGGTCAATCAGGTCCGCAATACCGTTTAGCTCACCAATTCGATGTGGCACGACGGGTGCACATAGGCTTTGGCGTCGCAACGAAAGCGACGAAGGAGCACGGATCATGAAATCGCTCGCGTTTGCAGCAAAGACCCTCTCGCTTTCCACTTCGATGTTTGCCCGACTCGTTATGGCGACGATGGTTTGCGGCACGTTGGGCACCGGTTGCATTGCGGAGCCAAGCGAGCTAGCCGATATCGATGAATTGGACGAATCGGTCGAGACGCAAGACGATGCGCTTTCGGACGGACAAACCATTACATTGGCCGCTGCGCATTCCAACATGTTGCTCGACGTTTCGGGCGTGAGCCTGAATGACGGGGCGATTGTGCATCAATGGGCGTCCACGGGTGGTAAAAACCAACAGTGGAAGCTCGTGGCGAGCGGCGACAAATTCGAGCTGGTCAGTGTGCACAGCGGCAAGTGTTTGGACGTCGCCGAGTTTAGCACGAGCAATGGTGCGAAGATTCAGCAGTGGGGATGCAATCACAATGACAATCAGCGATTTCAATTGAAGGCGCTCAGTGGCGGCAAGTATCGCTTGATTGCAGCGCACAGCAGCAAATGCGTGGGCGTCGTGGGCGCGAGCAAAGACAAGGGAGCGGACTTCGAGCAGCGTGATTGCCAAGCAACCGATGCGCAACGGTTTTTCTTGACCACCGTGAACGGTTCGTCGGGCTCGAATGGCGTTTCGCTTCCGTTTCCTCAAGCTTCGCGCCCGTACGGAATTCGTCCGAATCACGTGAGCCAGGGAAGCCTCGATAGCGCAGTGCGAGCTTATTACGATTACTGGAAAGCGGCGCATGTACGCGCATCGAATGGGACGACGCCAGGCGGTGGTTATTACGTGAGCATGGCTGGAGTCGGGCCAGGCGGTGCAGATTCCAAGACGTCGAGCGAAGCGCACGGGTATGGCATGATCATCTTCGCGCTGATGGCTGGTCATGATCCGAAAGCGAAATCTTATTTCGACGGCATGTTCAACATGTTCGACAAACATCGCAGCACGGCGAATTCGGCGAACATGTCGTGGATCGTCTCGAAGACCGAGAGCAAGTCGGACGATAGTGATTCGGCGACCGACGGCGACATGGACGTGGCGTATGCCATGCTGCTGGCGAACAAGCAATGGGGTTCGTCGGGGAGCATCAACTATCTGTCGAACGCGAAGAATACGATTACAAACGGGATCAAGAAGAGCGATGTGAATGCCAACATGCGCACGTCGCTCGGGGATTGGGACGACCATGCATCGAACACCCGCGCATCGGATTGGATGACGGGTCATATGCGGGCGTACCAAGCAGCGACGGGCGACGCGTTTTGGTCGACCTTGGTGGGCAATACGTATTCGGTGCTGTTTTCGATTCAGCAGAACTATTCGCCGAATACGGGTCTGATGCCGGACTTCATCGTCGGATCGACGCCGAAACCTGCGGCGAAGAATTACCTGGACGAGGGGACGGTGGACTTTTCCTGGAATGCGTGCCGATTCCCCTTCCGCATTGCGATGGACTATGGCCATTATGGAACGGCCGATGCGAAGAAGGCGCTCGTACCGGTGATGAATTGGATCACGAAGAAGACCGGCGGAGATGCGGACAAGATCAAGGCCGGATATTTCCTCGACGGGACGGCGCAAGTGAGCTATTCGGATGGGGCGTTTACGGGCCCGATGGTCGCGGCAGCCACGATCGATGCGCAGTACCAGGCGTTTTTGAACGACGGGTGGAACACGTTGAAGAGCGTGCCCTCGGAGCCGGATTATTATGGCGACACGCTGACGCTCATGTCGATGCTTTACGTGTCCGGTAACTGGTGGAAACCGTGATACTTGCACCAGCCGGGTACTTCGTGGCATCGTGAGACGACCCGGAGAAGAATCATGAACAAGTGGATGTGGGCAGCCGCTTCGATCGTAACGATGAGCGGCTGCTTCTGGGGCCTAAATCCTGACGAATACCAGCTTGCGTGTGAAACGGCGGATACGCTGCGCTGCGGTGGAAATACCATTCAACTTTGTGTCGACGGCAGGTGGCGCAATGCGATCCCGTGCATTGCTCAATCGTGTGTCGATGGCGCGTGCAAAGGGGAATGCGAAGCCGGCAAAACACGGTGCATCGGCAATGCGGTGGAAGAGTGCGTAACAGGCGCGTGGGCGGCAAGCGAGACGTGCCAAGGAGCCACTTGTCAAGACGGCGCGTGCGTTGGTAGTTGCGAGCCGGGAACGACGAAATGCGTGAGCAATACGCTCTTGGTTTGCGACGACGGCGGCACGCTTTCCGCGTCGACGGAATGCCTCGGGCAAACGTGCGTCGAGGCGACCGGCGGGTGCATGGGCGTATGCGCACCAGGGCAAACGATCTGCAATGGCAACACGGTCGAAGCGTGTGACGGCAATGGTCAGTGGATGGCCATGACGACATGCGCGAATGCGACGTGCCAAAATGGGGCCTGCATCGGATCGTGCGAGCCAGGGCAATTGCAGTGTAATGGCATAACGCCCGAGCTTTGCGATAACACTGGCTCATGGCAGGCTCAAGCGCCGTGTATGGGACAACCGTGCTCGGGTGGCGTATGCGCCGCAGCGTGCAATGCCGGGGACAAACGTTGTAATGGCAATACGCCTCAAGCCTGCAATGCGAGCGCCAATTGGGTAGACGGCTCGGCGTGCGTGAAAATGACTTGCGTCAATGGAGTTTGCCAGGGCGTATGCGATCCCGGACAAACTCAATGCAATGGCAACACGCCGCAAACCTGCGATGCGAACGGAAACTGGAAGAACGAAGCAACCTGCTCCGGACAAACTTGCGTGAGCGGCTCGTGCAAAGGCGTTTGCGAACAAGGACAGAAAAAGTGCAGCGGCAGCTCGCCGCAAACCTGCGACGCGCTTGGGCTTTGGCAAAATGCAACGACATGCGAAGCGCAAGCGAAAGTATGTCTCGACGGCGCATGCGTGCTTCGCCCAAGCTGCGAAGGGTCGACCTCGAATTGCGGCCCGAATGGCAACGAGAGCTGTTGCCTGAGCCCGCTCATCCCCCAAACCACCTACAATCGTAGCAATGATTCGAGCTATCCCGCCACAATCAGCGAATTTCGATTGGATCGGTTCGAAGTGACCGTGGGTCGGTTTCGTAAATTCGTGAATGCTTATCCCGGCAGCATTCCCACCGCAGGAAAAGGCGCGCACCCGAAAATTGCCAATAGCGGATGGAATACCTCGTGGAACGCCAGCATGCCGACGACAAAAACGAATCTCGAAACGACCATCACCGATTGCGCCGGGAGCTCCTGGGTCACCTGGACCTCGACCTCGGACGGAGGACGCGAGCGTTTTCCCATGAATTGCGTAAGCTGGTTCGAAGCCGTCGCATTCTGCATTTGGGACGGCGGGTGGTTGGCCACGGAAGCCGAATGGAATCTCGCCGCAGCCGGCGGCAGCGAACAACGCAAATACCCGTGGTCAAACCCGCCCAGCTCGACGACCATCGACGCCACCTACGCCGTCTACGATTGCACCGGTGATGGATCGGCTGCACAAATATGCGATTTCACTGACTTTCTTCGTGTGGGCTCGAGGTCGACCAAAGGCGATGGCCGGTGGGGCCATGCCGACCTGGGTGGAAACTTGTGGGAATGGGTCCTCGATTTGGGTGCCAATTATCCCCTGCCCTGCACCGATTGCGCCAACATTTCCTCGGGCACCGAACGGATTCGTCGCGGCGGCAGAATGGCCAGCGACTCGTCGCAATTGCTCACGCCTTACCGAGCCTACACCAGGCCGCCGACGGATCGAGGCACCGGAACGGGTTTACGTTGCGCGAGAAACCCCTGACATAATCGTGTGAACCGCACGACGTTCGATCTTGTTTGACACTGACCGCGATCTGCGCGATCATCGCGTGCGCATGTCGACTGCTCTCGCCGAGGGCGCTGTTTTTGCCCAACGTTACCGCGTGGTGCGAAGTATCGCCACGGGCGGCATGGGCGCGGTTTACGAGGTCATACACCTCGGCACGCATCGACATCGAGCACTCAAGGTGATGCATTCGCATCTGTTTCGCAGCGGGCTTCTTCGCGAGCGTTTCAAGCGAGAAGCGCGAGTCGCGGCCGATATCCAAAGCGAATACGTGGTCGATGTATTCGACACGGGTGTGGATGAAGCGACAGACATGCCGTTTCTCGTGATGGAACTGCTGCAGGGCGAGGATTTGCGCCGCCGAATCGAGCGGCTCGGGCGGTTGTCGCCCCAGGAAGTGGTCACCTATTTGGTGCAGGTCGCCGCGGCGCTCGACAAGAGCCATGCGGCGGGAATCGTCCATCGGGATCTCAAGCCGGAAAACATTTTCTTGACGCAGCGAGAGGACGGTTTACCGCTCGTCAAGGTGCTCGATTTCGGCGTAGCCAAAATGCTCACCGAAAACACAGCGAAGCTGGCGGAAACCGAGGGAATCGGCACGCCGCTCTTCATGCCGCCCGAACAATTGTCCGCAAACGTGACGATCACGAGCGCGACGGACATTCACGCGCTCGGCATGGTCGCGTACATGCTCCTCGTGGGAACTACGTATTGGTCTCGCGAAGTGCAAAAAGGCAATCCGTATCATTTCATCATGGTCGCAGCTCGAGGGGCTCGCGAATCTGCGATCATCCGGGCCGCCGAACAAGGTGTGGTATTACCAGCCGCGTTCGATGCTTGGTTTGCCAAGATGACCGCGTTTTCTCCAGGGGATCGATTTCAGCGTGCGGGAGAAGCCATTGCCGCCTTGGAAAAAACGCTCGGCGTCGAATACGAGGGGCCAAGGCCGAAAAATATTGCCCCCTTACCAATCGCTCCGGGCCCAGCAGCGGTTTCTGCCGCGACAAACTATGCCGACGCTCGATATCTGACGAATGCCGCCGCACTCACCGCATCCGTGACGATGTCGGGGCTGTCGAAATCGAATCGTTCGTCCACGATTGGAGGAATCATCGCGGTGGTCCTCTGCGCCGCCGGTGGCGCCCTTGCCGGCTGGCTGGTGCTTCGCCCGGCAACTGACTCTAAAATCGCCGTCACCGCGGCGCCGCCATTGCTTCCTTCAGCCATGCCATTATCAAGCTCGCTGGTGGCGAGCGACCAGCCCTTACCATCGGCCGAGCCCATGGCTCCCGCCCTTTCCGCGCGCTCCTCAACGCCTTTGGCCACGAACGCGCCGCGGCCGATGAGCAAGACCAAACCGACCACCACGCAAAAGAAACCAACCTTGGATGATCTACTGGGTCAGCAGTGAGTCGATTTCATGATGCTTCGTGATTGCTCGTTTCTTGCCGTCGCGATTTTTCTGGGTGCGTCGTTGTTCACCTCGGCGGCTGACGCCCGAGATCCTGAACGGGCAAAGACTATTTTTGGAGGCGGCCTGCAGGACATGTCCGAGGGCAATTACGAACGGGCATGTCCGGCGTTCGCTGACAGCTTGCGCCTCGATCCATTGCCGGGCACGGCATTCACCCTGGCCGTGTGCGAATCGCGGTGGGGCCACGTCGCCACAGCACAGACTCGTTATCGCGACTTTTTGGCCATCGCCGAAGCATTGCCGCCGAAAGACAAGAAAAAGCAATCCGAGCGATTGAAGGTGGCCCGTGAGCAGATTGACAAGCTCGAAACCGTCATTCCCACCTTGACGCTGAGGCTCGGTCCCGGCGCTCCCGCCAAGACAGTGGTCAAACGAAACGATCAAATGCTTGGCGAAGCGGACCTGGGAGTGGCGACTCGCGTCGATCCGGGCATCTATACGATTTCCACGGAAGCTCCAGGCGTGCCCTCGAAGAAAACCCAAATCGTCTTGGACAAGGGCGAAAGGAAAACCGTGGTGCTGGACTTATTCCCGGCTTCCGATTCAGCACCCAAGGCGGCACCGCCCATTTCGACAAGAAAAACAGCGGGGCTCCTTTTAGGAGGGTTCGGCGTTGCGGGATTGGCCGCCGGTGCCATTACCACGGCTCTTGCCTTCGAGCAAAAAGCGGTGCTCGACGAGCATTGCGGAGCGAAAATTGGCGAGACAACCCCTACCCTTTGCGATACCATGGGCAAGAACGCAGCTCAAAGCATTGGTCAATTGAACCTCGCCAGCACGATCGCGTTTGCCGCGGGAGGACTTGGTTTGGGCCTGGGAATCATTCTCGTCGCGACGGCGCCGAAGTCGGCTCCGCGAGAGGTCGAGGGAAAGAGTATTACCTTGGGTGTGCTCGCCGCGGGACCTTGGGGAGCATTGGCGGGCGTGCGTGGGAATTGGTAATGCGTTGTCAGTACAAACGAATCAGGAGCGCAACGATGACCGCCGATATCAAAAATACCGCGACGCAAACGCTCAGCCAAAGCCACCAGGGATAACCTGAATTACGTTGTCGCCTTGGTCTCGTAATGGCCATCGGGGCTTCACGTAATGGCAGATCTGCGATCCCGGCGAGGGTTTGTCCATCGCGTCGCAGAGGCACTGTCGTCATTACGTCGACATTTGAATTCGTTTCGACCAGCCGAGCTGGCGCGGTTGCCGCCAGCAAACTCGACGTCGACATTTTCACCGTCGCTTCGACACGATGGGGCGCTCGGGGCACTGGGTTGGTCGGGATTTCATCCGTTAGACTGGTGAGCGATACACGCTTTTCTTCATTCTCGATTTGCTCGACAAGCCGCGCTCGCTCCGCCAACGATTCGCTGGCGATGCTCTCGATCCAAGCTGCCACTTCCGACGTACTGGCCAGTTGACCTGGAGCTTCGAGCGCGTGGGCCATCGCGAGCGCCGTGGAAAATCGCTCCTCCGGTTGCGCCTTCAATGCACGCAAAATGATTTTGTCGAAGTATGTGGGCAATCCAGGCAAATGATGACTCGGACGCTCGACCTGACCATCCCCAAGCCGCGCACTCATCAACGCTTCCCCGGTGCCGGGAAATAAACGCTTGCACATGAGCGATTCCCACAAAACCACCCCGGCCGAATAAATGTCCGAACGGCGATCCACGAGCTTCGACAAGAGTTGCTCGGGCGACATGTACGCCATTTTGCCCTTCACCGCGCCATCGTTTGTCTGGTACAGACGACCTGCCGCACGAGCGATGCCGAAGTCGAGCACGCGCGCGATGCCATCGGTTCCGACGATGATGTTTTGCGGCGAAATGTCGCGGTGCACGACGCCGAGCAATTCACCTCGAGCGTTCTTGGCCTCGTGCGCCGAGTGCAACCCATGTAAAGCGCTCGACAAGATTGCTGCCACGATACGCGGCGGGATTTTTTCTTTTCGTTTGCTCGTCGCCACCATCAAACGCGAAAGAGCCTCGCCATGAACGTACTCCATGACCAGAAACACCTCACCATCGCGCGAGATGACGTCGAGCGTAGGGACGACGTTCGGGTGACGAATGCGCGCGGCAATGCGCGCTTCGTCGGTGAACATAGCGACGATATCGCGGTCTTTTGCGTAGTGCGGATGCAGCCGTTTTACCGCGACCGTTCGGGAAAACCCAGCATCGCCCACCAGTCGTCCGAGGTGCACGGTCGCCATGCCGCCCGACGCGATCTCGTCGTACACACGATAACGATCGAGCAGCAGTGTTGGGGAAGAAGACGCTCCAGGGGCCATGCCGGGCCGAGCCTACCATGTTTGACCTGACTCGATCGACAAGGAAAAACGTCGACGGGTGATCGATTCGATCATGGGTGCTCGACTCGATCACGGCACGGTGACGTAGGAGCTCGCCGATCACGTGCCAATTGTTTTCTGCACTGCCAAAATCACGAGTCGGCGCATATTTTCCTGCCCCAATGTTCGACATCAAACCACCACGCCGATTGGCACGACAGATGCATTCTCATTGGTCAAACGGAAGCACTCGGGAAAACCTTCGAGGAGATCGGTCATGAAATACGTTCACGCGTTCGCCATTTCGGGATTGTTTGCCTTGGTTTCGGGTTGCGTCGTTCAGCCCCAGGACTTGGCTGACGAGGTGGAAATGGACGAAGACGTCGACATGGCCGAGGACAGCGTCGAGTCGTCGTGTCCCAGCAATGTGATCGTCGGCGAAGGAAGCCCGCTTGCGAGCATTGGCTCCTGCGGAAAGCTCGTCTATCGCACGTATGCAAACCGCGGCCAATCGAATGCCGTCAATCGAATCCCTGATTTTTCGTTTGCAGGTTATCGTCGCGGCGGCGTCGCCATTCCATCGATTGCGATGAAAGAGACCGTGAGCCCCGGCTCGGGCGACGATCGGGCGCGAATTCAAGCTGCGATCGACAAGGTATCGAGCCTGCCGGCGGACGCAAATGGATTTCGCGGCGCCGTATTGCTCAAGAAAGGCGTTTACCAGTTGTCCGATTCGCTGAACATTGCAGCGAGCGGCGTGGTATTGCGTGGCGAAGGACAAGGCAAAGACGGCACCGTGCTCGTCGCGACCGGGGCCAAACAATACACGCTCATTGAAGTGCAGGGAACGGGCGAAGGGTTTGGCGAAGTGAGCGGCACGCGAGAGCGCATTACGTCTTCTTTCGTCCCGGTCGGCTCGCGGACGTTCGAGGTCGAATCTGCTGCTGGGTATGCTCCGGGCGATCGGATCGTCGTCGGGCGCAAGCCGAATCAAGCGTGGATCGATGCTCTTTCAGCCGCGTCTTATGGCTGGAGCGCCGGTGGTTACGAAGTCGAGCATCCGCGCAAAATCACCGAAGTGTCCGGAAACAAGATTACCATCGACATTCCCATCGTCGATACCATCGAAAACAAATACGGCGGCGGTTACATTTATGAATCGAGCGTCGAAGGTCGCATTCGTTACGTGGGTATCGAAGACGTGCGTATGGAATCGAAATACGCCAGCGAAACGGACGAGAAGCATGGCTGGACGGCAATTCGGTTTGGCCGGACCACCGATTCTTGGGCTCGTCGCGTCACGGCTGCGTACTTTGGCTACAGCGCCGTCACGGTGGCTGATCAATCGGCCTTCATTACAGTCGAGGACACGGCGCACATCGATCCGAAATCGCAAATCACGGGCGGTCGTCGATATTCGTTTTACGTGGAAGACGGTCTCGGCGTGCTCTTTCAACGAAACTTGGCCCGCAATAGCCGACACGCATTCGTCACGGGCTCGCGCGTGACAGGCCCCAATGTGTGGCTCGATTCCGTGAGCGACGAAGCGCACGCGGACGACGGACCGCATCATCGCTGGGCCACGGGCCTGCTTTTCGACAATACGAAAGGCAGCGAACTCGACGTGCAGAACAGGCAAGAATCGGGCAGCGGCCATGGATGGGCCGGGGCGCAAACGATGTTTTGGAATGCCAGCGCCACGAGCGTCATTGCTGATGCACCTCGCGGAGCCATGAATTGGGCGATTGGCTGTTCGGGAAAGAAAGCCGAGGGCAAGTGGGCACCTGAAGAGCCCTTCGGAATCTGGGCTTCGCATGGCAATCCGGTCACGCCGCGCAGCTTGTATTTGCAACAACTTCAAGATCGCAAAGGCAAAACAGCGGTCGATGCGGTGACCTTGCCGGCGCAACGCTCGGGTCGAATTTGGAGTAAGCTCGTGTCGTGGGGCGGAGACGGACGCCTGTCGGACTTGCTGAAGTAACTCGTTAAACTAATCATTCGGTGGCCAGTGCACCCGCAATAAGCTTTCCTCGCCGGGAACACCCACGCGCAATGGAAAGCCATAATGGCCGGTCCCGCGGTGCACGTACAATCGATTGCGACCCAAAGCCCACAAGCCATGATCAGGAATCTGCGTAAACGTGCTGACGAACGTGTGCGGGAGCCCGAATACCAACAGACCTAGTTGACCGCCGTGCGTGTGGCCTCCGAATACCAGATCGGCTTGCCCGTCGGGCACATGTTGAAATGCCCCCGGGTCGTGTAAAAGCACCAAACGCTTTTTTCCATCCAGCCGTGGATGTCGTGCAAAAACCTGGCTCATCCGCCGCGCTCGTTCACGGAAATGAAAATCGATACCGAGAATTTGCACGCTCCCGGCCGGCGTCTCCACAATGCGCTCTTCGTCGATGAGCAGCGTCGCTCCAATGTCTTGCATGGCGCCCGCAACCGTCTCGGGAGCCTCGTGATCGTGATTGCCGCGGCACGCAAATACACGCCCCGGAAGTGCCGCCAACGGTTCGAGCGCTCGCGCCAATGACGCCCGCGCATCGTGCGATTCCATCGTCAAGAAATCCCCGGTGAGCAGCACGAGATCAGGCTGCGCTGCAACGGCTCGCTCCGCAATCGAGCGCAAACGCCGTTCCGACATGAAGGGGCCCAGATGCGGATCGGTTATTTGCACGATACGCAATGGATGCTCTTGTCGCCCCGAGCCCAGCGAATACCTCCGCAATGACGGCGCATGCTCGCCATCGATCGTGATATCCGTTTCCTCGAAACGGTGCCTCAGGCTTTGCACCACGCCAATCGCTGCAATCACATACGGAATGAACCATCCGTACGGATAGAGCCCGACCGCATTGGTTATGGCCCAAGGCAGCGCAAGAAGCGTAGCCGCGGCAAAAAACGAGGCCGGAACGCTCACGAGCGCTCGATACCAAAGAGGCCGCATCTTCGGCACGGCCAGAAGCGCGAAGTGCAAGTACACCGAGACTTGCAAGAAGACATACGCGGGCAAGACAGGCTCGAAAACCCTTGCCATTCCCACCGAGATCAGCGTGTGAATCCCGAGCAGCACGCCGACGAAGATGGCGTAGAAGCGGCCACTAACGAGCCACGCGAAGAGCACGACAAGGGCAGCAAGCGCCGCAGAAAACCAGGGAAATAGATCCAGCACCCTCGTATGCATAACACGTCGCGCCTCCGCCGCGAGGGGCCTTTGCAAAACTTCACGTAGGTCGCGTTCGCCAATCGGAAGAAGCGCTGATTCGCATAATAAACGCTTGCAGCCGTCCAGGCACAAGCGTAAATGGACGCGCCATGGTTCTGCAACGCTTCTCATCGATCCCGCTTCTCGCAGTCGTTTTGTTCGGTGTTGCCGCGCCGGAGTTTCTCCTGGGAGCCACGGGACCGTCTGGGCCGGAAGGCTCCCCGTAGCCTCTTGCTATTGATGACGATGGCCCGGTAAAACCAACCAGAGCAACGATGACCACGACCCACACCCTAGCCTCAGCCACCATTCTGCTGCTGCTGATTACCGATCCATTCGGGAACATTCCCATTTTCGCCACCACGCTCAAAGACGTTCGTCCCGAGCGCAGGGTCAAAGTGATTCTGCGCGAGCACTTGATTGCGTTCGGGATTCTCCTCTTGTTCATGTTCGTGGGCGACAAGTTCATGCGCCTGCTCGGTTTGAGCGATTTATCGCTGCAAATCGCAGGTGGGATCATTCTATTTCTGATCGCCCTGCGCATGATTTTTCCTCCGCCGCATCAAGCCGACCAACCGATTCCAGGCGGCGAGCCATTGATCGTACCGCTGGCCATTCCGATGATCGCGGGTCCTTCGGCATTGGCCACGGTCATGCTGCTCGTGAGTCAAGCGCCGGATCGGCGTATCGAATGGATCGCGGCATTGACCATGGTAATTGCGATCAGTGCGTGCATTCTATCGCTGGCCGAGCGTATTCAGCGCGTGCTCGGTGAACGTTTCGTCATTGCGATGGAGCGCCTCATGGGGCTGATTCTGGTCGCGTTATCGGTGGAGATGCTCGTCCGTGCATTACAGAGCCCGAGTTGGCCATGGAATCGTTGAGCCCTTGACATTTGGGCCACGGGGTGTTCTTCTCCGCGCATGCACAAGGTTTTGTCATCCATGATTGCCGCCTCGTTTGTCTTCGCCGGGTGCGGAGCGTCTTCTCCGTCGGCGAAGCCGTCCTCGAACGAAGCAGCCAAAGTGCCGCCCGCACTGCGCGAAACCAAAGTCTACGACGCGTCCGGACAAGCCAAAGCGTGCGAACCGCAATCGAGCTCGTGTGCCAGTGCCGTGACGAACCCGGATTTGGCCGCCAGGTGCTCGCTCGCTGGTTATCGCATGGTGCAATGCGGCTGCGAAATGTCCTGTATGGGCAAACCGCAACCTGCCGAGAAAATGATGTACGACGCAGGCGGTAATGCGAAAGCGTGCGCCAAAGCAACGAGCGACTGCTCGCCACCTCCGGCCAGTGCCGCCTTCCAAGACGGATGCAACGATAAAGGTTATCGACTCGAAGTGTGCGCCTGTGAATGGCTCTGCTCGGGCAATCCCGCCAAATAAAGGACGGGCTTTGGCTTCTTTCGACGGAGAGGCGGCGGGGTCATATCTTCACGTTATCGAGAATCGCGCCGGGAAAGCGTGCACCTGCGAGGTTTGCGCCGGTGAAATCTGCGCCCGCAAGGTTGGCATTTTCAAAGTCGGCGCGCGAGCAATTCGCATTGCGAAAGCTCACATTTTCGAGATTCGCGCGGGAAAAGTCGATACCCGTGACATTGGCCTGCTCGAAGCTCGACCCAGCCAGGAAGGAATCCGTAAAGATGCCGTCCGAAAGATTGGCACCCGAAAAGTCGACCTTTTCAGCTAACGTTGCGCAACCATTGATCCAGCGCAGATCGGCTTTGCCCACGATGAATCCGGGTGCCAGCTTTTTGCGCGAAATATCGGCTTGACCTTTACCCGCTCCTGGCAAAATCGCCATGACCAGGCCACTTACGTCCAGCGTTTGCCACTCGCCTCCGTATTCGCCACTCTTCAGAAATGCCCGATGCTTGGTCAGCATGGCTTTCCATTGTTTTTCGGTCAGCGCTTCCCCCGACGCGGCCAACGAGCGCATCATGTCGTGGTCGAGGCTCGAACCATTACGCGGTTGATCGGAGAACGGAAACAACCGGGCTTTCTCGGCTGCACTGAGCTGCCGCGGAGCAGGCTTTGCATCTGGAGTGCTTTCCTGCATTGAATCGTCGGGTGCGGGTGCAAGCAGCACTTCTTCGGGCAGCACGGGAATACCGAGCGATTCGGCTTTTTTCAATTTTGATCCCGCTTTCGAGCCGGCAATCAAATAGTGCGTCGCCTTCGATACCGAATCCGAGAGAGTGGCGCCTCGTTCGACCAGCACTTTTTGCGCATCATTACGCGACATCGTGGCCAGCGTGCCCGTGAGTACCACGACTTTGCCTCGAAAATCAATGCCATTTTTCGGCTCCCCCGAAGCTTTCCATGAAATTGGTGGCAATTGTGCTGCGTCCAGCGAGTCCCCGAATAGGGAAGGTGCCGCCTTGGCTTGATCGAGCTGCTCTTTGCGCACGATGAACAGCCCGGCTTCCGTGAGCCAATGCAGATCTCCTTCGGGCGAAAAGCAAAAACCCACGACCCAATGCGTCGACTGATGGAGTTTCTCGTGCGAATTGGCAAAAACGAAACACGTCGGCGGCTTGCCTTCGGACAAAGCAACCAGATTGTCTTCGCCGGTGGCTATCCAAAGCGTATTTTCGTGGCGCAAAAATGCATTGATGCCCGAGGGCGCGAGCATGCCTGCGATCGGGCAAGGCAAAGCGCCCGGAGCACTCGGCGAGATTCGCGTCATACCGTCAAAGGAATTGGCCCAAACGCCTCCATCCGGAAATGGAACGGGGTTGGCGATTTTATCGATACCTTGACGTTTGCCGAATATATCGATGGTGCCATCGGGACGAATTCGCGTCAACGTGCGGTTATAGGCTGCTGCCCATATCGTTCCATCCTCACCGACAGCCACTTGACCAATATGTTTGTCCCCGATATCGCTCGTATACACCCTTGTCGAGCCATCGGTGGCGATGACCGCAAGCCCGTTTTTGGCTCCAATGACGACGCGCCCGTCCGGAGCGATGGTCATGCATTTCGGAGTTTTTACGCCGCCGAGTCCCTTGTGCGTTTCGACGGCGCCCGAAGGTTTGCGCACGACAATGCCTTTGCTCGTCGCAATCCACAAATTTCCCGAGCTGGCGAGGGCGAGACCGACTCCTTCGCCATCGTTGAAGTATTGCCCCAGGTTTTGGGAGGATTCGATTGTACCGTCGCCCGACACGGCATTCAAAGCATGATACGTGAGTACCCAACTGCCGCCTTCCGCGCGCGGCACGATGGCCCTGCAATCGCCGGTCAGCCCATTTTCCGAAGTCGTTTTGACAGTTGCGCCATCAAAGCGAACAATGCCCTCCTTGTGCGTCCACGAAGACCGCAAAAGGGGCTTGAAATGGACGAGGCGTTTGGGTTTGAGGACGGGGTATTTCTCGCACGCACGCCACGTCGGTCCGCTCCAGGCCCGGGAATCGACTCCGCTCACGCCGGCGATGTTCCAGGTGCTCCAGGTGCGCTTCCTTCACCACTATCACTCGAAGGATCCATAGG
>CAZETM010000046.1:0-26517 GCA_964514885.1 uncultured Polyangium sp. | reverse complement strand
ATCCCGATGTCGCGGGGCTTAAGCCGCCGCAGACGGGCATGGAGTCGCAACTGACGGCGAATCGCACGTATTCGCAGTTCCGCTACCATCCGGACTACCGCGTCGATCTCATTTTTTGGCGCAACATCATGTCGCGTGTGCAGGGCGCGTATTATTTCCGCCCGCAGGTGCAGTACGACTTTGCGCGTGATCCCAATGGTCAGCGGCTGGGTGGCAGCGCGGCGGTCATTTGGAGCCGAGCAAGCGAGTTCATTCAGGCACCTGGAAACAAGCGTGATCTCGGTGTCGAGCTGGATGTGTCGCTGTACTTCCAAGCGAAAGACGGCAGCTTGAACGACGGCACCGACAAGATGGGTGGCTTCTACACGGCCTTGCAATACGGCGTGTTTTTCCCGCTCGGCGGTCTCGACTACTTGTCTGGCGAGGTCACTCGGTACGGCCAAGAGAACGGCGGCGCGCAGCTCCCGACGGCGACGGCCCAAGCGTTCAGGCTCTATCTCGGGATCATGTTCTGACCGCGCATTTCCCATAAAAAAATGCTAGAGGGGCAGCCGATATGTCTGCCTCTAGCCATCAGATCCGTCGCACCTTCCTCGATTTCTTCGCCGCGCGTGGACACGAAGTCGTCCCGAGCGCACCGATCATCCCTCAGAACGATCCGACGTTGATGTTCTCCAACGCCGGGATGGTTCCGTTCAAGGACGTCTTCACCGGTAAAGACACTCGTCCGTACAAGCGGGCGGCGAGCAGCCAGAAGTGCATTCGGATCAGCGGCAAGCACAACGATCTCGAGAATGTCGGCGTCACGGCCAGGCATCACACATTCTTCGAGATGCTGGGCAATTTCAGCTTCGGTGCGTACTTCAAAGAAGAGGCGATCGTGAGCGCATGGGATTTGCTCACGAAGGAATACGGCGTTCCGAAGGACAAACTCGTCATTACGGTCTTCCAAGGTGCAGACGGGTTTGCCGCGGATGACGAAGCGGCAGCGATCTGGCGCAAGGTGACTGGATTTGGTGATGACCGCATTTTGCGTCTCGGAATGGCCGATAATTTCTGGAGCATGGGGGACACGGGGCCTTGTGGTCCGTGCTCGGAAATTCATTACTTCCACGGCGGCGAAACGGACGTGTCGCGATTTGGTGAAGAGCCGCGGCTGGATGGCTCGGGCTGGACAGAGATCTGGAATCTCGTATTCATGCAATACGATCGCGCGGCGAAAAACGCGCCCGTGACTGCGCTTCCTGCGCCCAGCATCGACACGGGTATGGGTCTCGAGCGCATTTCGTGCGTATTGCAAGGCGTGCATTCTAATTACGACACCGACCTTTTGCGCCCGCTCGTCGATTTGGCGTCGACCATTTCGCAAAAGAAGTATGGCGAGTCGAATGCGCCGGACGATGTCTCGATGCGCGTCATTGCCGATCACGCTCGTACGACGGCGTTCTTGATGGCCGAAGGTGTATTACCGGAAAAACAGCGTCGTGAATATGTGCTTCGCCGGGTCATGCGTCGAGCGATTCGTCACGGATATCGTTTGGGCATTGAAAAGCCATTCTTGCACGAAGTCGCGTTGCTCGTCGTCGATCGAATGGGCGATGTGTATCCGGAATTGCGGGCACGCAAAGAGCTGATTGCTCGGGTGACCGAGGACGAGGAAGCGCGTTTCCGAGCGACGTTGAAGCGTGGGCTCAAGATCCTCGACGAGCGTTTCGACGAAATGAAAGCGCGTGGAGAAAACGTTCTTTTGGCGCCTGCGGCGGCTGATCTTTATACGACGTATGGATTCCCGCTCGACTTGACGCAGGTGATTTGCGCCGAGCATGAGCATGGCGTGGATGTGGACGGTGCGGAGAAAATCGTCAAAGGCGCCGACGAAGCGGACGGCCCGATCGATCCGAATGCAGCGGTGGATCTCGCTTATCGACAAGCGAAGGAAAAGCTTGCCGCGCCGGTGGTGTTTACTGGATACGACCACGAAGCAGACACGAGCGAAGTGGTGGCCATCATTGCGAGTGAAACCGTAATGGGCCATGACAAACCAAAACGATCGCTCGTGGATCGGGCTGTAGCGGGCACGCACGTCGAAGTCGTCGTTTCCAAGACGCCTCTTTATGCGGAGAGCGGCGGTCAAGTCGGCGATATGGGCACGATATCTGGTGCAGGCGGTTTGCGCATTCGTTTGACCGACGTGCAAAAGCCATTGCCGGGTTTTGTCGTGCACATTGGCGTGGTCGAGGCTGGGGAAGTCAAGATTGGTACGCCCGTGCGGCTCGAGGTCGATCATGCGGTGCGTTCGGCGACGCGGCGCAACCATTCGGCGACGCATTTGTTGCATTGGGCGCTGCGGACGGTGCTGGGCGAGCATGCGCAACAAAAGGGCTCGCGCGTGGGGCCGGACATGCTTCGTTTCGACTTTGCGCACAACAAACCGCTGACGCGTGAAGAAATCGAAAAGGTCGAGGATTTGGTGAATGCCAAGATTCTTGAGAATGCGCCGGTGGTGACGGACGTATTGGGAATCGACGAGGCGCGTAAGCGTGGGGCGGTGGCCATTTTCGAGGAGAAATATGGCGACGTCGTTCGAATGCTCACGATGACCAAGGATTCGGTCGAGCTTTGTGGCGGCACGCATGCGCGGGCGCTTGGGGACATTGGATTGTTCAAGATCACGTCGGAGGCTGGCGTAGCAGCGGGTGTACGGCGTGCTTTTGCAGCGACGGGCCTCAATGCGCTCGCGTATGTGCGTGGCGTTGAAGAGGACATGGGGCGGGCGCGTTTGGCCGCGAAAGCGACGGGCGTCGACTTGGCGGACAAGATTGGCAAAATCGTGGCGCACGAACGGGAGCTCGAGAGGAAAGTGTCGGAGCTGGAGCGGCGGCTTGTTGAAGGCGGCGGTCCCGGCGGCGGCGGTGGCGGAGTGGATGCCATGATGGCTGAAGCGCGCGAGATTGCGGGAATCAAGGTATTGGCGAGGCGTGTTCCCGACGGCACTCAATCGGCCGTTTTGCGTGAAATTGCTGATAAACTGCGGGACAAGTTGGGCGAGCACAGTGTCGTGCTCATTGGCGGCGTCGCGGGTGACAAAGCGCAGCTTTGTGTAATGGTGTCGAAGGCGGCGACATCGCGTATAAAAGCTGGTGACTTGATCAAGGCGGTCGCGAAAATCGTTGGTGGAGCTGGTGGTGGACGGCCGGACATGGCGCAGGCGGGTGGGACTGAAATCGGCAAGATCGACGAAGCGATTTCGGCGGCTTATGGTGAAGTGGCGAAGCTTCTGGGAAGCTGACGCGCGAAGCGATTAACGTCTGCGCTCCTGCCCACGTCATAGCCGCATTCGATGCGTTGATTACGCCCCGCGTCAATGTTGGAGCACGCGGGGCGGATGTGGACAACGAAAGTTCAGGTAATGCTTGCTTCCCCGTGACGATTCACGTAGGCATATTGAATGACCTCGATTCGGCATAATGCATCGAGGGAGCTTCCGAAATCCACCCAGAAACCAAGGGGCCTTGCCATGACGCGTACTTTCGGCTTGCGGATGTTCTTGCCTGTGATTTCAGCTTCGATGTTGCTTGTTGGTTGTGGCGACGCGGACGTGCCTCAGCAGAACGAGCTGGCGGAGGATTATTGGGGCGAGGGAACGGGGACAGCGGCCGTTCATCCTTATCAGGCGCATTTCGAGGCTGCGTCGAAGAAGTACAACGTTCCTTTGCCCATTCTCGTGGCGATTGGGTATTCGGAAACCCGACTTTACCATGTGCCTGGCGATCCATCGGAAATCGAAGGCGTGCCGGCTGCATATGGTGTGATGGCGCTGCGAGGTGAGTCGATCGTCAACGGGGCATCGTTGGCGGGCTTTGCCGAGGCGGAGGTGCAGGAGGATCCGGCTGCAAACATCATGGCAGCGGCTGCGCTGCTGGATGAGCAAGCGGCGACACAGGGGTTCAATCGCGACGATCTTGGTGAATGGGCTCCGGCTGTTGCAGCGTTCTTCAATCACCCGAACGCGGAAGCGGCGGCGCATTTCATTCACGATGATGTGTATCGCATGATGCGTGAAGGCATTGCGGCTCCCGAGGATAGCGGCATGACCGAGATTCTTGGCGCAATCCCGGACGTCACGCCGAAATTCCCCGCGCCGCAATTCGCCAAATATGGCCCGCCGCCCAGTGCGTATTATGCGGGTGCTATTTGGCGTCCGTCGCCGTCGTCCAATTACACCACGGGCCGCAACGGTTACAAGGCCGAATTGCTCGTCGTGCACACGTGTGCCGGTGGTTATTCGGGTTGTTGGGGCTGGCTCAATACGCCATACCCGACCAATCCCAACAAGACGAGCGCTCATTACGTCATCAGTGAGTCCGGTTCGGAAATCTCGGCGCTCGTCGACGAATTGAATACGGCGCATCACGTTGGCAAATCGTGGCTCGGCCTGCCCACGAACGCGCGCTCCGTCGGTTTCGAGCACGGTGGTTTCTCGTATACGTCGACCAACAAGTGGACCGAGGGACAAATCGCCACATCTGCGAAGCTCGCGTGCGACGTCGTGAAGCGCCAGAACATCATTCGCGACCGCAATCACATCATCGGCCATTACCAGCCTGACCCGGTCAATCGCCCGAATGACCCGGGCACGAGTTTTCCGTGGACCGATTACATGAACCGCATCAATACCTGTGTCACGGGTAGCAGCGGTGGCGGCGGAAGCAGCAGCACGGCCATTACGATCGACAGCAACAACGCGAGCAACAATGCTGCCGTAGCGCGTCTCGTGGCGCCGTCGGCTGCGTGGAAGGCGTCTACCAGTGTCGCCGGCTATTACAATAGCGGATATTGGGTTGCTCCGACCGAAGCCGTTTCGGACGGCGTGCATTTCGAGTTCTACTTGCCCGCGGCGGCTTCCAAGCAGGTCCTAGCGTGGTGGACGTCTGCTGCTGATCGCGCGACGGCGGTGCCGTTCGTCGTCTTCAATGCAGGAGGCACCAAGCTTGCCACGGTCAACAAGAACCAGCAATCCGGTGGCGGCTCGTGGCAAACCATTGGCACGTACAACTTCACGGCCGGCTGGAACCGCATCACGGTTTCGCGTTGGACGACGGTTGGTGCTCAAGTCGTTGCTGACGCCATCCAGGTGAAGTGACGTAACAGTAGAAGGCCCGCGGTATGAATTGCCGCGGGCCTTTTTTCCTTGGAAACCATTGTCTTGCGATACCAATTCTTTTCTACCCTTGCATTCAGTTTGATCGCGGCATCTTGCGCGCGTCAGCCCGAGCCCGAGAAAAGCTCGCCTACGCAAATTACGCGTCCCGTGGCGACTTTGGAACAAAGCGCTGCTGAGCCTCGAACGGTGTCGCCGAAGAGCGACAAACCTGGGGCGTCCCCCGGCGTCAAACCCATTGTCCCGCCAAACGCGGACAAACCTCCTGCGGTAGCAACCAAAGCGAATGAAATTCCCGCGGACGAACGAGACAAGATATCGGGATTGATTTCGTTTATTTCCGAACGAGACGGTCAGCGCGAAGTATACATCATTCGTGCCAATGGGACCGGGGAAAAACGTTTTACCAACAACAAGAACGCTGATTACAATGGACCGTTTTCGCCTGACGGTTCGTCGTTGCTCGTGATTCGTGCTGAAGGTGAAGATGGACCGCAAAAACTTTATTTGTGGCCGCTCGATGGCAGCGAGCCCAAGCGGCTTGGGCCCGACACTGGGCGGATTCGGTTTCCGAATTTCACGCCCGACGGCAAGTTCATCGTTTTTGAATCCAATGGGAGCAAGGAGATGCTGTCCCATTTTTGCGATATTTATCGCATCGATTCGGCGGGCAAAAAGCTCGAACGGTTGACGAACAATCCCGAGGGCAATTTCGAGCCGGCGGTATCGCCGAAGGGCGAGGCGATCGTGCATGTTTCCAGTCGAGATCGGGTCGCAGAGCTTTATGCGACGAAGCTCGATGGCAAGTCACCGCAGCGCGTGACGAATACGGACCGTGATGAATGGGGAGCGCGTTTTTCGCCGGATGGAAAACAAATAGCTTTCATTAGCGATCGCGAGGGAGCGCAGCGTATTTGGTTGATGGAGTTCCCGAGTGGTGAAGCGCGCCGATTGACGCAACGAAGTCCTGTTTCGTCGAGGATTACGGAAGACAAGATTGCGTGGGCGCCGACGGGGAAAAAGATTGCGTATGTGCTCACGATTCCCGACACGCCTTCGTCGGTTGTGATTTTCGATTTGGAGAATGGCAAAGAAACGGTTTTGCGTAGTCCCACGGGGTCGGGGCAGGTGAGCGATCCGTGGTGGTCGCCGGACGGGCGTTATGTGGCCGTTACGGTGGGCAGCGAGCAGGATCAACAGATTTGGATCGCGCGCGAGAATGGCAGCGCTTGGGTGAAGTTGACGAATTCGCCGGGTGGTAACTGGAATCCGATTTGGGGCGGTAAAACGAAGAAGTGAGGCTGGCGCGACTGAACCGTTGAGCCGGGGTTGGAGATATAGGCGGGTGCTTTCCCCCAAAGTACCTTGACGCGCGAGTTTCGCCGTGTATGCATGGCAAGCACCGTTGCCACGATTCCATTCATAGGGGGACATCATGTCCGATTTCGTCCTCGTCTCTTGGGTCGCCCGCAATAACGACCCCTTCGAGCGCAATCGCGATCGCTCCTTTCGGGTCATTGAGGGTAAACGCGTTGATGGACCAACGCTCATGTTGCTTACTGATCCGGACTCACCTTATGCGGGACGCATCTCCGACGTCGTGCTTTTTAGACAAGGCGGTGCTGAAGCGAACGTGGATTGCAGCATCTATGACGAAGTTCGCACTGCGTTGACCGAACGATGTCCCTCGGTGCGCGCTCATCCCCAGGTCTGGGAAACATGCGGCGATCCCACCGATCACCAGGCGATTTTCGCATTTTTGCGTGAGCGTCTCCCCGAGGTACGCAGGCAGTTTCTTGGACGCGAGCTGATCATTCACATCTCGCCCGGTACTCCTTCAATGCAAACCGTGTGGGTGCTCATGGCGGAGGCAGGATTCATCGAGCGGCCATTCACCGTGGTCAAGTCGTACCGCCAGGACGAGCGGCGCGGGCGAGCCGCCGTGGTGCCCGTAAGCGTCGGAATTGATACGTTTTACAAGCGCTATTTGCTGACGCGCCCCAAGACTGCATCTAGCGAACCTTTCGTGCGTTGGGATCCTGCGCGTTTTCGCTCGCCGATCCTTCGTGGCCTTTATCGTGATGCACGTAGGATCGCGGCACTCAAAATTCCCGTACTGATTCTCGGCGAGCGAGGGACAGGAAAAACCACTCTCGCATCGTGGATTCGGTTTTCCAGCCCTTATCGCAAAGAATCTTTGGATCAAGGTTGGCCGGCAGTAGCTTGCGGCCAATACAACGCAGAAACCATGCGTTCGGAGCTCTTCGGTTACAAGAAAGGATCTCATTCCGTTGCAACGAAGGACCACGCAGGACTTTTGCATTTGGCTCATGGCGACAGCTTGTTCCTCGATGAAGTGGGCGACGTATCGCGAGAACTGCAACGACTGCTGATCAAAGCCCTCGAGGAGGGGAAATATCAGCCACTTGGAGCCACGGACTTCGAGGAATCCGACTTTCGCCTCATTACGGCGACGAACATTCCCATGCAAACACTCGCCGAGCGAATTGATCCAGACTTCTTCGATCGCATCAGCGCTTTTCGACTCCGCGTTCCGGCCCTGCGTGAGATCCCCGAAGACATCGATTGGCTTTGGGACAATGCTCTCGCGGAGGCTGCTCGGCGCTCCAAGGTTGCCTTGTCCACGGTACGTCCCGACGAAACATCCCGCGCGCGCCTGGTGAACATGCTGCGAAAGCATTCGCTGCCCGGCAATATCCGTGATCTTTTCCGCGTGGCGTATCGCTATCTCGCGGTACGCACGGATGAGATCGAGCCCGTTTCATCGTCCGATGCGATTGAATATGCGCTCGCTGCACTCGATGCCGCTGCAGGCAATGCGGATAGGCGCTCGCAGCAAATCGCACGAGCTTTTGCTGATGGTCGCCCGCTGTATTCGCACATCATCGACAGTGGTCAGATTTCGACCAATGGACTGATCGACGATATCCACGCGTATCTAGCCTCCGAAATCAAGCGGCTGGCTCGGGAGCGTGGTTGCAAGGTGGAAGATGTTGCGGATATAACGGATCGCACACTGCGTAACTGGGCTCGGAAGAACGTTGCCGGAGGGGTGGAAGAATGATTCCTGGGGGGCGAACGGCTCAGGAGCGCGAGGTTCGAAACCTGCGGGATTTTCGCCGGATCGAGCGAGTTTTCGTTTGGCACGACGCTCGCTATGGGGTGTCTCGTGCGTCGGGCTCATGGCTCGGCGACGAGGAGACCCGTCATGAGGCAAGCCCATTTCACCGCGCATGCTTTGCAACGTTGTCGCACTCGGTCAATTCGTTACGATGCCGTCGAAGCGGCTCTCGAATTCGGGCGTCCTCGTCTTGTTCGCGGCGCGGAGGTTTATACGCTTCGCTGGCGCGATGTGCGTCGTTGGGCTGCTTATGGGTATGAGCTTTTTCGCTTCGAGGGCACCGAGGTCGTGTGCAGTCACGACGGCCATATCGTTACCGTTTACCGCAACCGCAATCCGCGGGCGGTCCGAGACCGTAGGTTTTGGCGCCGCACCGCATGAGAGACGAACATGGACAAATTGAAAGAATTCACGGTATCCGCTGCGCGTCCTTTGCCCGTTATCGTGCTCGCCGACATCAGCGGAAGCATGAGTGTGGATGGCAAGATCCAGGCGCTCAATCAATCCATTCGCGAGATGCTCGACACGTTTCGCGACGAGGACGATCTCCGCGCGGAAATTCACGTTGCAGTGGTCACGTTTGGCCGAGGCGAGGCGCGCGAGCATCTGCCGCTGGGACACGCGGCCAAAGCAGCATGGACCGATATGCCGGCAGCGGGAAACACTCCTTTGGGAATGGCATTGAATACCGCGCTGCAGCTCATTGAAAATCGGGATCGCATTCCAAGTCGCGCGTATAGGCCGACGCTGGTGCTCGTTTCGGACGGGCAGCCAAACGACGAGTGGCAAGGGCCGCTCGAAGCGCTGCTCAAGAGCGAACGCGCCGGCAAGGCATTTCGCATGGCTATGGCGATTGGTCCGGATGCTGATTTGGACGTGCTCCAAACGTTTCTTGCGAGCAGCGAGTCGCGTGTGTTCAAGGCCGAAGATGCTCGAAAGATTCGCACGTTTTTCCGGATGGTGACGATGAGCGTCACGAGTCGCTCGAGAAGCTCGAATCCCAATTCCGCGCCGCCGCCTCCTGCGGATGAAGATTGGGATCTGTAACAATGCGCGTTGTTGGAGCCTCCGTCCGCGGCCCTGCGCATGTCAGGGAAAAGCGACCCAATGAGGACGCCTGGTATGCGCGTATTGCATCATCAGGCGCCCTCGCGGTCGTGTGCGACGGCATGGGAAGTCGTCCGGCGGCTCGAATTGGGGCACGAGCAGCGGTTGCTGCATGTCGACGGGCTTGGCAGCATTGGATCCGAGCGCCTCGGGGCAAAGCTGAAGACCTCGTGCGGCTCATTGAAGTGTTGTGGCGTCTTGCTTTGGGGACGACGCCACCCGAAGAAGCCGCGACGACATGCCTTGTCTGTGCATTGCGTGCGGATGGATCTGGCGTGCTCTTGCAATTGGGCGACGGCATTGTGGGCACTCGGCACCCGGACGGAGCGTTTACCTGTTTGGCCCCGGAACGTGCGAGCTTTGGGTCCCTTACCGTTGCGCTCGGAACTCCGCACGCATTGCGGGATTGGCACATTGTGGAATTCGATCCGCCTCCGCTAGGAACCGCATTCTTGTTGGCGACGGATGGCATCTCCGACGATCTCGTCCCCGAGCGCCAAGCGGGCTTTGTGGCGTGGATTATCGACGAAATCGCGGCGAATCCCTCTCCAGGTCGTCGAATGGTCGACGCGCTTCGTAAATGGCCCGTGCCGCATCACCGCGACGACAAAACCTTGATTGTGCTTTGGAAACCATGACCACGAAAACCGTAACCGATGAAAACGGCGCAATCCATCACCTTACCCGTTGTCTCGGCGAAGGTGGTCAGGGCCAGGTATGGCTCACCCGGGGCGAGCGGCGGGTGGTCAAGGTTTTTCCGCGACGTACCGATCGCGAAACGTTGCGTCGACAGCTTGCATTCGTAAAGAGGCTGGATCTTCGCGATTTGCATGTCGCCCGCCCGCTGTCGCTGTTGCGCGCGCCAGACGTCGGATACGTGGCCGAATTTCTTTCCGACATGGTGCCCATTCGCGAGCTTCTTCGACCGCGCGAAAAAGAATCCTTGTTGCAATGGTACATCGCGACGGGCGGCATTCGTCGCCGGCTGCGTCTGCTTGCGCATGCAGGTGAAGCGCTTGCGGGCTTGCACGCGAGCGGGCTCGTCTACGCCGATGTATCGCATGCAAACGTATTCGTTTCAGCGCCCGTCGAAGCAGAGCAAGCGTGGCTGATCGACCTCGACAATTTGCGTTACGAGGGCGAAGCGGGGAGCGCAATCTACACGCCAGGATACGGAGCGCCGGAAATCATTGGGGGACAACGCTTTGCTACGCCAATGTCCGATGCGTGGTCCTTTGCGGTAATGGCATTCCAAACCCTGTCGCTTGCACATCCATTGCTTGGCGATATGGTCAATGACGGAGAACCAGAGCTCGAAGAAGAGGCTTTCGCTGGGCGGCTTCCGTGGATCGATCATGCGACAGATACGCGGAACCGCTCGAGCAATGGTTTGCCGCGCGATTGGGTGTTTGGGGACAAACTCAAGGAACTTGTAAGGGATACATTCGAGGAGGGCATGACGAACCCCGAACGTCGTCCCAGTGTTTCGAAATGGGTTGACCGGCTGCACATCGCAGCAGATCGAACACTTCGGTGCCGAGAATGCCGTGGAACGTTTCTAGCAAATAAAAAGTCGTGCCCATTCTGCGACACACAAAGGCCGCGATCAGCGACCGTGCGCATTCAGCGCTGGGAGCCAGGCAAGGGAATTGTCGAGGGGATGGGTGAAGTCGCCAAACTGCCGCTTTCCGACGAGCCGCTCGCACTTACCAGGCGACACACCCAGGCCGAATCTGGTATCGCAGCTCGGAAAACCACCGTCGTGCTCGAATCTCGTGATCGAGGTGTTTTCGTGCGCGCCGTGGGCGTGCCGTGTTGGGTGACGCGTCCGGGTCAGACGGATCCATCGGCCGCATTTGACGTTACCGAACGAGGACGCACCTTGCCGATTGAGGCAAACGCCAGCGAATCGTGGGTCATTCATTTCGACCGTATCGATACGCCGCATCGGGTCGCGGTCGTGACAGGGAGCCCGGCGAAATGAAAGCTTGCGAAATTCGGGGCGGGCGCATTGACACGCTGGAACTTGGTCCAACCACGGGAGCATTCGATCCTCTGGTCGAACCACGAAGCGAAGTCTTTTTGCATTCAATCGGCGGTGAGATACTCCTTGTCCAGGGCGATCGAAATACCCCGGTGCAAGTTATGGATACCCGACGGCAGGAAACACTCGTCGAAATCGTCGAGAGCCGTTTGCCTTGCGTGTGCTGGGTGGCATCGAGCAAGCGAGATCGGCTCACGATTCAGGTTCATCGATTTACGGCCGATCTTACTATCCCAGGGGTCTTGCCCATTGGTGTAGATGAAGCCATTCAGGAAGACCTAAGAATTCGCCACAAAGTAGGAGGCACCGTCGCCGAAATGGCTAATTGGCTTGCGGATCGGCTTCTGCTGGGTCCAAGTGCAGGTACAGATCAGACGTTTCGCAGGGCCATCTTTTCCGCGGGGCGTGACACGACGACGGATGCCTTCCGATTGATTGGCCGAGGAATCGCCATTGATGTATTGCGACACGACGAAGGTCTGCGCGTGATTCGCATATTGAAGGGTGGCGGCATGGACGAGTCGTTGCGATTGCTCGAGGCTCCCCTGTTGTTCATCGATGAATCGGTAGCCGGGAAATTCGCCACGGGCGTGCGCGCTGCACTCGAAGACGCCGTGCGTTCCTCGGGCAGTTATCTCAAGATTTGGCAGACGTACAACGACATCGAGCGAGATACCGTTCTTCGGCGTAGGAAGCGGGTTGGCGCTATTCAATATTCGAAGTGCGAACGTCGACGGGACGGCGGTTTCTCGTTTTACGTAAAGAACACGGACGAAATCCGCGACTACAAGTCCGCTATTGAGGACAACGATCGCATGGAGCTCGAAGCGGGCAAAGAACCTCCCGATTTCGAGGAACTAGATGACAAACGGCGCCATGAGGACCGTTTGACTGCGGCTGTGACTCGTGTCGATATCGATGCCGGGATCATAATGCTCCGCGCCCCCGAGGATGAGGAAGAGCAACCGCGCCCGCCCGAAGAAGGGTTTCTTTACCTTTCAATCACGGGAAGTCGATCGATGCTGCGACGTCGTGAAAATGCCGAACAGAGTTTGCGGACGGGGACGTGCCACATGCCACAAGTCGCGCTGCTCATCGAAGATCGACCGGCTCCGCGAAGTGGATACAAGGCGCGCACGGCATTGAGCCGAGCGGTTCTCAAAGCGTTTGGCGGAAAGCCGACGCAAAGGCAGATCGAGGCGCTCGAGGCGGCACTGAATACGCCCGACGTCGCTTTGATTCAGGGACCGCCTGGAACCGGAAAAACACGCGTCATTGCGGCGCTGGAGCAAAGGCTTGCCGAGCTCGCGGAAGAAGGCACGGAGGTCAATCACCGGATCCTCGTGACGAGCACGCAACACGATGCGGTGGAGAACGTCGCACAACGTACCGAGGTATTCGGTTTGCCGGCGGTCAAGGTTGACAAGCGGCGTGGGCAAAACGAAACGACCATTGACGGAACGGAGCGATTTGGCGCCGAACACGTTGAAGGGCTACGCGCAAAGCTTCGCGAGCCGCCGGAAGCCGAGCGCATGGCCCGTGCATTGCGTATTGCGCAGGTACTCTTGCGCGCGCCTGCTCCCAAACCCAAGGTTGCTACGACGCTGCGCGAATTGCATGCGACGGCATCAATGCTTCTGCCACCAAACCTGGCCGACGAAATCCTCGGGCATGCGAATACGCTTTTGCGTGGACAAACAGGCGAAAATGCAGCCGAACGTGATCTGTATCTCCTAGCCGCTCGGGGCATTCGCGTGGACGCAATTGCATTCGAAGACGATGGTCCCGTGAAAGCCAAGAAGGCACTTTTGCGCCTCACTCCCATTCTTCGAGATACCGAACGTGTTTTTCTCCAACGATGCGCAGCGTGGGTCGAGGACAAGGGGCCGCTTTGGCTAGAAGAAGGACAAGCGTTGAAAGACGCAATCATCGATCGTTTGTCCACGCCACCTCCACCGCCCCAACCAACCATGGACGACGAAACGCAAAAACTCTTGGTGCGCGTGGTCGATGCGATCGAGCGCAAGCGGGCAACGTCCATTCAAGGCGTCGACGCCGTGCTTGCGACGTACCTCGACGATCTCGAGAATGATCCGGAAGCCTTGCGGGACGCGATTCAGCATTACACGGCGGTGCTCGCTGCGACATGCCAGGGAGCCGCAAGCAAAGCAATGCGCGTCGTTCGTGGAATCGACGTCGGATCCGTCGCATTCGAATCCGTCATTGTCGATGAAGCCGCGCGCTCGAATCCGCTCGATTTGTTCATTCCACTCAGCATGGCCAAGCGTCGCGTCGTACTCGTGGGTGATCATCGCCAATTGCCGCATATGCTCGAACCCGACGTCGAAACCGAATTGGGAGATGCGGTCAAACGTGGCGAGATTGCAGAAGAAGCGGTCGAAGCGCTAAAAAAGAGCCTCTTCGAAAAGCTTTGGCACACGCTCAAACGGCTGCAAAGCGAAGATGGTATTCCCCGTACGGTCACGCTCGACATGCAATTCCGCATGCACCCGGTCCTTGGCGATTTCATCAGTCGAGTATTTTACGAAAGCAAAGAAGACGGCAAGATCGAGTCTGGAGGCAAAGCCGAGCATTATGCTCATGACCTGCACCGGTATATCAAAGACGGCAGATCTCGTGTCGCTGCATGGTTCGACGTTCCCGGGGGAAAAGGAAGATGGGAGCGTGGTGGCCGCAGCAAGGCCCGGAGGCTCGAGGCGGTCGTCATTGGCAAAGAGATTCGTCGCCTTATTGATGTCGACGATACGCTCAGCTTTGGCGTGATTGCCTTTTATTCGGATCAGGTCGAGGAAATCCGTGATGCTCTCGTAAAGGAGGGAATCGGTTATCGCACGAATGGCGGAGGGTTTGGTATTGTCGAACAGTATCGCCGGACGAAAAACCGCAAAGGCGAATTGGTAGAGCGGCTTCGGGTCGGAACCGTCGATGCATTCCAGGGCAAAGAATTCGACGTGGTCTTTCTCTCGATCACCCGCAGCAACGATTTGCCAGGTACGGACGAGGAACGCCGCAGAAAATACGGCCACCTCATGCTCGACAATCGCATGTGCGTGGCCATGAGCCGCCAGCATCGGCTGCTCGTGGCGGTTGGCGATCGCGCGTTCGCCCGAGCCGCACAGGGGCTATTGCCGCTCCAGGAATTCTTGAACCTGTGCGAGGGATCCGATGGCATCGTTCTCTCCTGAAACTCCGGTGCTTCGATTCAGCCTACGGCGACCCCAAGGGAATTTCCGTTGGATTGGCTGGCCGGCGTGGGGATTTCGCGTCGTTGCGCCTCGGCCCCGCGAACGACGGCTCAACATTTTCCAACGTGCCATTGCAGGTCTGTGCAGGGCTGGCAAATGCCGGGCGGACGAGATTGCCGAGCATCTGCAAATGAGCACCGAGCTTGTGGCCCACATTCTGCTCGAACTTCGTCAGCTCGGGCTGCTCGACGCACGATTCATACTGACGAAGCGCGCGGTCGTCATGATGGAGGAGGACGAAGCCGATCGATTCGACGAACCGATTGTCGGCCACGTTTTCACCGATCCATTCACTGGCGATGTGTGGCCTCGGTTTGCCCCCGGAGCTCTCCCGTATGCGGAAACGCAGGTGGATGAAAAAGGGTACTTGAACCTGCGTTATGGTACCGTAGGCGATCCCAAATGGGATTCGATTTTCGTGGTGCGCCCGGAGGCAGCGGAGCCGGCAATGGTGCGTCGCCCCGAACCTCAGGACATTCTTCGCGCCGTTCGTTTGCATCACCGGCAATATGGCTGGGAGGAAGACGTCGCTACGCAAGATGCCCCGGCTTTGGCGCGGGTGGCGTACGTGCCCGAAGAACCATGGCCTTTCTTGCTCGCGGTACCTGTTCGGAGTGATTCCGCGGCCGGGTTTGTCGCAGACGATCCATTTGGAATCGGTGAAAGCTCACGGCTTCGTAGCTGGATTGAAAAGCGTCTCGACGTTACGCCGAGGCTACGATCGTTTCTTCAATCCGTCGCGGGGGGCGATGAAAACGCAAGCGATGTGGGTAACCTTCAGCAACAGGCGGCTTGGAACGTCGAGTCACGTCTGACGATTGCGATACAACGGGATGCGGCGTTGTACGAGCATTTGGTGGCCATGCAGCGTGCTTGTCTCGAAGCGCAGCTTCCCGGAAGTCCGAACGACAAATGGGACGATGTCGTGATCAAGGCGCAAAAGGCTGCCGAGCGGCTATTTCGGAAGATCAACGAAGCACATCGACGTGACGGTCTTTTCGAGGTGCTCACGAACGACAAGAACTTCAATGCGGAACTGCTGAATGGAATCGCGCAGGATCTAAGTTATCGTGTACCTCTGCCTCCGTCGCTCGTGCGCGTGCTTCGTGGCAAAGTCCAAGCCGCGGAAAGATCCTCGTCAGGAAGTTTGCGGCCGCTGCTGCTCCTGTCGTTGCTGGCGTCTCGCGACATGCCTGAGCACCCACTTCGCAAAGTGGCCGCCAGGATGCCCGATCTTTTGCAGCGCTTGGATGACCTCGCGTCCATCCGAGATCGAGCCGCGCACGATGGAAAGCGCGAGGAGCGCAAGCCTATTCTCGAGGGTATCGAAACCGTCTTCGACGCAGTTCAACACTTATTTTTTCCCTGAACGAGAACACCGAGCAATACAATGGCCAAGAACAAGAAAAATCAACCCTCCAAAGCTCCACCCGCCAATCCGGCGCCGACGATTCAAGTGAAACCCGACGTCAAGGCAGACGACGTTGCAATGTTCGAAATGGAGGCCGCAGAAGTGCTCGGTGAAATGCCTCTGCCCATTCCTTCCACGGAAGATACAACATTACGAGAGTTGTTTGACCGGACCCATGGCGTACTGGAAAAGCTCAAGGAAGCCGAAACACGCGCCAAAGACGCTGAACAACGGGCGAACGAGCGCGCTGCACAAGCTGACGCGCAACGAAAAGAAGCCGAGAAGCAAATCGAGGAAAGTGCAGCTCGGCAAAAAAGGGCCGACAAGATTGTTGCGGAGTACCAAGGCTATTTAGAAAAACTGGCTGAAGTTTTGCTGCCTGGGAAAATAGAGCCCGACCCGATTCCAGGCGAACTTGTGCCTTCTCTCGCGGAATCCCACAAGACTGCAGCTCATGAAGCCGTGAAGAAATTCAAAGCGGCGCAAAAGAAAGCCGAAGACGCGGCCGAAAAAGCCAATACCAAGGAAAAGGAGTTCGACAAACGTAAAGGTGATCTGGATACGCTGGAGAAAAACCTTAAAATCCAAAAATTAGACCTGGACAAACTAGAAAAAGATCTCCTCGATCGTCAAGCCAAAATTGCCGAACGTGAAACCAATGCTGAGAATGAATTTCTCGCGCAACGTAGGACGATTCTCGGTTCGATAGAAGCTCAAATCGCGCAACTTCGCGAGGAACGTGACTCGCTCGTCAAGCAAATCGATGAAAAACGCGCCGCTGATATCGCCGAATGGCAGCAACGCTGCGCGGAACGCGAGCAGAAATGGCGCGATGAGGACACGACTCGCACGCGAAAAGACGACGAATACAGGGACACGCTCGCCAAGGAAATCGAAGCCGAGCGCGAGAAGAAACTGACCGAATTGCGCAGCGAGCTTGAAGCCATTCGCCAGCGGGAACGCGAAAAACGCGAAGCAGCCTGGGCCGCTCGTGAGCAGGAAATCGATGCGCGCGAATTGACATGCAGAGAGAAAGAAAAAGAGCTGCGCAAGCTCAAAAATCACGTGGACGCCGAGGCCGATGTTTTGGAGGAGGATATTGCCGCGCAAAATGAGAAAGTCGCGCGACTCAGTGCGGAGAAAGTCGCTGCATTAGAAGAAGATTTGGCAGCGGTGAAGGCGCATCTCGACACTACAATCAGGGCGCGGGACCAATATTATCGAGACGCGGCAGCTCGCGATGAGCTCGAACGACAGCTTGGCGGGCGTTCTCCTCAAAACCTCTTGGATAGCCTCGATGTGCTCAAGCGTGAGAGTGCCGAGCTGAAAACCAAGCTGGATATGAGCCTCGGCGAAGACGCCGTGCAGCGACTCGCCCTCCTGGAACGGGAGCTTTCAACACTGCGCGAGCAGCGCAATGTGCTGCAAACCAAACTCGTCGAGGCAGAGCAGCGGCTCATTGCGCAACGATCGGCTGCTGTGGGAACCGAGGGGCTGAAACGAGCCAACGAAACACTCGAAACAACGAAAAAGCTTCTCGAACAGACGCATGATGCACAAACCAAGCTACTCGAAGCGAAAATCAAAGAGCTCCGTGCCGAAGTCGGTCAATACACGCAGGCGGATGACCAGCGTAATCCCTTCAAAGAGCTTGTTGCGTGCGATCTCGAGCCGGTTTGCCAAGCAAACCCACCGACGATATCGCCTGTCGATGGAGCCATTCTCAGTCTGAAAGATTTTGCGGACGACATACGACATCGAATGGCGTCACCGAAGAAAGACACCCCTCCACTTTATTATTCACCACGGGACGTTCGGTGTTTCCTTGCAGGTTTGGCGATGAGCAAGTTGATGCTGCTTCAAGGCATCAGCGGCACTGGCAAAACAAGCCTTCCGCTTGCGTTCGCGCAAGCCGTGGGGGCAGAAGCGGCGACCGTGGAAGTGCAAGCAGGATGGCGCGATCGACAAGATCTGCTCGGCTATTACAATGCTTTCCACCGCCACTACTACACGACGAACTTTCTGCAGGCGCTTTACAAAGCGGGAACGCCAGGGTTCAAGGACCGACTTTTCCTCGTCGTGCTCGACGAAATCAATCTATCGCGCGTCGAGCAGTTCTTTACGGATTTCTTGTCGGCGCTCGAATTGCCCCTGGAGCGCCGTAAGATCACACTGCTGTCCGATAAGGTTACCGATGCGCCTGCCGCGCTTCTCGAAGATGGTCGACATTTGCCCATTCCTCCGAATGTTTGGTTTGTCGGGACGGCCAACCACGACGAAACCACGACCGAGTTCGCAGATAAGACATACGACCGAGCGCATGTCATGGAGCTGCCGCGTAATCGCGATCCATTCACTGCGTCGAGCAAAGCTCCGCGCGCAGCGATTTCTTTTAACGCTCTCACCAAACTAATCCGAGAGGCGCAAGAACGACAAAAGGGCGACGCCGATGGAGCGCGAGAATGGTTGAACAAGGGCGAATTGTCGACGCTGCTCGACAAACGCTTTCGCGTTGGGTGGGGCAATCGATTGGAACGCGATGTCGAGCGGTTTGTCCCCATTGTCGTCGAAGCGGGTGGCACCGTAGGCGAGGCGGTCGATCATTTGCTCTACACCAAGGTTTTTCGTAAGCTTCGCGATCGCCACGATGTGCGAGCGAAGTCGCTGGAAGATGTGCGTGACGTTCTAAAGAAGACCTGGCCGTCAAGCTTTAAGGAAAATCCCACGCGTTGTGATGAATTGCTGGATCGCGAAATTCGGGCGAAGCAGCGCGAGGAGGAAGGGTGACTCGTCTTCGTTCGCGAATCTCCGAGCGCGTTTTCGACGCCGGCTCCGAGTCATTGATTCCCGGTCTATTTGAGGTCGAGCATGGGGATCTTGCGGGCAGAAGGCGCGCCGTTCAGGGCGGGCTCGAAGCCGATGAGCAGGCTGCGTTTTTCGGCGTTTTCCCTCGTGAGCGCGACACGGCTGCGGTCGCGAAGGTCGTCGGTGGTCTGGGCGATGCGGACGAGTTCAATGCGTTCGCAGCGGCGTTGCCGATTGTCCCTCCGGTCGAAGAAGATTCACGCCTTTCGACGCTCGATAAGGCATTGCTGCGCCATCTGCCCCATTTACAACACGTGTGCCACAAACCGCGATTGCATCTGCGAGTGGAGGAAGAGCGAGTGCCGGTCAGCCGGGCGCGTCGAGTATCTTCACGTGCTGTTTCCACGCTGGTTGCGCATCCTGAAGATTGGGAGCACCGCACTTTGCGCAATGTACGTCCAGCGCGCCTATTGTCGTCGCTCGTCGAAGATCAATATGACTTGTACGAGAATCGCGTCGCGGTTCGCCTCGTGGATCATCTGCTCGAATACGTAGGCGAGCGGCTGGAAGTCCTGCGGCGCCTGAAGAAAGAGCGCGAAGAGGCCGAGGGGTTTCGAGACGATTCTCGTGGTTCGCATCGGCGCAAAAATCGACTGTATACGTTGCTCGGAAACTACTTCACGAGCGAAGTGACGGGACACGACCTCGATGCCGTCATCAAATTGCTCGATGGTGCGCAGCGCGATTTGCAAGGCTTGTTGGGCTCGGTGCTGTACAAGGAAGTTCCACGCAAGACGTTTGTCGCACCTGCACTCCGACCCACGAACATTCTCGTCAACGATCCGCATTATCGCAGAGTGGCGGACTTGTGGCGAGTATGGGCTCGCGATGGTCACAAGCCACATCCGACGCGGGAGCAAATAAGGAATCAGCGACAAGCGGCGTGCGGGCAATTTGATCAATTCGGGCGCCTGTTGGTTTGTCGTGCGCTTCGTGACCTCGGATATGTAATCAAGTCGAGCGGTGGGCCGACTTGGACATTAAAGGCTCCGTATGGCGACGTCGAGCTGTGCTGTTTGGCCGATGGAACCATGACTATCGAGGCGGGTCAGACGCGCCTGCATATCGTGCCGTTGCTTGCGCGCGCGCCTTCGGATGCAGTAATGGCTGCTGATTATTGGGCGGCGTTGCGCGCCGAGACAAACGGGCATGGTGACACGCTCGTGTTGGTCCTGGGGCACCCGGACGATATCCTGTCGCTGCCTCCTGACCTGGCGCGAGCGTTTTCGGGGCTCGAAGCGCCTCGGATCTTGACCGTTGCTCCGTGGTCCCTCGATAGCGTGGAGCGTGTTGCGCGCGTTCTTCGGGCGTGGGAGGCACCATTGCGGCATCGGTTGTATCCGCCACGAACAAAGGTTCGTCCTGATCCCGGTATTCCACTACCCGCTTGGCTGCATCGTGTTGGCGATGAAGTGGGTGTCGTCAAGCCGCCGAAGGAAGCCGAGCTGAAAAGCTTCCTGGCAGATTGTGAACGTCGAGTGGACCTTGAACGTCGGCAACAGGAGGCGAGTCGGGGGCGACAAACCTGGGATCCAGGAATCATGAATGCACTGGCTACATTGCAAGAACTTGCGCAGCGTGGGGTGGAGCTACTGCATCTGCTTCGTTGTCCCGTATGCGACAGCGCGGAGCAAACCCATTTCGAGCCGCAAACAGACACCCATGGTCGTTGGGATCGATTTGCATTTCGATGTAAATGTGATGGTTGTAAATCGAGTTTCGCATTGCGAACGTGCGTCGGGAAGTGCAAGGGCACGTTTCTCGTGTTGGAATCGGATGTCAAGCTGCCGGTTCACGAGGACGAACCATTGCGTGCAAGCTGGGTGGATCAAACCTTTGGGCGGGACGTATTCGCGGAACCGTGCTGGTTACCAAGCGACAAACGGCGCGAGTTTCGCTGTCCTCGATGCGGGGTTTGTACGGGAGGAGGATGTGGACGGTGTATTGTGAATAAAGTGGTGGAAGCGGTCACGTAGCATGTTGCGCGGCTCACGCTCGCAAATCGTACGAGCCATCGCTGATGGACGCTCTCCAGACGCGGGGCATCCTCGAACTACCTCTTACGTATTAGCAAGACCCAAGCGAACATACGACAAATGCCGTTCGGAAAATCCTCACCGGCTCCCGCCATACGGAAAATGCCGTTCGGAAAACTCAGACTGCCTCCCGCCACACGGAAAATGCCGTTCAGAAAATTCCGAAGGCCTCCTGCCGAACGGAAAAAGTAGGTCCGCAAACTCCGACTGCCTCCTACCGAACGGAAAGAGTAGGTCCGCAAACTCCGACTGCCTCCTGTCGGATGGTTTCGGGGCGTCCGGATTTCTCTGTTCGTAAGTGTACGCAGAAAGTTTCGCAAAGGCGACGCTCATCTCTGCTTGTTCGATCCGGTGACGCGATCACCCCAGCCACCTCCAGAGCTGATCGCGATCACTCCTTCATCGCTCAACCAGCGCAATTCTTCGCGGTTTTCGGCCGATCAGTCCCGGCATGCCGCTCGCAATGTCGGGTCGCATGAACAGCACCACGACATCGAGCCATTGTCTGCCGCCCACGGTCAATATGCACATCGTTGGGCATTGCAACTATCGTTGTGGGTATTGTTATGCTCGCTTCGAAAAATCCAAGACGTTCCTACCCTTGCCAGTTGCACGGCGCATCCTTGGGGAATTGAAGAACCACGGCGCCAATCGCATTACGTTTGCCGGAGGCGAACCGACGCTCCATTCCGAGCTGGAATCCATGCTTCGCGCTTGCGCCGAGTTCGGTCTGGTAACCAGTCTCGTGACCAATGGCAGCCGACTCGACCGCAATACGTGTCGACGACTGTTTCCTTGGCTCGGCTGGTTGGTCCTGTCGTGCGATTCGCACCTGCGTGAGACGAATGATTTGCTCGGGCGCAAGTCCCGCCTTGATTTGCTCGGACAACCCGCGCGCGTCAATGAAATCGTCGGTTGGCTGCACGAATGGAACGCATCCCGTCCCGTTGCGGAGCAGGTTCGGCTCAAAATAAATATCGTCGTCACGTCGAAAAACGTACACGAAGACCCTAGCGAGTGGCTTTTGCAATGTAGACCCGAACGCGTGAAATTGTTGCAATGCTGCATCGTGCCCGGAGAAAACGACGACGCGATCGAACTGCAATGTGATGCCGCAGAATTCGCCCATTACCAGATGCGACTCGCCGGCCTGGCTGCTGCGGGGATCAGGGTTGTCGCGGAACGAAGCGAAGATTTGCTCGACAGTTATGCGATGATCGATCCGCGTGGCCGGTTTCGGCAGGCGCATCCCAATGGATATGTGGAGAGTGATCCGATTGCTGAGGTCGGCGTGGAAGTGGCCTGGCCACAGGTCGGTGGAGACATTATCGAGCGCTTTCGAGCGCGCGGCGGCGAATACGATGCCGGTGCGCCTAGTCTTGGCGTACGCCGCCCGATCATTGCCATCGAGGGAATCGATGGAAGCGGTAAAAGCACCGTCGTGCGCGCTTTATCGACGCGGCTCGAAGCGACGTTGGTAGGATGTCCGCCCAGCCGACTACGTGCGGAGCGAGCCGTAGCCGATACGCTCGCTCCCGAAGAACGCCGCGCATGGTATTGGCAGAGCAATCGCGAGGCGATGAAAGACGCGACCGATGAGGTATTTCGAGGACAAACCGTGGTCATGGACCGCAGTTTCGCGAGCACCGCGGTATATGGAGCTGCAGAGCGCGGGGAAATCGCCTCGTTGGAGCATGTGCCGCGGGATCTCGCGAAGCCGGACCATATCTTCTTTTTATCGCTCGACGAAGAAGAGCGGCAGCGTCGATTGCAAGGGCGCGGAGGAACACGAACCGTGGAAGAAACGCGTTTGGCGGACGATGACGCATTCCGGCAGCGGGTAATCGAAGGCTATCGCGCGCTCGGCGCGGTTTGGATCGGTGCACGAGGGACCGTAGACGAGATTGTGGAAAACATCATAAGCCGGATCAACCTCCATCATCGACGATGACGCTCCCCGTCTTCGTGAGTCGCCCATCCTCGTCGCAGCACCGCTCCACCACACCCTGCCGGCACGTCGCCGTAGTCCGTGTCGGCGTCCGGTTTTGCTCCGGTGAGGCAAAACGTCGCATAATCCTTCCGAGTACGCGCTCCCACGAGGTGTCCGTCGGCGTCGAAGAATTCTGTGGCTCCCTCGAAACCGTTGCTCCATTGAATGAATCGGAAGCTCGAGCATTCGCCCTCGCGAATGTATCGTTTTTTCGACCGCGCGAGTTCGGCCCTTCGCACCGCATAAGAAGCGCAAGGTTCGCAAAGATCGCTCAAGGGATATCGGCAATTCGATTCATCGACGCGAGGCGCGTTTTTCGATCGGGGTGGCGGGCCGGCCGATTCTCTTGGCGGATCGATCGGTTGGAGGGCAGGTATCGGCGCAACCGCGCGGCTGCATCCGCCGAGAAATACCAATCCGAGCAAGAGTGTGCGAGCGATCTTCATGGTTGGCCCGCGACCTTGACCGCCCGGTGGCTCGATACCATCGGCATCACGCCGAGTTGTCCGCGCATCGTGCTTCCCCAACACACGACCCGACCCGTTGTACGCACGGCACATGTATGGTGCGATCCGGCGGAAAGGTGCATTGCATCGTTCAATCCTTGAACGAAAACGGGTTCTTTGCGGTCCAGGGTGGTGCCATCGCCAAGCTGCCCTGCGGCATTCGATCCCCAACAGGAAACGCGGCCCGAGCGCCTGCGCACGCACACATGTCCGCCTCCCGCCGTGATTGCCGCGGCATCGTCGATGCCGACGACGTCGATGGGGTTTCGGCGTGTATTGGTTTTTCCGTCGCCACCTTCGCCCCAACACGTGACGGTACCAATTCGACGCACGATACACGACGACCATTCCGTCAGGGCGATGTCGATCGCGTCCTTCACGCCGTCTACGATGACTGCCGATGTTTTTTCCGTGCGCGTGTCGTTGCCGAGCTGCCCGACATCGTTGTACCCCCAGCAAGCGACCGTTCCCTGCTTTTTTAATGCGCATCCATGTGTGTCGCGAATCGTGACGGCAATGGCGTCCGAAATTCCGGGACGCCACGGATCGTGTTCCTCCAACGCAAACGGATTTTCGACGTGTGCATGAGGCTCGGGTCCCCAGCAGTCGACGTGCGTATCTTGCATGACGGCACAGAGCCGTCCGAAAGCGATAGATACCTTTTTCGCGCCTTTGCTCTTGGCAATCGTTTGCATGCCACGGGACGAAAGAAAATCGCCCATTCCCCACCAAGCAATGCCGGCCGGCGTGATCGCCGCGGCGAAATCTCGACCCACGGACAATTGCTTTACTCCCGCGAATTTCGATACGTCGGGTGCATTCACGTCGAATCCCCAACACACGACGGCGGAGGATCGAAGCCGAGCGCAGGATTGTCGCAGCCCAGCCGATATCTCGACGGCACTTTCGATGCCTGGGATGTCCGTGGGCACGAGCCGCCGATCGGCAACGGGAACACCAAGCTGTCCCCATTCATTGTTTCCCCAGCAAAAAATGGCTCCGGCATCATTCATGGCGCACGCATGTTTTCCAAGCGTGATCATGGAGGCGCCGGTCACTCCCTCGATTGTGCGAAGACCGTCGTCGGGTTTTGCATGTTTGCAGGGAAGGCCGTCGGCGCAGACGGTAAAACAATCGGTAGCGCCCGAACGACGAGCGACGCATGTTTGGGATTCTCCGGCCGCAACTGCAATCGCATCGTCGATGCCGGGCACGGGAGCGGGCAAGCTAGCTCCCGCAGGAACGGCGTTGGGAATCGGTCGGTCGGGGCCTTTATCGACAAACCCCCAGCAGAAAGCTTGGCCGGTTTTTCGTACCGCGCACGTATGGGCATGCCCGGCGCTGATGTGCACGATGCCGGAAATACCGGGAACCACCGTTGGGGCAATCGGATCCACTCGATTGGCGTACACGAGGCTGGGGTGTTCTATTTGGCCCCAACATAGGACCTTGCCCGTGCGGCGCAGCGCGCACGTGTGGCCGATTCCAGCGGTGATTTGCACGGCGTCGAAAATGTCCGGCACGGGGACCGGAAGCGCGGATGGAGCGCTCGTGCCGTCACCGAATCGCCCGCGATTGAAACCCCAACACACGACGCGACCGGATTGTCGCAATGCGCAGGTATGCCCCGTGCCCGCGGCAATTTGAATGGCATCCGAGATGCCGCCGACAGAAACCGGAGACGCGCTGCTTTCGGTGGTGCCATTGCCCAATTTTCCGGATTCATTGCGGCCCCAGCACGCAACCTCGCCGGTGCGACGCAACGCGCATGTGTGCACGACGCCGGCCGCGACGCCCATTGCATCGGAAATTCCGAGGACCGTCACGCTTTCATCGCGCCGATGGGTGGTGCCGTCACCAAGCTGTCCCGAATCATTGCGACCCCAGCAGCGGACCTCCCCGGAAGATCGAACGGCACAGGTGTGCTCGTAGCCTGCGGCCACGCGTAATGACGAATTGTGAAACGCGAGCGGCGCGGCCGCAGCGGGATGCGCCGGACGCGGCGAAGGGGACACATCGAGCGATGGAATCGCGGGCACCGAGCCACAGCCGCAGCAAAGACCCGCGCACGTCATGATCGCCAAGAGCAACAGAGGGGCGCGATTCAAAGCGGTAGATTCTTTGCTCCCATTGTACACCACGCGGTTCAGAAAACCCGCCTGGACGCACGGTAGCCAAGTTGCACGGGCACGCCAGACGTTTGGCGTTGCGGCCGCCTTCTCATGGCTTCGCCGCCAAACCCGCGGCAACACCGACGACAATCGCTCCGACCATCATCACCACGGTGAGTGCTATCATTGCGAGCGCCAGAATGCCGCAAAACTTCCAATAACCTCGACTTTTGTCCAGCGTGTCTTCGAGCGACGCGGATGAGGGCGCCGTCACGAATGAATCGATCGCATTCGCAAACCGGTGCATCATTATCGCAGGGATCGCGTAAAAACCCGCCACGGCAAAGTAGATCATGCCACCCACGGGACCAACCAGCGCTTCTGCTCCCATTGAGCGTTTACCAGCCGTTGCAAGCCCAGCAAGCCCGCCGAGAAACATCAAACCCGCGGTAAGCACCATCATACCCGCAGCAAGAAACAACAGTATCGACAACAGCCGCACCCACGGCCGTGTCGCGCGCAGGTGTTCCGCCATCATCGGCGTAATCATTCCACCACCCGCCATGTGTTGTGGTGGACCATATCCACCCGTACCCGGTGCTTCATAAGGGTTGTACGACGTAGCCATGATTCAACAAGCTTCCTTTCCCACGTTCATTCCGCCAAAATACACGTTTTTCCGGGGAACGAAACAACAATCGTGCGACATTTCCCAGAGACGATAGTCGAGCGTGATCTTTCGTGCTGGATCAGCATGACTGCCAAGAATGTGCCCGGCACGGCGACGACGCGACTGCCGTGACGTCGCGCTGCCAGGCATTTCCTTTACAAACCAGCGCATCCCGAGTAACCTCGCGGCCGTGGAAGACCTCTCGTTC
>CAZETM010000045.1:0-26567 GCA_964514885.1 uncultured Polyangium sp. | reverse complement strand
ACACGGCGCTGTTCACGGTCGAGGGCCAAAAGGACGATATTTCGGGGATGGGCCAAACCGAAGCGGCGCAGACGTTATGTGCGAGCTTGTCCCCGGAAAAACGTAAACAATTCATCGTGGCGGGCGCGGGGCATTACGGCATTTTCTCCGGGCACCGGTGGCGCGAGAACGTTTACCCGCTCGTCCACGAATTCATTCGCGCTCACGCTGCCTGACCAGATTGCGACAAAACATGTTCAACGGAAAAACCGCCCTCGTCACGGGCTCGACCAGTGGTATTGGTCTAGCCATTGCTCAAACGCTCGCGAGTCGCGGAGCCAACGTCGTTTTGAATGGATTTGGCGACGTCGCTGGCGCTCGAGAGATGGTCGAGAAAAACGCATCCATCGGCGCGCGTGTCGGCTTTCACGGCGCCGACATGAGCCAAGCGTCGCAAATCGAGGAGCTCGTGGCATACGCGAATTCCGAATTCGACGGCGTCGATATCCTCGTCAACAACGCGGGGATTCAGCATGTCGCCAATGTCGAAGATTTCCCCGTGGAAAAGTGGGACGCGATCATCGCGATCAACTTGACGTCGGCGTTTCACACCACACGGCTCATTCTCCCGCGAATGAAGGCGCAAAACCATGGCCGCATCGTGAATGTGGCGTCAGTGCACGGTTTGGTTGCGTCCGCGGGAAAAGCTGCGTATGTGGCGGCAAAACATGGCCTCGTGGGCCTGACCAAAGTCACGGCGCTCGAAACGGCGCGCACGGGTGTGACATGTAATGCGATTTGTCCGGGCTGGGTGCTCACGCCGCTCGTACAGAAACAAATCGACGATCGTGCAGCGCGGGATGGTGTTTCTGCCGAGGAAGCGAAACGCGTTCTGCTTGCGGAAAAACAGCCCTCGGCCGAATTTGTCACGCCCGAGCAAATCGGCGAGATGGTGGTATTTCTGTGCAGCGACGCTGCATCTCAGATGCGTGGCGTAGCGTGGACCGTCGACGGCGGCTGGACGGCGCAGTAAATTCCCCCTCTCCACGGAGCAAAGCGGAGTTGGAGAGGCGGCTAGGGGGTGAGGCGCGCCTCATCCATGGTGAATTTCACGCGGTTCTTTTCTTCAACGACGACCGGGTCCTCGGCTTCTGGCGTGTCGAGCAAGTAGACCATTTCGTCTGCTTCCCACGTGTACTTCTCGCCATTCATTCGGACGCGGTCGTCTGTGCAGGCCAAGGTCACTTCGAGCAGCGGTCGTTTGCCCAGGTCCCGTATCATGGCCAAAAAGCGCCCTTGACGGCGCGGATCTGCGAAATGAAATCGTGCACGCGCCGTATAAGCCATGTGGTACCAGCCGGGGCGAAATGCAAGGCCTGCGAACCCTAGCCGGCGAGCAATGCGCAATTCCAGCTCGCTCATTTCCCGCGCCAGACCGAGCCCTGGAACTTCTTGTCCCGGAAGCTGCGGCCGTTTTGTCGTAAAATGCGCCAACGGGTGCCGTAGCGTGAGCCAATGAATGTAGAGCACATCGTTTCCTGCAATGTGTCTTTTCTCGACCACGTTTTCGACGAGCAAATGTTTTTCACCGGCGGCGTAGCCGAAAAGCCGCATACGATCCCCGGTATCAGTCGAATCCACTGCCATTTGAAATTGATCGTAACCTAGGCGGCGCAATTGAAAAAATAGTCCATAACGCTCGAGCGCGTATTCGAGCCCCTCGGCCGTGTAATATCCAAGCGCCCGCGAGCGTCGGCCGGAACCAAGCCCCAATGCCGAGAGAATGTCTTCTTCGGATTCTTCCGATTCGCTTCCAAGCTCCGTGGGAGCTATGCCCGCTGCAATGGCGGCAAACCTTCGCGACAATGGCTCGTAAGTCCGCGATATCGCGTGGCGCGTTTGTAATGATAATGCGAGCGCGGTGCCGGCGAGCACGCGCCAAGCCTCTTCATGATATCCGCCTCCAGGCAACCATACGCTTGCTATGCCTTGCAATTTCTCGACCACCCGCAAGTCGCGTTGACGTGCTCCATCGAGCGTCAAACCAAGCTTTCCCAATCGATCGCCAGACAAAACGTCGCCTCCCGCAATGACGAAAGCGAGGTCGGCTTTGGGCATTCGTCCTAGCAATGCGTCTAGCGCTTGTAGATAACGCTCATCGCCGCTGCCCACTTCGAGAATGGTTTCATCGACGTTATCGAGTGGTCCCCAATCGCACCCGGAAATGGATCCGATCCACGCGCGTTGATCATTCCGCACGCAATCGGAAGTGCCGTCTGGCGGATGAGCATCGAGGTCGATGAATACGGCGGTACCATCGAATCCGTCGTCTTGGCGCAATGCTGCGAGCGCTACGGCCATATCATTGACGGCGCAAAACCCTCCGCCGGACGCGCGCCCCGCGTGATGAAAACCGCCCAGCAGATTCAGCGCCGCTTTGCGGTTTGCCAATGCCCAACGCGCGGCAGCGAGCGTCCCGCCACAGGCAAGACGCACCGTTTGCAGCATTGGGTCTACGCGAATCTCCTCGGGCGTGGACGCAAAAACGCGCGCAAGCGTCGCGGGGGTGCTCAGCGATTCGAGCCACGACGCATCGTGCACGCGGCCCAGCTCCGCATACGAAATGGGCGACGGGCTCCGCATGGCATTGGCCGGCACAATACGTTTGTCGAGGAGATACCACGCCACATAATCCGAGCGACGCGGCTCCATTCCGATCGGACCGTCGAGTCCTGCGAGCGGTAAGCGATAAGCCGGATCGTACCAAACAGTCAGCTCACGCGCGAGCCACCAATGGCGCAATCGATTTACGAGATGCGGCATCATGCGGGTGGACTATTGTCGAGTAGCTCGGATAGCGTGTCGCAAAGCCGCGCGCAATGAGCCGAACGTTTTGACGGACAAGGGCACATCCAGCTCGGCCAGGGTTCTGGCGAGACCGGGGCCCAAGCCAGAAACAAGGCATTCGCTTCCGACGAGACGCGTAGCGCGCACCATATCGCCAAGATGAGTGGCAATCGAGCTATCCATCGCGGTGGCGCCGGTCATATCGAGGATTGCGTAGCGGGTACTATTTTGCACGATGGCTTCGAGCAAGCTTTCGGTCATTCGCATGGCCCGAGCTTCGTCGATTGTCCCGACAATCGGCAAAGCAAGCACGCCGTCCCAAACATCGATGAGCGGCACCGACAATTGTTGAATCGTCTCGGCTTGGGCGCGTTCGCGCTCCCGCAGACCATCTTCTTCCTTTTTACGATCGGTTACGTCATTGATGAGCGACGCGACGCCGACCACATCGCCATTGGCATCGATGAGCGTCGTATTGGACCATTCACAGACGATCGTGCGACCGTGCTTGGTGACGTTTTCGTTGTGTGCATTGACGGCGCTGCGCGAATTCAGCAATTCTTGCCACACGTCGGCCACATAAGGACGAATGGCCTCGGGCACGACGAGATCTTGGCCGTATTGGCCCATGGCTTCTTCGCGACTCCAGCCGAAGATTCGTTCTGCGGCAGGATTCCAATCGGTCACGCGGAATTCACGATCCCATTCAATCATCCCGAGCGGCGATTGTTGGAAATGCAGAGCAAGACGTTGTTGTGATCGAAGTAGGGCGTCCTGCATGTGGCCATTGCTCGTAAAATCAGCGTTCGTGGCGACGGCAATGATGGGCGCATCCGCGTCGTCGACCCGCCATGCCCTCCACGCAAGCAAAAAACTTTCGCCGCTTGCGCTTCGACATGGAGCAAAGAAAGATATTGACGTCTCGCCCTCCAATAGCTCGTTGATCTTTGCACGTACACTGCCCCGATTGTCCGTCACGGCGTGTTCGTCGAAGGGCTGCCCGGCGAGATTCCCAAGCCGGTCAGTGAACGCGCGATTCACAGCTCGAATGTGACCGTCCTTTCCCAAGGTACAGGCAGCATCGGGGCAAGCGGACCAATACGACGAGAACGGATCGAGCATAGTGACCATGATTGGTTTTTAGGGGTGCGTATCAAGAAACCGTTAGCAGCGCGACGGCCACTTTTCAGTGTGTCGAATGCATACCACGCCCTTTCGCGATTCGTCAACACGTGACGCTTGCTCCGTCGAAGCGAGACCGAATATGCTGGCATTCATGCTACATCTTCACATGACTAGGTTGAGCATTGCTGTGAGTCTCGCGGCTTTGTTCTTGGGTTGTGGCGGTGAAACAAACTCCTCGGCTCTCGTGGGGGGCACGATGGGGGCGTCGTCGGGCGCAGGTGGAGCCGGTGGAGCCGGTGGTGCCGGCGGCGAAGGAGGCGGTGGGCCCGTGTGTTCGCCCGAAGGTCCTTTCGATGGTCCCGCCATTAAACCTATCGACGCACCTCCCGGAAAGTGGACGTGGATCGATGTCGATGGCGCGAAGTGTCGTAACGGATCGCCCACGGGTTTTGGTATTCGTCCGCAAACGGGCTCGGACAAACTGGTGATTTACCTCGAGGGTGGTGGCGCTTGTTTTAATGGCACGACCTGCACCATCAATTCTAGCTCATTCGGTTCGGTCGCATTTGCAGGCTGGCAGAATACGTCGGGTGCAGCGGGCATCTTCAATGCCGACAACGCCGAAAATCCCGTCAAGGATTGGAATGTGGTCTACGTTCCGTATTGCTCGGGTGACATCCATGCCGGCAATGCGACGAACGTGGATATCGCCGGGGCGCTTTCCCCCAAGGATCAGGATTTCGTCGGATACGCAAACATCTACCTCTATTTGCAGCGAATCATTCCGACGTTTCCAGGGATTTCCAAAGTATTGCTCACGGGCATCAGTGCCGGAGGGTTTGGCGCCGCATACAACTATGATCGCGTCGCACAGGCATTTTGCCCCACCCCCGTCATTCTCGTCGACGACTCGGGGCCGCCCATGTCGGACGAATACATTGCACCCTGCTTGCAAGAACGCTGGCGAGGGTTATGGAACCTGAATAATACGCTTCCAGCCGATTGCCCGGAATGTTCGGGCGCCAATGGTGGCGGGATCGTAAACTATGTCGATTACATCGACAAGAAGTATCCCGATGCCAGGTTGGGCCTCATTTCGTCCACTCGTGACAGCGTCATCTCGCTGTTTTTTGGATACGGCAAAAACGATTGCCAGAGCATCGACGGCATTGCAACGCCTGTGGCCGGCGACGTGTATGCGTTGGGTCTCGAGGAATTGCGCGACAAACACATGACCGCCGGGCACTGGTCCACCTTTTACGTCGACAGCACGACGCACACGTATTTGCTCGGCCCAGGTTTTTACTCGACGGCCGTGCAAGGCAAAAAGCTTTCGGTGTGGCTCGGGGATATCGTGAACGAGGGACCGATGGGGCACATCGGGCCGTGACAGCGCAATGACTTATCTGCTCACGCCCGAAATCGTCGGTCGACATCGCTCGAAATACTGAAGTATTCCTCGCTCAGTCGCCCTAGCTTTCGGGCGCTTGCGACGATAATTCAATGCGCTGTCGGAATGGTGAAACCTACTTCTTCGCAGCCGGCTTCTTCGTCGCCTTCGCAAATCCACGCTTCTTCATGAGCGCCTCCGTTCCGGCATCTTTGCCCCGGAACGAACGATACCCCTCGGCCGGATCAATCGTGTCTCCCACGGAAAACACGAATTTGCGCAAACGCTCCGCGACCGTCGCGTCATAAGGCCCCTTCGCCTCGGTGAATGCATTGAACGCGTCCGCCGTGAGCGTATCCGACCATAGATAGCTGTAATAACCAGCCGAATACCCGTCGCCCGCGAAGACGTGGCTGAACTGCGGAGTCCGATGACGCATCACGATTTGGGACGGCATTCCCATCGCCTTCAGCGTGTCGCGCTCGAAAGCCCCGGCGTCGATTTCTTTCGCACCAGCAAGATGCAGTTTCATGTCGATCAGCGCGCTGCTCAGGTATTCCACCGTGCCGAAGCCTTGGTTGAACGTCGACGCTTTTTCGATTTTCGCGGCAAGCTCTTTCGGCAATGGTTTGCCCGTCTGGTAATGCACGGCAAACTTCTCGAGCAGCTCCGGCGTCGAGAGCCAATGCTCCAGAAGTTGCGACGGGAATTCGACATAATCTCGCGCCACCTTCGTGCCCGCGAGCGTCGGGTAGGTGACGTTGGAGCTCAAACCATGTAGCGCATGACCGAATTCATGAAACAACGTTTCCGCGTCCGTCCAGCTAATGAGAATCGGCTCGCCTTCTTTGCCTTTCACGAAGTTGGAATTGTTGCTGACGATCGTGGTGGTCTCATCCTTGAATCGCTCTTGATCGCGATACGCATTCATCCACGCGCCAGATCGTTTTCCAACCCGTGCATAGGGATCGAAATACCACAACCCCACGTTTTTGCCGCTCGTCTTGTCCTTGACTTCCCATACCCGCACGTCGGGATGATGAACCTCGACGTCTTTCACCGGCGTGAATACGAATCCGAGAAGCTCGCCTGCGACCCAGAACATGCCTTCTCGGAGCTTTTCGAGCTGCAAGTACGGTTTGATCTCGTTCTCGTCGAGGTCGTATTTGGCCTTGCGCACCTTTTCGGCATAGAAGCGATAATCCCAGGGCTCGATTTTGCGCTTCAAGCCGCCCTTTTTGGCGATCGCTTGCATGTCGGCGACTTCTTCTTTCACACGCGCAACCGCTGCCGGCCAAACCTCATCCAAAAGCGCCATTGCACGCTCGGGCGTTTTGGCCATGGCATTTTCGAGCCGCCAATGCGCATGCGTTTCGTATCCGAGCAGCTTGGCTCGTTCCACACGTAGCTTCAGCACTTCGGAAATGATCTTCTTGTTGTCACGCGCGTCGTTGTTATCGCCACGGCTAACAAAACTCTTCCAAACCTTTTCGCGCAAGTCGTCTCGCGTCGAATACGTGAGGAACGGCTCGACCGACGATCGGGTGTTCGTAATGGCCCATTTGCCTTCGGCACCTTTGGTTATGGCTGCCGCTGCGGCTGCGGAAAGAACAGAACTCGGAAGGCCATCGAGATCCGATTCCTTTTCGAGCATCAGCGTGTAACCTTCTTCGTCCGCCAAAACGTTTTGGCTGAAGCTCGTATACAGCGACGCCAGGCGCTGATTGATTTCCGCCACCCGCTTCTTGCTATTCACATCGAGCTTCGCACCCGAGCGCACGAAGGACGTGTAATCACGCCACACCAGACGCTGCTGTTCGGGCGTGAGCTTGGCCTTTTCGGGCGAATTGTAGACCGTCTCGATTCGCTTGAAGAGAGCCTCATTTTGCGTGATTTCGTCAGAGAATGCGGCGAGCTTCGGCGCCATCTCGCGCTCGATTGCTTGAAATTCCGGCCCATTCATCGTCGAAGCCCATACGCCGTACAGCGTCATGACTCGGTCGAACGTCCGGCCCATGTCCTCCATCGCCACAATCGTATTATCGAACGTCGGCGCCCGGGCATTCTTCGTTATCGCCTCGATTTCTTGGCGTTGCTCGCCCATTGCCGCTTCAATCGCCGGCTTGAAAAATTCCACCTTGACTTTTGCAAATGGTGGTAGCCCGCCAAACGGCCCCGTCCACTTCGCTAGCAGTGGATTGGTCGCCTGAGCTGCCGCAGCAGGCGTACTCGTCGCTACGAGCGGTGCCGCAGTTTGCACCCCAGCCGCCTCGGTCTTGGGCTGAGGCTCGGGCGCGGATCCACAAGCAGGCATGGCAACGATGGCAGATGCACCGAGAAACAGAACGACATTTCGCATGGGCGAAGACTCCTCCAGAGGGATCGGAAACCACGCCATAACCCAATTCCGCGCAGGTTGCTACCTCTTCGTGTACCTTGGACGACTTGCAAGGGTTGAATTCCGATCTCCTGTCTTGTCCTGATATCGCTTCAATGCGCCGCCACGTTTGCAATCGCTCTCGACAAATGAACCTCCACTTGGCACTCTGCGCCCCATGCCCTTTCTTGTGCTCCGCGAACCAGGTCGGCTCGCGTTGACCTTCCCCATCGAGAACGGATTGCTCGTCGGCCGCCACGAAGAGTGCCGCGTCATTCTCGCCTACGGAGATGTTTCTCGGCGTCACGCACGTTTCGACATCGACGGCGATCAGGTGATCGTTCGTGACCTGGGATCACGAAGTGGCACGTTTGTCAACGGCGTGCGTTTGTCCGAGGCTAGTTTGCGACAGGGCGACACGATTCGTATCGGCCCGGCCAAACTCACTTTCACGCTCACGAATACTCAATCCATCGAGCAAGCCTCCGAGTTTCCCACGCTCGATAGGGAGACGGTCGACGCGGATGATCCTCGCTTGCGTTTGGTCTTCGAAATTGGTCGCGCTGCGTTTGCGGACGTCGATCCGGACGAGCTGCTTGGGCGCATGCTCGAAGCGATCTTGCGTGTGCTTGGCGCAGATCGAGCCGTCGCTGCGCTATGTGAAGGTGGTGATCAGCAGGTGATTCGTCACTTGATTCGTCATCGAGATCAGTCCTCGAGCCCTGACAGCGAGCCTGCGCTCAGCACCGAAGTCGTGCAGTCTCTTCTCGGTCGCAAATCCGTGATTCTTCGTTACGACCAAGAACGAGCCACGTCTGCGATGGGCGCGCCTCTTCAGGTGGCTGGGCGTTTGCTTGGTTTTTTGTACGTCGACGACAGTCAGCGCAAGGCGCAATTCAACCGCGACGACCTCGACTTTTTGAACGCGCTCGCGTGCCTTACTGCCGCGGCGCTCGATTCTGCGGAGCGATATCAGCGCGCTTCTGCCGTCGCCGAAGCTTCCACCAGCAGCTTTGCTTCATTCGCCGACATCATGGGCCAGAGCACCGTGATCCACCGCCTCAAGGATCAAATTCGCCGCTACGCTGCATCCTCCGGTACGCACGTGCTCATTTGCGGCGAAAGCGGGACTGGCAAAGAACTCGTGGCCAAAGCGCTTCATGCCGCATCACCTCGCGCGGCGCGTCCGTTTGTCGCGGTCAACTGTGCGGCCATCCCCGAAGCCATGCTCGAGGGCGAGCTGTTCGGGTACGAAAAAGGTGCATTCACCGGTGCGCTGCGTGGTCGCAAAGGGCGCTTCTTGCTCGCGCATCGCGGCACGTTGTTGCTCGATGAAATCGGTGATCTCAGCTTGGCTGCACAAGCCAAAGTCCTGCGTGCCACGCAAAACGGCGAAGTGTATCCGCTGGGCGCCGAGGAGCCCATTTCGGTCGATGTGCGCATCGTGGCCGCGACGCACAAAGATTTGCGCGCGGAAGTTGCCGCCGGTCGCTTTCGCGAAGACCTTTATTTTCGCCTCAACGTCGTCGATATCAACGTTCCGCCGCTTCGCGATCGAGTCGAGGACGTGTTGCTTCTGGCGCAGTCATTCCTCGAAGCCATGGCGCTCAACATGGGCAAGCGTATCAGCGGGTTTTCCCCCGCGGCTCGGATCGCATTGTCCACCTATTCGTGGCCAGGCAACGTGCGCGAACTCAAGAACGAAATCGAGCGTGCCGTCCTGCATACCGATACCGATATCGTCCAATTGGATGATTTGGGCCCGGTGCTCCATAAGAATGCCGAGCAGCTCGTTGGCGACAGCTCCAAAAATTCGTTGACATCCACGACCGATAGCGACCCTTTCGCGACCTTTCATCCCCTGGCCAAACGTTACGCCGCCCTCGACGACATGGAACGAACGCTCGTCGAGGAAGCACTGGTCGCCTCGCGCGGCAATTTCGCGGAAGCCGCAAGGCTGCTTGGCATCACGCGCATCATGCTCAAACGACGTATCGAACGCTATGGGTTGCGCGCACGGGACAGTTAGCCCTACGCTTAGGCTGTGCCCTCCGGCTCCAGCCGCTCCAGTTCAATTCCTTCGTCCATACCGTCACGCGCAAGTGTGCCCACGGCGGACATGCGCATCGACGACACGCTGCCTGCGTCGTTGAACACGCATCCTCACACGCCGAGCGCCGTAGTCACATGTTCGCCCGAGAGTCAAGAGTCACCTTTCGTTCTGGAAGCACGATTTGCCGACGTTCGCCGTTGCGGCGAGGGCGGAATGGGCACCGTGTTTCGTGCTCGCGATCTCACTCTCGGCCGCGATGTGGCCATCAAGATCCTCAAGACGAACAACCCGGCGCGAAAATCCAAGCTGTTGCAAGAGGCGCGTGCTCAGGCGCGCATCGACCATAACAACGTTTGTCGCATCTACGAGGTCGGCGAGGCAAACGGCGAACCGTACATGGTGATGCAATTCATCGACGGGACGGCGCTGCATCAGTTCCGCGAGGACCTCAATCTGTCCGGGCGCGTAGCAATCATTCGAGATGTCGCTCGCGCAGTGCATGCCGCGCATCAGCTCGGCATTGTTCATGGCGACATCAAGCCCAGCAATATTTTGATTCGGCGCAGTCAAGATGGATTGATTACTCCCATATTGGTCGACTTCGGCATTGCTCGCGAATTCGCTCAGGATGGCATTTCGTCGGGCGCAGGGCCTGGCACGCCCGTATACATGGCTCCCGAACTCGTTACTGGATTGTTTCCGGTTTCGCCCAAGATTGACGTGTATGCGCTTGGGGCCACATTGTACGAATTGCTTGGCGGAAGACCGCCTTACGAGGACGGCGCGCCGAAGCTCGTATTGTCGCGCATTTTGACCGAGGATCCCCTCCCATTGCGGCATATCGTTTCCGGCATACCTCTGGAGCTGGATGCGATTGCAATGAAAAGTCTATCGCGTAATCCGGCGGATCGTCAAACAACCGCGCTGGAGCTTGCCGAAGAACTCGATCATTTTCTCGAAGCGTTAGAATTGCCTCCGCAGGTCGCGGTTCCGCTCGAATTGGCGCCGATTTCTCAGGCGCCCGCTCAACATTTCTGGCGCAACATTCTCCTGATGATGGCATTCGCCGTCGCAGCGGCGACGGGAGCGATTTTTGTCGAGCGGCGTCGATTGGGGGATGCCGCGCAAGTCGAGCGGGAGCTGGTGCAAGAAGCATTGTCGATGGAACAGCTCATGCGTAATGCGTACCAGATGCCGCTGCACGACGTCGAACGGGAGCGGCGGCAGGTGCGCGAGCGGCTCGAGCAAATCAAGCAGCGACTCGACCATAACGAGCGTATCGATCGCGGCGTTGCCGAATATGCGATTGGCCGGGGATATCTCGCGCTGGCCGACTACGATTCTGCACGTACGTATCTCGAGCGTGCACGAGTCGAAGGGTATGTCTCTGACGAGCTTGACCAGGCGCTTGGAAAAACCTTGCTCGCCCTTTTTGAACAGGGCAGTCGACAGATACAATCCATCAAAGACGACGCAGCCAAACAAGCGCGTCTCCAAGAGCTCGACAAAGAATATCGAACCCCGGCGCTTGGGCATTTGCGTGCATCGTTGCCGCTCAAAATCGAGCAGCCTTCTTATGCCGAGGCGAGGATTGCTTTTCACGAAGGTCGCCATCTGCAGGCCATTGCTTTCGCTCGGGAAGCATTCGCGCATTCTCCGTTGCTGTACGATGCCAAGCGGATCGAAGGGGACGCGCATGTGGCTATTGCGCTCGAGCTGGCGGCCAACATTCCACCGGATTGGCAAACGCTGCACGCCAAACAGGTCGAGTCCGCTGCGGCTGCGTACGAGATCGCGGCTGAAATTGCTCGCAGCGAGCCCGAGGTATTGGATCGCATGTGTTTTCTTTGGATGCATGCGACGTATACCGCCAGCTACAAGGGCGAGCTGACGGGCAAGGTTTTCGAGCGGGCGCGTGAAATCTGTGCCAATGCCGTAACGGTCGATTCAGCAAACAAACATGCGCGACACGCTCAGGCCGACATGCTCGTCTTGCTCGCCTTCCGCCTCGCGAACTCTCCAGAGCCCGGCGACGATCCCACACGATTCATCCATGATGCGGTTCGGGCGGCCGAAGGCGCGGTCGCGACCGGGTATAATCCGGCAAGTGCAAAGGAAATGCTTGCCACGGCATTACGCTCCAGGATCATGGTCAAGGTCGAGCACTCTTCGGAGGATGCGTCGACCGACATATCACGGGTGATTCAGGTTCATGAAGAATTGCTGCGCGATCATCCGGAGCGCACGGCGGCGTGGAACGCGTCATTGGGGCACGTTTATATCTTGCGCTCGCGCCTCGAGCGTTGGCGCGGCGTGGATTTGACGCCCACCATTGAACAAGGTATGCACGTTCTCGAGCAGTCCGTCAGTACGCCCATGGCCGCGGGCATGATGCATCAGAAGCAAGCGATGCTCCACATGGAGCGGGCTGCTCAACTGCGCCATTGGAAGCAATCTCCGCGCGATGCAGTCAGCCGAGCGCTCGTGGCCATTGAAATGGGACGAGAAACGCATCCGGCATGGATTGGTTTCCTGCAGATAGAGGCCATCGTATTGGTCACTCAAGCACATTACGAAATCGAGGCGGGCACGGATGCGCACGAGTCACTCGCGGCAGCATTGAAAGCCACAGAAGCCCTCGCCGCAACGTTGCCCATTGATGTCCTCAATAGTGATCAGCTCGCGGAGGTTGCCATTCTCGAAGCCATGGTTGCCATTCGAGAAGGTCAGGATGCTCGGCCAGCCATTGAAAAAGCGCGCACATTGCTCGAGGAAATCGTGAAGGCGGCGCCGTGGCTACTCGCCTATCGCCTCACGTTCGCGCGGCTCGAGCTGCTTGCAGCGCGCGACGCCGTGCAGCGCAAAGTCGCCACTCAAGCGCATTTCGATGCCGTACGTAAAGCTCTCGGCCCGTGGCTCGATGCTCCACGTGCGGATCCAGAAGGTCAAACCATTTTGAAGGAACTGGACGAATTGACTGAAAAGTGGCGTAAAACCAAGAACTGAAACATCGTCAGCGCACGCTCACCACTTCGTAGATTTTCGTCCCTTGTGGCGTGCTCACTTCCGCCTCGTCCCCTTCGGACAAACCCATCAATGCTTTGCCCAGCGGACTGGTGGGAGTGACGACTTGCACGTCCGTGCCATCCATACGAATGCGTTGTCCACCTGCGGCGGGCAGGACGAAGCAGACGAGCTTTGATTTTCCTTGCTGCAATTCGACGAGCGCGGTGGCGGTAATCTTGTCGTTCGGGCCGAAGGGACGCACCAAGAGCGACGCGAGTAGCCCCACCGAGCGTTCCAGCTCGCGAGCCCGTTCGGCTTGCCCGCGCGCCAAATAAGACGCTTCGGTCGAGCGCATGTCTTTGTCGTTTTCGGGCTTGTTGTCTTCGTGCGTGACGGCAGCGGCGGCCTCGAGCGCCATGCGGGTCGTGTTGGCGCGCTCTTCATCGAGACGCGAGCGAAGTTCTTGGAGGAGTGCTTGTTTGTCCATGGGAATGCGGCCGGAGCGACGCGGACGCTAGCACTGGATGGGTAGGAAATCGAGGGGGAAACGATTACGTCGGCTGCGAAATCACTTCGGGTTCGTCCTCGGATTCGCGCGCGGTCGTCATGATCGGAAATATCACGTCCTGCGTATCGCGATCCCGCGGGAATGTCGCCCGCACAATGCCCATCACCTGGTCGACCTTGTCGTGATGCGCATCCCGCAACGCCCGCTCGGCCATGAATGCATCGTGATGCGCCGCTTGCGCTGCTTCGTATGCCGCAATCGACGCTTCCAACTGCGATAGCGCCGCTTCCAGCTTCGGCAGCCACACCGCCCGATACTCTTCAATGCCGGCAGTCATGCTATGCGCGAGCCTCTCGATCAGCTCTTTCGTGGGCTTCACCTGATTCTTGCCCGCGGGCTTGGTCACCTCGCGCAAACCATTCGGAAACATCACTGCACATATCCGGCCCGAACGTCCTCCGTCTGCCACCTGCGCCGCGCGAAATGCAGACCGAATCACCCCATCGACATGATATTCACCAAAGCGTAACGACGCCCGTGCTTTGATCATCGGCACGAGCAATGCAACACGCTTTTGAGTTTGCGCATAAAGCGCATCGTTGACGCTCAGGATCTCCGCTGCCGCTCCCGTCGTCTCCGAAAATCGCGAAAGCCCCGCGTGAAGCTCGACCCCATATGCGAACCGAGCCGTCGACGACGCATTCATATGATACTTCCGCATGGTGGCCTCCTGGGTACGTAACCCGGATATCTGTTTCTATGCTGGCCGTGTTCCGTCTGGGAACGATTGGTTTGGTGCAGATGTACCGCCTGGCGTTCAAGAAATTTTTACGGCGCGTGAAAAAAGGTCGACCGCAGGTCAAGTCGCCTGGAAATCGTGGTGCGTGCTGCTCGCCTCGGAGCCATCGCGACCGTAGAAGATGGTGAGCGGTGGTCCAATCGAGGCGACCGCTGTTTACCAATGTGGTAGGGCTTGCTGCACTCGGGACGCGCGGTCCGCACCAACGTGGTGAAGAGTGGTCGATGCTGAAGCGACCGCTTTGGAGAACGTGGTGCGACCTTGCGGACTCGCGTCGAGTAGCGTTTACCAACGTGGTAAAGGGTGCTCGTCGAAAGGCGGGACGCGTTTACCAACGTGGTGCAGGGGCGTGGATGCGGGGCGACACGCGAATCCAGCCGTGGCGGACCCTTTCGATGGAAGTGCTTCAAGTCACGAGATCTTGACTCGCGCACGATCTCGCAACTCGTGGGAACCTTGGGTCCGGGTCGCTGTCTTGTGCGGCCATGGAGACGACGACATCGAATTGCTGCGAAAAGCGAGCTTCGATCGACGTCATCACCGAGCGCGTGCACTTCGGACATGCGCTCCCGAAAAAGTTTTGGATTTGAACTGACCCCATCGATTTTGTTCGTGGGGTAACTACCCGCAATAAGCGGGACGGCACGAGGAAAGGTTGGCGGACCATGGAAGGCAAGCAAAAAGTCGCTCTGACGTTTGCGCTCTATCAAAACGATGCATTGCTGCGTCGCGAGACCGTGACTCAGGATATCGTCAAGGTCGGCAAAGATCCCAAGAGCCATTTGCGTGTCGATGATGAGCTTGCATCGCGTATGCACGCCGTCATTGAAGTGGCGTCGCCCGATGACATTACCCTGATCGATTTGGGCAATGAGCCCGGGACGCTGGTCAATGGCGCTCGAGTCAACAAGGTGAAGATTCACGTCGCCGATCAACTCGTGATTGGAAAGACGAAGCTCGTGCTAGAAAAGGCCGAGCCGGTGGCGGTGGCTGCTGGCGCGGTGGTTACTGGGGCAAACCCGTTTGCCAATGCGGGCGCACCGAATCCGTTTGCGTCGTCTGCAGCGCCTTTCGGTGGTGGTAGTGCTGCTGCTCCTTCCGCGAATCCGTTTGCGAGTGCCAATCCGTTTGGCGCGGCTGCTGCGGCGCCTGCATTCGGAGCGGATCCGTTTGGCACGAACAACCCGTTTGCGCAGCCCAAGGCGCATTCTCACGACGATGTTCCGCACGACGCACCGGAAGGCTCGTACACGTATCAATTGGTCAAGAGCGGCCCCGACGTCCCCAATGAAGAGGTCGAAACGCCGACCGCGTCCGTGGAAGTCATGATCATTTGGGATCAAACGATCCTGAACGTCGCGCACTTGACGCCCCCGCGCTCGTATTACGTGGGCGAGGAGAAGGCCAAGGGGCTTGGGTGTGATTACTTCGTGCCGCAAGAAAAAATCGGCGCAGCTCGTGCTCCGGTCGTGATTGTCAGCGGTGGAACGATTTACGCGGTGGTTTTGCCGAAAGCGAAAGGCACGATCGAGCTGGCGGGTCAATCGAAGATGACCGTGCAGCAAGCGATTGATCAGGGCAAAGCGACGCCTTGCTCGGAGATCTCGGGCGCGATGCAAATTGCATTGCCCGCGGGCTCCAAGGCACGTATCGACATCGATGGATTGATCTTCCAGGTCTCTACGGTGAATGCGGGTCGAGTGGTGGCTGGGCATTTCAACATGGATGCGCAGAGCTACATGTACCACGGTTTGTCCGCGGCCGTGCACCTTGGTTTGCTCGCTGCAATGGCATTCTTCATGCCGCCGCTTGGAGCGTCGGGTGAAGACGGCATCTCGGATGATCAGAAGTTCATGATCCAGCAGTACCTCAATGCGGCTGCTGAAAAAGAGCAGGAAGAGAAGAAGCCGGAGGAAACTGCCGAGAGCAGCGCCGACAGCAAAGAAGGCGGCACGGGCACGCGTGCGAAGGGTGAAGAAGGTTCCATGGGGAATCCGACCACCAAATCGAGCGGTGGCAAGTTTGGCGTGCAAGGACCGAAAGACAATGCCGACCCGCATATCGCGCGTCAAGCGGCTCTGCGTGACGCTGCGGAATTCGGTATGATCGGTCTGCTCAATGCAGGCGCTGGCGGTGATCCCAATGCACCGACGGCTCCGTGGGGTCGCGATGATTCGCTCGGTAATGACCCATTGAGCGCCCGCGGCAATATGTGGGGCGATGCCATCGGCGATTCATTCGGCGCCGGCGGTCTCGGTTTGTCCGGTATTGGCGAAGGCGGCGGCGGTCGTGGCGAAGGCATTGGTCTCGGAAACATCGGTACGATTGGCCATGGCGCTGGCACGGGCTCTGGACAAGGGTTTGGCTCGGGTCACGGTCGATTGCAGGGTTCGCACCGCACCAAGCCGCCGAGTGTTCGAATGGGCGCGACGAGCGTGAGCGGTCGATTGCCCCCGGAGGTCATTCAACGCATCGTGCGTCAGAACTTCGGCCGATTCCGATTGTGTTACGAAAATGGATTGCGCAACAATCCGAACTTGCAGGGTCGCGTTTCGGTTCGTTTCGTCATCGGTCGTGACGGCGCGGTATCGAACGTGGGTAATGGTGGATCGGACATGCCGGATGGCGGCGTCGTTTCGTGTGTCGTGCGCGCCTTCTATGGTTTGTCGTTCCCGCAGCCTGAAGGCGGTATCGTGACCGTGGTTTACCCGATCATGTTCAGCCCCGGCGGCTGATGAAATGAAATGCTGCAGGCTCGTCGAATGCGGCGAGCCTGCTTCGCATTTACGCAGCTCGCAACTGTGTTCCTTCGGCGTCCTGCATCGTATAATTTACTACCCATTGCCGGACGTGACCCAGATGCCGCTCTTCAGCTCGCATGGCATCACGGAAATCGTCTGCCATTGCGTCGTGACCAAGCGCAGTCGCCAGCTCGATGAGCATGTCCCAGCCTTCCGTATCGACCAATTCCGCCACGAGAACGGCGTGCAGCGACTGCGATAGTGTCGTGCGTGGATCGGTAATGACCTGCAGAATGCCCGAGGCTTCGACGCTAGCGATATTGGCCGACGGCGTAACTGCGGTGGGATCTGCTCCGAGGCTTTCGATGGCGCTTTTGCAGACGTGGAAATGGCGCAATTCGTCAGCGTGGAATTCTCGCAGAATATCGCGCGTGGGGCCTCCGTCGTAGCTGCCCAGTGCGTCGTATTTGGCCATTACGGCTTCGTACATACGCGTGCCGGTGCGCTCGAATGCCAGGCGCTCGCCTAGTTTGTCCAAGAATACCGCGGGGTTGGCCGACATTCCTTCAATGATCGACCTTACGGCACCTTTGATCGTCGTGGGCGGAGGCATCGTGCCCGTTACCGAAGACGTTATGATGTAAGACATACGCAGGTTGGCGATTTCGGATTCGTTGCCGGCCGAGGTTGGAGTGCTTTGTTCCGCCGCTTCTTCCATGTCTTTGGAATCGATGGGGCTGGTTCCCACCCCCGTGCGATTCATGCCCATATCCGTAGGTTCTTTCATTGGCGCTCCCCTTTCATTTGCTGCTCAGGCTGCTTTTTTCGCAATTTCGGTTCCCGGATGCCAGCGGTAGCCCGCGGAAACGGTTTGGCTCGGCGAACCCTCGGAGTTGAGTTGGTTGCGGTAGGCGATCGAGGGCGAATTCTGCGGCACTTGGCTTTCTGCCACGAAAAGCGGACCAACGGCGTTCAAGTCGACCTCGGCACGCAGCACCTGACGCACGTAATCGCGGTGGCTCATGTATCCGATACGTTCTGGCAAAACGGCCGGGATGATCTCCATGGGATCGCGATTTTCGATGCGCTGGAACAAGTCCATCACGTAATGCAAATGTCCCAGCTCGAGGGCGAGGAACCGTTCCCAGATGGCCTTGATACGCGAATTGTTTTCTTGCTCCATACACCCCAAGTAATTCCAGACCTCGGTGACTTCGTGCAGCAGCCACTTTTCGAGCATCGTCTCGCTCGGGTCCTGCATCGATTCGTATTGCGTGACGTGTTGTTCCTCGATGTGCGCAATTTCGGCATAAAGTTGCCGCGCCATCGGGTCGGCGAACGTGGGGCCGATGTTTTGGTAATAATTTTGCGTCTGTTGCTCGCCCGAGAGAATCGTCAGAGCCGAGATTTTCGTTATCGGTGCGGCTTTGGTCCGATCGTAGGAGATACGCACGTCGTCGTCTGGATGGCGGTGCTGCACGATCGTGGGCCTTCCCGGCAAAATGTCCGTGTAGCACTGCAAGATCGAATTGGCATCTTTGCCCTCCAAGCGATCGAGCAGCGCCGAATATCGATACAAATGATCGAAGTCTTCGAGCAGCCCGAAGCGGTGAATCTGCGCCATGTAGGGATCGGGCTCGAGCAGCGCGAGGCTCGAGGTCACTTCAATGGCGACTTGTTCGTACGCAATGGTCGTTTCGAGCGCCGATTGATCGGCAGGAAGTAGCCAATTGATGAGTACCTGTTGGTGACTTTCGATGCGCCTGACGCGCGCGAGCGGGATGCGCATTTCTCGATTGATGCGGGCGTAGAAATGCTGAAAGCGATTCGCTTCCATTTCGATGCCGTTCATGAGAATGATGCGCATACGCGTGAACGCGTCGTCATTCAATTTGCTGATGGGCTCGCGCACCATGTCGCGCCAAGTGAATTCTTCCTGGCGTTCGAGGGGTACGCCTTTTTCCTTTTTGATATCCAGTGCCACGTGCTTCCTCCCTGTCCAGGTTTGCAACAATTGGCCATATTCACATGGCCCGGCCGCGCAATTTTCGGCGATTCGACGACCCTTGCAAGAAGCCGGCTCGATCGACGCAGCGAGCAGCCAAGTACCGCAATGGGCGTTTTCCGCCCACCATGGGCTTTACATTCTTCGATTAGGCTCCCCATACTTCGCATCGAGCCACCGTTTCGGGACGCTCGAGAGGACACACACCATGGATACGCCCAAAGTACTCGATAAACTGAACGACCTCATCAAGATCGACGTCGACGCGGTGCACGCCTATGACCAGGCCATTTCGGGCTGCAATATGGACGAGCTCAAGCGCCGGCTCACCGAATTTCGAGGGGATCACGATCGGCATATTCGGGATTTGAGTGAATGTGTGCGCCAACTTGGCGGAAAACCCGATGTGCGGCGAGATTGGAAAGGGTTTTTCATCGAAGGCTTCACGGCCATCGTCAGCCAAGGTGATCACAGCTCGCTCGTGGCGATGCAGGGAAATGAAACACTGACCAACTCGAGCTACCACAAAGCACTCGAGATGGAGGATTTGTCGCCCGATGTGCGGTCGCTGCTCGAACGCAACTACTCGGACGAACAGAGGCATCTTTCGTGGATCAAGGACCAGCTTCAGGCGCGGGTGTGGGAGCGTAAAGCGGCCTGAACAAGAAAACATGCCGCGCAGCTTGGATTTGTCGTATAGTCCGACTTCATGGAGCCCAAGACGCAGGTCGAGATCCAACTTGGCCATATGTGCAACAATCGCTGCGTCTTTTGCGTGAGCGGCCAGGAAACAGCGCTGGGCAGAGCTAGGCCGCTCGATCGTGAGCCCATTGTTGCGGAGATACGTGCGGCCTTCGCCGCCGGGCATCGTAAGATCACGCTGCTCGGCGGCGAGCCCACATTACAACCCGCATTTCTGGACGTCGTGCGCGAAACCGTAGCGCTCGGCTTCGAAGAGATCGTTCTGTTCACGAACGGAGTCAAAACCGCACGAGCAGCGTTCGTCGACGAAATTCTAGCCACGGGCGGTAACTTCACATTTCGGTTTTCGTTGCAAGGAGCAACCGAAGAGTCACACGAGCGCACGACCCGCAAAGATGGCTCGTTCGCGCGTCTGGTGCAGTCGATGAGGCACGTGCACGAGCGCAAACAGAGGCTCACCGTGAACATGTGCGTTGTGCAATCGAATTACGAATCGGTCGATGTATTTCCGGAATTGCTTTTGCCGCTCGGAGTATCGCAACTGCATTTGGATATGGTGCGTCCGCTCGACGCCGGCGTACGCACGGAAGCTGAGTTCGGATCCATGATTCCCCGTTATCGCGACATGGTGGGACCGTTCGAAAGAATGGCTCGAGGATTCCCGGCAGGATTCGACGTCAACATTGGCAACTTACCATATTGCATATCGCCTCATCTTGCGCCCTACATTCATCACGATGGCGAAAAGACCATGACCATTGCGGTCGATGGCGACAAGAAGCTCAGCAAGCCCTGGGACAAATACCTGGTCAAACGTCGCGACAAGTCCAAACCCGATGGTTGTCGCGGATGTGTATTCGATTCTCGGTGCAGTGGGGTATTCGAGAAATATCGTGAAATGTACGGGGACGAAGAGTTTGTTGCGGTGACTCCAGAAAAACTCCTCGAGGTCGATCCCGATCGAAAACAATTTTCGCTGCATGCGCGCGCGTTCGTTGGGCGAATGTTTGCAGATCTCGTTCCGCCCGCGCCATTTGAAAAGCTCGAATTGGTCGAAGTGGGGGAGCGAGCCGTATCCGTGCGGTTCGTGGGCACAGAAACGCTCGCCATTGAATTGCGACCTCGAAGCGCGGGTGAGGGGATTGGAGCATTCGATTGGTTCTCCGTTTGGCTCACGAGCATCCCGGCGGATCGCGGGGCAGCGCTTACCGGGCTGATAACTCTTCGCGAGCGATTGTCGGCGGGTGCAGCCGTGGTGCATCCAATGGCCGAGGATGCCGTAATGCCGGTGTCTCGTTCCGTGGCAAACCGACTCTTTCTATTGCGCCAGCGTGCGCCATTTGGGTCCTTGCATTGGACCGACGTGCGTGTGACGGAAGGGGGACGTCGAGCGGAAGTGTGTTTGCAGGCGCCTGCGGGTGAACAAGCGTGGGTTTGGCTTGGCGAACGCGATGGACGACCGGTGGGCGGGTATCGAGTGAGCGAGTCTGGGGCGACGGAGGCGATTACTGACGGGCTGCGGGCGGTGTTCTCGATCCTTGCGCCAAAGGCAGCCGCATCCAAAGGTGCGGATCCGAGACTTCAATAAGTCGGTCGATAAGTTTTGCGCCCTGCTGTGCCAACGTGTGCAGGTGTGCGCCTAGGGCGCGCGAAGCTTCTTCAGAAATCACGCAGGAAATTACCGGGCATAAGGTATGCTACTCGCTCACCTTGCCGGAGGTTATTCCCTATGAAGCTTGCTCATGCCCTGCTCTTGACCATTCCTCTCGTTGCTGCGGCGTTTACCGCAGCTTCTGATGCCGCCGCGTGTGGTGGCTGCGCCGCTCCCGTCGGCGAAAATTCTCAGGTGACGGGTCACCGCATGCTCTTCTCCATGTCGCCGACGTCGACCACGCTGTGGGATCAAATCGAATATTCCGGCGAGCCCTCGTCGTTCGCATGGGTTCTTCCCATCAAGGGCATCGTCGATATTGGTTTGTCCTCGGACGTGCTTTTCGCTCAGCTCAGCGATTTGACGGTGACGACCATTGCGCCGCCGCCGCTCAATTGCCCCCCGCCTCCTTCCTGTTGGGGATGGGGTGAAGACGATGGTGGATTTGGCTCGGGAGCTGGTGGAGGCGCACCGAATGGTGGCGTCGACGTGCTCGCGCGGGAAGTCGTGGGCCCTTACGAAACCGTGCAATTGTCGTCGCAAGATTCGGGAGCCCTCAAGAATTGGCTCACGATGAACGGTTACAACATTCCCGCCGATGTAGCGCCGGTCATTGATGCCTACGTTGCCGAAAGTTTCGATTTTCTCGCCATGAAGCTCGTTCCTGGCACGGGCGTCGACTCGATGAAGCCCGTCCGCATTACGAGCAATGGCGCAGCCTTGTCGCTTCCATTGCGCATGGTTGCCGTCGGTACGGGAGCCATTACGCCGATTACCATGTGGATGGTCGGCGAGGGGCGTTATGAGCCGACGAATTTCCCTTCGTTCACCGTTAGCCAGCCCGACATCGTGTGGAACTGGGATACTTCGTCCTCAAACTATGCTCAGCTCAAGGAAGCCGGTTTCCAGGCGGGCAACAATGCTAACTGGCTCGTGCAACATGCGCGTCCGATGTCCATCTGGAACTTGCGCAGCCCCATTGAGCAGGTGCTCGACTTCTTGCCCGAACAAAGCGGTTATGGCGATCCAGCCGATGGATACGTGACTGCTCGCGACGAATTCGAAGAGGACATGACCAAGGTATTCGGCGGCCTCAATGAAAATGCCGTATGGCTCACGCGTATCAATGCTCAGCTTGCGCGTCAGGCATTGAGCAATGATCTCGCGATTGGCGCATCTGCGGCGCAAACCGAGGTTTCTAGCTTCTTCCAGTCCACGAAAGCGGTCGGCACGGCGCCCACGTGTACGGTCTATCCCGAGTGCCCCCCGGACTCGAATTCGAGCGGTAATAGCAGCGCCGGCGCCTGGTGGAACGATTTCGGCGATGGAAACCCGAACAACAATGGCGCGCCGTCTTCGAGTGGTTGCGCCGTCCGTGGCGAATCGAATGGTTTGGCCGCGCTCGCGATTATGGGCCTAGGTCTTGGCGTATCGGTCGCGCGCCGTCGTCGAGCGTCTCGCTCGGACAAACGCTGATCAACCTGCCCGAGATAAATGTGCCGGTGGCATGAAGTCTGCCGGCACAGCGCCAAGTCCCTGCTTCACCACGTTTTCCCAATAACGCGCACCGGTCACCACCATCGATCGATGGGCTTCCGCCGATCGTTTTCGAGCGTGCTCGGCAGCCTGTGTTGCTGTCCGAAATGCATAGAATGCTCCAATCAGCGGGGTTTTCGGCACGCCGAGCGCATCGGCCATTTCATGGCCCAAGAATGCTCGACAGAATCCGCGTCCCATTTCGCGTCGGAACATCCCGAACCGTCTTTCTTTGGCGGACTTCACATTCGTGATGCCCGCGTCCAGCAAAGCTCGAGTGAGCGCGCGTGAGTCTTCGTCGGGGGCACCTTCCGTGGCACGAATCAATTCACCAAGGTTCCTAGCTTCGAACTCGGACGTCGGTAGGATTTCGGTATCGACGCCCATGACATGGCCCGCGTAGCGCCACAAATGCATAAAGCTTTCGGATTCGTCGCGATCGGTTTCGATTCCTAGCTTGCGAATGCCGTCGAGGAACACGAGCGAAAACAGCAACGTGGTCGCGGCCATGTCATGTTGATTGATCGGCTCGCCCCATTCATTCGTGTTCCATTTATCGGAATGGCGTAGCATGTACCGAACTTGGGCGTGCATCAGGCGCACGTGCAGCGTAATCGCGAACGCGTCGCCATTTCGTCGAAAACTACCCGGCTGAGCCACGGATTGCACGAACCGGCTGGTTTCCGCGAGCCTTCGTGCAGCTCGTTCCATCAGTCGCCCGGAAAACACCAGCGGTTTGTTTCCACCTGGCGATGCATACCCGAGCACCAGTGAATACGCACCCAACACGATACCGCCAATGAGTCCCGAACGCAGCAGCAGTTCGCCCCCTCGGCGCATGGCTCCCCAATCCACCCATGCCGGAACATATTCGATACTCTCGAACAGCGTCCGCATTGCGGGAGGAATGTCGGCCCCGGTGCCTGTTGGCCGCTTCAACGCTTCGCCGAGCAGTGCGAAACCTCGTCCATCGCGCAAACGGGGAACACCGCGCATTTCTTCGATAACCGCGTCCGCGAGCGGATCGCCGCGCAAAAGAAACGGCGCCAGCCGATCGACTCGGTCTCCGAAAACCGAACGAGCAGCCGTGAGATTCAGAAAACGCGCAGGAATCACGTTGCACATCATAGGGCACCAGATTCGCCTGACGAGCCCTGGCGCAAACCTTTCGGCAATTTTCTTCATCTTCGAATTGGTACGGCCTTCCTCGAGCTTGCGGGGCAAAGCCCGGTCGTCCTGCCGAACCTCGATGCGGTTGGGATCTGCCTGGCCAGCACACGCGAGATCGCTGCTAGCATCGGCCTCCTCATGATCCCTTCGAGATCGAAGTGTTTGTCCTGCTCGAACCCAGACCATGACGTACACGGAGGCGAGCCGTGAGCAATCCGAGCCCCGAAGTCTCTGTGCCTGCAGACGCAGCGCAGCCTAAATTCGCGTGGCTGCCGAAGATCGATTCCAAGCGCTACCACATTCTTTTGTCGGCAGTTGCGATCCTGATCTTGGGTCCGCTTGGAGGCATCGCTGCCGCGTACATGAACTTCAGTCTCGGGTTTTTCGTCGGCGGCCAAGTGCTCGCGGGAATCCTCGGGAGCGCAGTCACGTACGGATACGGTCCCGAGGGCAAACACGGCGCGAACTACATGCAGACGATGGCTGCGAGCGTCGCCAGCATGTCGGGCATGGGCGTGCTCATCCAAGCCATGGTGTGGCTCGGTATTGCGATGCCACCCGCGTGGCAGCTCATGCTGTTCTTCATGTGCATCGGCATGTTCGGCGTGGGCCTCGGCATGGTCTACACACCGATTCTCGTCGACCGCTTGAAGCTCGATTTCCCGTCCGGGATGGCCGTTGCAAACATCCTTCGCGCGCTCACGGACAAACGTTTGCTCAAGCGTTCGATAGGGCAGCTTGGAGGTGGCGCAGGAGCTGGGTTTGGCTTCGCGTATCTCGTGGAAAAACTTCCCGCTGTCGCGGCGTCTGGGTTGTCTGCATCGACGATCGGCGCGGGCATGATCGTCGGCACGCGCATCGCGGTTCCGGGCCTCTTGATGGGCTTCATCGGTTGGAAGATGCAGCCGTATCTCGTGTCGATCGGCTGGCTCCAAGAAGGCGACAGCTTTCGCAAGATCGGCTTCCTGATCGGCCTTGCGATGATCCTCGGATCCGCCGTCGTCGACATGAGCCTCATCTGTGTCGAAGCGGTGCGACGTTTCCGTCAGCAAGCTGGCAAGAAGTTGGACAACAACGCCGAAGAGGCTTGGAAACACGTCAATCCGAGGCGTCTCATCGCGTGGATCGTCTTCTGGGCGATCGCGCTCGTGTTTGTCGCGACGACCGTGCTTGGACAACCTGTCGAGTACATCATCTTCGCGATTCTGCTCGCGTCGGTGTTTGTCCTGATCAACGGCATCTCGCTCGGCATCTCGGATTCGAATCCGATCTCCAGCGCGTTCGTGATCTCCGTGCTGCTCATGTCGGGCTTTGGTTTGAAGGATCCCCGTGTCGGATTGATGGCAGCGAGCATCTTGCTCGTGTCGTGTTCAGTCGGTGGGGACATGCAGCAGGATCGATCGACGGGATGGCGTCTCGGCACCAACCGCACGGTCCAATTTCGCTATCAGGTCATTGGCATCGTGATGGGCTCGGTCTTGTGCGTCGTGCTCGCGCAGACCTTCATGCAGGCGTATCCCGTGCTGCAGGTCAACTCGTTTTCGAACCGCGATGTCAACGTCGGTCAGTGGCAGAGCGCGATGACGTTCAAGTTTGTCGGGGCACTTCAGGACATCGGCCACTTGCAGGCGTACAAGGTCAAGGCGCTCGCGATCGGACTAGGCATCGGGATCGTGACCGAGGTGCTGCGCAAGGTTCTCCATGCGAGCGCGCGTTATCGCGAGTACGTCAAGGGATCGCGCAAGGGGTTTGTCGCGGGCTTCTGCGTCGACACGTTCTTGTTGCCGAGCCCTTACGCGTCGTCGTTTGGTGGGTTTGTCGAGGTCATGGTCACGTTCTGGTTTGCATTGGGCGGCGTGATTTCGTCGGCGTACAACACCTTGCAAGCTCGAAAAGCTGCCGTGGCGAAAGAAACGAAACAGGACGACGTTCCGGAGGACATGAGCACCATGTCGCTCGTGGGTGGTGGCCTCATTGCGGGTGAAGCGCTGTTTGCGCTTTTCGTCGGAGTGGTTGGCCTCGTGCAAAACGTCGTGCTCAAGCCTGCGACGCCTCCAGCACCTCCTGCCAAGTGACCTTTTTCGTGCGATGCTTTGGCACGTCCCGATGACCACTCGAACCACCGAACAATCGCTTCCGCCGGCTCGTGCACCCAAGCGCGAGATCTTCGGCTGGGCGATGTTCGACTTTGCGAATTCGAGCTACACGACGGTGATCATTACCGTGGTGTTCAGCGTGATCTTTCCAAAGATCATCGTGGGTGACGCGCCTGAATATCGTCAGGGCAATTGGTTGTGGAGCGTGGCGCTCAGTATCAGCTACGCGCTGGTTGCATTGACGGCACCGATACTTGGCGCGGTGATGGATTATCGTGCGGCGAAGAAGAAGTTTCTGTTTGCGAGTTACCTGCTCACGGTGATTGCGACGGCGACATTGTATTTCGCAACGCCTGGGCGTGTGGGCTTGGCGATGGCGCTGCTCATTGCATCGAATTACGGGTTTGCCGTAGGTGAATCGTTTGCAGCGTCATTCTTGCCGGATCTTGGACCCAAACACGATTTGGGGCGCATTTCTGGTTATGCGTGGGGCATTGGGTATTTAGGAGGGCTCGTCAGCACGGCGCTCGTCGTGTTTACCGTGGGTGAGCAGACCGTGGCGAACCTCGAACGACTCCGATG
>CAZETM010000044.1:0-26590 GCA_964514885.1 uncultured Polyangium sp. | reverse complement strand
TACTTCTTCGGCTTGTAGACCTCACGCGTCGTAGCACCTGCCGCCACGTCTTTCGGCGAAAAACGCATGGGTAACGTCTCGTTTGCCAGCCACAACCTCGTCTGGTCTGCGAAGAATTCCGATTCGATGATTGCCGACTGTCCGCCCGGAATGATGTTTCGCCCCGTGACTTCTTCACCCTTCAAGGACACGACCATCCGCATCACCGGACCGCTTCCATGCGAGAAGCGCTGACCATTGAAGCCAGGATTCGCGGCGTCCACCGAGAATTGATCCCCATTGCGCGGGAACCACAACAGGTCCTTGCGCGGATCATCCGCGGGCAGCACACCCGGCGTGAGCGGCAGGATTTTCGTCGTAATCGCAAACGGCTGCGTGAACGACGCATATTGCGGATCATCCAGGAAATCGTCCAAGAGCGACTGGAACTTCACGTAATGGCGCAAACCCCACATCCATTTCGACATGTCGCTCGTCCCATAACCTCCCTCGGCCGGTGCAGTGGGTTCGGACTTCAGGAACACCATGGCATCCGCAAGCGATTTTAGCAGCACTTCGTCGCTGGTTTCGACTTCGACCGTTCCGCGAACATCGAAGAAGATCGACTCATTGGTGCCCACGTTCCACGACGCGAGCTTGCCCGGATTGGCTGGCCCGCGGCCCTTCAGGAATTGCCAAATCGCCTTAATCGGTCCACCGCTCGAATTGCTGTTGAACACGCCCGGCAATTGCTCGTCATTGAAGGTCTGCTGAAGCGCCCGGCTGAGCCAAGCATTCCAGATACTCGTCGCCACCGCGGATTCCTTGTCGGTCGCCGTGGGCGTCGAATAAAACGTTTCGATTCCCGAACGAGCTTCGTAACCTGCCGTCTTCCATGCTTCGAGACGCATCTCGGTCGCCTCGAAATCGGTCAGGTTTGCAGTATAAACGTCCAAGATGCGTTGCTCGGTGGGAGAAAGCAGCCCGCCCTTGGCCGAAATGGCGCGCGCCTTTTTGATCGATTCGACGAACGTCTCGGCCAATAACTCGCCGGTGCGCGATTGCGTATTCGCTTGAATACGCGCCATTGCATCTTCGTCAGCGGTGCCATTTGCAATGGCTTTCTCCAGCTCGCGCGAAATCGTGTCCGCTCGGAAGCCCACATCCCACGTGCCACCAATGTACCATTTGTCATTGGTGAGCGAATTGTCCATGGAAAGACCGCCTGGATCGTTGTTCGCCGTCGCCACGTAGCCACTGTCCGGATTCAGCGATGCCGGCATGTCCACGAACGGAATCACGCACGCATAAGGATCGTTTGCCCCGGGAGCTTCGTCGACCTTACCGTCGGCAGTGGTCGGAATGCGGAATGCTCCATAAATCGTCCCGTCGAGCAGTTGGTCGGGATTGGCATCGGGCATCCAGTTACCACTTGCGTCCCGCGGCAAATAACCACGACAAGGCACGGTTTGGTAGCTCGTGAAGTAGATGTTTCCACTGCTATCGGCAACCGCGAAGTTCTGCGAATACGCCACCAGGCCCTTCGTCGCTTCGCGGAATTCATTCACGTCCGCAGAATGACCCAACCTATCGGTCGTGGGAAGAACGCCAGCTATATCGAATCCTGCGTAATCGAAGCTGATCGCCGTGATCACGCCATCATTGTCCATGTCTTGCGGAATGACGTATTTTCCGCCCAAGTTGACGATGGATTGGCCCATGCCCACAGGGTCACCTGGTTTGACCGAGGGACCTTCGATATCCGCTATCCACCGGCCGTCGAACGTCTCGAAACGCGGCCAATTTTCCGTACGACCCACACTCCCGAGCGCCTCGACATTGGCAATGACGAACGTCTCGTCTTTCTTGGTGACCGTTTTCCAGTCGCCACCAAAACGGCTCGTCGAGGGAAGACCATCGGCGCCCAATTGAATTTCTTCGCGATACCAATCGGTCACGTCACCACCAAGCTGCGTCTGGCTCCACGCAACTTTCCCGTTCGTACCAATCGGCATGACCGGAAAGCCTGCAATGACCAATCCGAGCTGATGGGTATTTCCGCCACCGAAAACCGACGTGTCGAGGCCGACTTGATAAAGAATCGAGGGCACGGACAGCGACAAATGGCCATCACCCGCGAGCATCGCGGCGCCCGTCGTCGATTTCGATCCCGCCACGGCCCAAGCATTCGACCCGTATCCAGCGTCTTTTTGGCGCAGCATGCGATTTTGCATGCTCTCCAGACGCTCGGAAAGCCGCTCTAGCAAAAACTGCGGTGTCTTCTTCAACGGGCCACCGGCCCACGAGCCACCTTGAGGTTTGTTATTCGGACCCGACGGTTTCGAGCTTCCTTGTTCCAGGCCAAACCCAGGCGCCGAGCTCCGTGGCATAATGGGCGACAGTTGTTCCCACATATCCTTGATTGCGCCTTGGCGCCGCAAATCCTGAAATTCCGCTCCCTCGAAAAGCGTATTCAGTTGCGCCGCCGTGGATGCTCGCCCGACGTCTCCGCCTTCGTAACTCGTTTGGTAAATGATGACCGCGACCATTGCCGCCACGTCACGACGATCGAAGTTGGACAACAAATCATTCGGATTCAATTTGCCGAGCAGCGTAGCGGCCAATTTCAGCTCGCTCGGCGGAGGCAATTGATCCGCTCTTACTTGCGTGATGTATTCATTGACGCCTGCCGCGAATGCGTCCGCTTGCGCCGTGAGATCCGGCCCGAGACCATCCAGAATGAGCTGCGTGACGTGTGCCGCTCCTTGAGCACGCCATTCTTGATCCGTCGCGAGCGCCGAATCTCCGAGCAGCTCGCTCAAGCGCCCCGTGCCCAAACGCCGCGACAGCTCCATCATGAAATACCGATCGCGTGCCACAACAAACCCTTGCACACGAGCCAAATCGAGGCGGTTTTTCGCGTAGATGTGCGGCACGTTTGCCTCGGTTCGCACGACGTGCACTTCGTCTTGCAGACCCGGAATCGTCCACGACTCGGTTTCGGGCACCGTGAGAATCTGCTGCTGCTCGGCCGTCGGCTTCGCTGCGGCGGGCGGATCGGACGAACAGCCGGCAGCCATCGACACAGCGGCGAGAATCGTCGTGATGGATAAAGATCGGCGATGAAACGAGTAAGAGCGTCGCATAGCGCCATGGTGGACGTGGGGCCGTGCGATGTAAAGACGCCCCTTGCGGCAGACCAGCACTGCGCATAGTCACGAACCACCATGTCCGATTCGATCTCTCAAAGCCTCTTTGATCGCGCCCGCGCCGTCATTCCCGGTGGCGTAAACAGCCCCGTGCGCGCTTTTCGCGCCGTCGGTGGTAACCCCGTGTTCATCGCTCGCGCCTCCGGAAGCACCGTGTATGGCGAAGATGGAACGGCCTATGTCGATTACGTCGGCTCGTGGGGACCAGCGCTGCTCGGACATGCGCATCCCGATGTCGTAGCTGCCGTAAAGAAGGCAGCCGAAGGTGGTCTATCCTTTGGTGCTCCAACGGCTGGCGAAGTGCGTTTTGCGGAAATGATCCGCTCGCTCTATCCGAGCATCGACAAGATGCGTTGCGTGTCGAGCGGCACGGAAGCCACGATGAGCGCGATTCGTGTTGCGCGTGGAAAAACCGGCCGCGACTTCATCTTGAAGTTCGAAGGTTGCTACCACGGCCATGCTGATCACTTGCTGGTCAAAGCTGGCAGCGGTCTCGCCACGTTCGGCGTTCCCGATTCCGGCGGCGTACCCGAAGGAACAGCGAAGACCACGTTGACGTTGCCGTTCAACGACATAGCCGCACTACGCGACTTGTTCGACAAACGCGGCAGCGAGATTGCCGCAGTGATCGTCGAGCCCGTCGTGGGCAACATGGGGTGCGTCCCGCCAATCCCTGGGTTCTTGGAAGCGATCATCGAGGTTTGTCGAGCCAGTGGCGCGCTGTCGATCTTCGACGAAGTGATGACCGGTTGTCGTCTCGCTCGCGGCGGCGCGCAGGAACTTTTCGGATTGCGTCCTGATCTCACGACGCTCGGCAAGGTCATCGGTGGTGGCATGCCGCTCGCCGCATACGGCGGTCGAGACGACGTGATGAGCGTCGTGGCTCCGCTTGGGCCCGTGTATCAAGCAGGCACGTTGAGCGGCAATCCTGTCGCTGTTGCGGCTGGTTTGGCCACGCTCGAAAGGCTCACGCCAGACGTTTACGACACGCTCGAAAAGCGCGGCGCGCAGCTCGAAGCAGGTTTGTCCGAAGCAACGAAAGCAGCAGGCGTCGTCGCCACGGTGCAGCGCGTGGGCTCGATGATCACGTTGTTCTTCGGCGAAGGTCCGATTCGTTCGTGGTCGGACGCAAGTCGTTGCGACACAAAGCGATTTGCTTCGTGGCACGCCGGCCTTCTGTCACGTGGGATCTACTGGCCGCCGTCGCAATTCGAAGCGGCGTTCATCTCGGCCGCGCACACCGAAGCAGACATCGCGCGGACGGTGGAAGCTGCGCGCGCGGCACTCGTCTAATCACGTCTAATCACGACTCACGACGTCGTGCGGCCAAGACAAACAGCCCCAAAATCCCCATCCAAAGCGGCGCACCAGACGCATCCGACCCTGCGGACATCGAGCAGAGACCCGCTGGTTGCGTCGGCGTAGTTTGCGCCGGTCCCGCGATGATGTCGTACTCTTCCTCGACGCCACCGACTCCACCCTGACCACCCGCTCCGCCCGTCCCACCCGACGATGACGAACTCGCTGCGCCAGACGACGAGCTGCCACTTGGCATCGCGATATCGACGGCTGCACACGAGTAGTAATAGGGCTTCGCTGCTCCAGCCATGAACTGTCGAAGCTGGATGACACAGTTGGTGCACGACACATTCGGCACGGTGATCGTCGTGCTGATGAGCCCACCCGAGGTGTTGTTTGCATCGGGCTCTTCGTACAAAACTCCTCCGTTGAGATCGGCTCGCGTGACCAAGTTGATCGGCTTGGTCGAGAATGCGACGCGGAAATCACCGTTGTGATTGACCGTTTCCTTCCACGTCACTTGAAGTTGCGAGCCGGCAACGAGCGGCGTGGACTTGTAGTCCGCGGGGCATGGAAGCGCTGTCGCGTCCTCGTTCGGATCCTCCGGGCCTCCACCGAAGTAACACCCACAAGGACCACTCTTCGCGTTGTCATCGCTCGTGAGAGGCGGCGGGTTCATGAGCAGCGCGTGTGCGCCTGCGTTTGCAGAGACAAACACGACCGCAAAAGATGCGACGAGTGCGAAGGGGCGGAAAAGCATGGCAACTCCAGGCAAAAGTGTGCTTTCCGAGGCTAACCCAACGGAACGTTCATCGGGAGAGATCGTTGGGTGCAACGCTTCAACGTTGCGAGTGAGCAGTCAGGGGGCCGGAGGAACGCTCGCCGGAGTGCCTTTGACTTTGTAACGCATGCGGAAGGTGGAAATCGTCGCGCCCAGCTCGGCGCGCGTAACGGATCGACCTCGTCCGCGGATGACATCGAGCAGTTCTTGGTAGAGTTCGTGCAGCAAAATCTCTTCGACGAGTTCGTTCATCGACGTTGGAAAAAGCTGTGCTCGTAGTGCGATTCGCGAGCAAGCGACGGTGTCCTCGGTGATGCGCAAAAAGCCCACTGCGTGATGAGTGCCGATCAAGTCGACGCCAATAAGTGACGACGGGATGGGGCTTCGACATTTGCCCGACTCGTACACGCGCCGAATGTTCTTACGCACATCGGCGAACACGCCTGACACCGGGCCACGCTCCGAATAGGCGAAGGACGAAGGAACTGCAGACATGGGCCCTGTCCCGCTCATCGACATCGGTCCTGACGACATCGATAGGGGACCCGACGCCGTGAGCGACAAGGGACCTGTTGCAGTCTCGGTTTGGCGAGGTTTGTCTGCGACTGGCGTTGCGGGGATCATGCCCTTCGCGATCAGATACGTCTCGAGCAAAATCGCCACGATGTCGCTGCTCAAGTGTTTCTTCGACAGATGCAGCGCATGCATGCGAACGAGCGGCAAGAGCAGCTTGCGGCACATCTCGTTCTCGGACTGCTCTTTCGCGGTTGGCAGATCGGTCATGTGCGAAGTCGACTCGACCTGCCCGACGAAAAGCGGAACTCGTTCGTGATCGACGGCCACGTAGTCGAAGACTGCGCGAGAGCCGAACTGCGTGATTTCGGGCGATAGTCCTGTTCCTTCGAGGCGCAGCGCATCTTGCGCTTTCACCTTCACCAGGATCGTTGCCCCGATTTTCTTGGACGCAGCCGAAAGCCCAAAGGATGCCACCTCGTCGGTATGATTGAGGAGCCGCTTCAGGTTTCCATTCATGCGTGCGTCCGACGTACCAAAAGAGCGCGCGAGACGGGGTTTGTCGCCTCATTCGAACAGACGCGATCTCGATGGCCCGCTCCCGTACGGTAGGCTCACCAAGGCTTTGATCGCAACCGCAGACGACACGGACGAGCGGTGTGTTCAGTCCCACGCGTGCAGACGAGCCCTTGCAACGCAGGTCTTGCCCGCTTCCTTCCGGTTCCCCATAGTTCCGCCGTGCAAGACGGTTTCCCAACAACCTGCTAGGCTGCCGGCCCCATGAAACCGAAGCGTTCCCTATGGTTTGTCCTGGCGGCGATGGCGCTCGTGGGCACGCCGCTTTCTCCGATCGCATGTGGTGGTGCAGGAGGCAGCGCGAAGACTGCCGACGTCAAGCCTGGCGAAATGCCGCAAGACGGCACGTGGACAGGCGTTTGGTACAGCGAGCTGTTCGGCTATTTGCACCTCGTTCAGGACGGCAATGCCGTCGCTGGCAAGTGGATTCGGCCGTCGAAAGATCGCTGGGGCTCGTTGAAAGGCGAAGCCGAAGGCAACCTGATCAAGTTCGAGTGGACCGAGCACGTCGTTGATCTCGTTGGGCCCAACGCGACGAAGACTGGACGTGGCTACTTCGTTTACAAGCGCCCGGCGGGTGAGAACGTCGACGACACCTACGCAGGTGAGATCGGCGTCGGCAAAGACGAAGTCGGTCTTCCGTGGGACGGCGTCAAGCAGCGCAACGTCAAGCCAGACCTCGACTCGATTGGTGGCAGCGGCGCTGGCGAAGTCGGTGGTGGCGAGTGGGACGGTGAAAACAGCGAGACGGGCAAACCGGAAGAGCCGGCAGCACCCAACTGATTGAGGCACATGACGCGACCGCAACCTCGAGGCATCAAGTTCCGCGAACCGCCGATCTTCGAACGTGGCGCCGCGAATCGCTCTGGCGGTTCGTTCGCGCCGCTCGACGTACCCGAAGCTGAGCCGAGCAAACTGTTCGGCTCCCTCGCGCGAAGCACTCCTGCAGGGCTTCCCGAGGTCAGCGAGCCTGAAGCGTTCCGGCACTTCGTACGTTTGTCGCAATGGAACTTCTGTATCGACTCGCAGTTCTATCCGCTCGGGTCGTGCACCATGAAGTACAACCCGAAGATCAACGAGTGGGCTGCGCGCATCCCGGGCTTTGCAAACATGCATCCCGAGACGCCCGACGAGCTTGCGCAGGGCAGCCTCGAGGTCATGTGGCACGTCGCGCAGATGCTCGCTGAAGTCAGCGGCATGGACGACTGCTCGCTTCAGCCTTCCGCAGGTGCGCAGGGTGAGCTCACTGGGCTCATGATGATCCGCGCGTATCACGAGTCGAAGGGACGAAGCCCCAAGAAGGTCTTCATCCCCGAGAGTGCGCACGGGACAAACCCTGCCTCCTGTGCGTTGAACGGTCTCGTCGCCGTCAAGATCGACAAAAACCCGGGCGGCGTCGTGACCCCGCAAGAGATCGCGGCCGCGATCGATCGCGAAGGCACCGACGACGTCTGCGGCTTCATGATCACGAACCCGAACACGCTCGGTGTGTACGAAAAATACCTGCCGGAGATCATCGAGATCATCCACTCACGTGGCGGTCTCGTGTACGGCGACGGCGCGAACACGAACGCGATCATGGGTCATGCGAGGCCCGGCGACATCGGTGTCGACGTGATTCACATCAACCTGCACAAGACCTTCACGACGCCTCACGGCGGTGGTGGTCCAGGCTCGGGTCCGGTGTGCTTCAAGAAGCATCTTCAGCCGTTCCAACCTGCACCGATCGTGATTCGACGCCCCGATGGAATGTTTGCGCTCGATCACGATCGTCCTCAATCGATCGGTCGTTTGCGCGCGTTCAATGGCAACTTCGGCATGTTCATTCGCGCCTACACGTATCTGCGCGAGATGGGCGGCGATGGTCTCAAGATGGCCAGCGCGCTCGCGGTGCTCAACGCGCGTTACCTCTGGGCGAAGCTCAAGGACACGTACGTCGCTCCGGTTCCCGAACCTTGCATGCACGAGGTTGTGCTCTCCGACGTCGAGATCGAAAAGGCGACGGGAGTCAAGACGCTCGACATTGGCAAACGACTACTCGACTACGGGTTTCACGCGCCCACGGTTTACTTCCCGCTCGTCGTGCAAGGCGCGCTCATGATCGAGCCGACCGAGACCGAGACGAAGGAGACGCTGGACGAGTTCATCGAGGCGATGAAGGCGATTGCGCGTGAGGCGTACGAGGATCCTGCGCTGGTGAAAAACGCTCCGCACAACTCGGTCGTGGGGCGTATGGACGAGGCGCGAGCTGCTCGTCAACCTCGCCTTCGTTGGCGCAAGGGCACGGAAAGCTCCACCTGAGAAACGTGGGCGAATCCGGCCGAAACCATCTCTGTTTGCGGCAAATTCGCCCACATTGGCCCTTCGTGCATAAAATGCAATCCGTCCACCGCCCATCAAACTCGGGCGGCCGCGGACATTGAACGAGCGTCGACGTGTCCCGGACCATCACCGACAATGTCGGGGAAATCGAGGCCATCTCCAAAACGGATCCAGCCCGTTTGGGTGACGTGGTCAAGCTCGTCTTCCGTGCCGAAGACGATGCCGATCCGCCGTTCAACGTCAAGATCCGTTCGCCCTCCGGCAAAGTGATCGTCGAGCGGATTTTACGTGAGCTGCCCACGGGCAGGCCGCAGAGCGCTGCGCCCGTCGAGTTCACGGCCTCGGCGATTGGCGCCTACAAAATCGAAATCTCGCAGCTCTACGGCAAACAAAAGGGCACTGCGACCCTCAACGTTCTACCGGCTGTTTGATCCGCGAGACCTTGAAGTTGCTCGGCTCGGGAATAACTCTGCCGCGGCGACTGTAAAAGCGTCGCGACTGTTGCTATGTGCGTCGCACCCGAACGCGACCCAGAAACGCTCGCCCCAACCCTCGATCATGCCCATGGACGTACGCGTACTCAACGAGCTTGTCGCGAAAGAAAGCGCCTTCATCGACAACCTCACCGCCGAAGTCGGCAAGGTTATCGTTGGACAAACCTACATGTTGGAGCGGATCCTCATCGGTCTGCTCACCGGTGGGCACATCCTGCTCGAAGGCGTTCCAGGTCTCGCCAAGACGCTCACCGTTCGCACGCTCTGCGAAGCGATCCACGCCAAGTTCTCACGTATCCAGTTCACGCCCGATCTGCTTCCTGCGGACGTGATCGGAACGGTCATCTACAACCATCTGAAGGGCGAGTTCTCCTCGAAGCTCGGCCCCATCTTCGCCAACCTCGTGCTCGCCGACGAAATCAACCGCGCTCCGGCCAAGGTGCAAAGCGCGTTGCTCGAAGCGATGCAGGAGCGGCAAGTCACGATCGGCGACACGACCTACAAGCTGCCTGATCCGTTCATCGTGATGGCCACGCAAAATCCCATCGAGCAAGAGGGCACGTATCGTTTGCCCGAAGCGCAAATCGATCGCTTCATGCTCATGGTCAAGGTCGGGTATCCGACGCGCGCCGAAGAGCGAGTGATCATCGAGCGCGCCACGGGCCTCATCGAAGCTCGTGCGAACAAGATCATCGATCCGGAAACCTTGGTGACCGCTCGAAAGGTCGTGCGCGACGTGTACATGGACGATCGCGTCAAGGACTACATCGTCGACGTCGTCTTCGCGACGCGTGAGCCCAGTCAAAAAGGCATGAAGGAGCTTGCGAGCCTCATCGAGTACGGAGCGAGCCCGCGTGCATCCATCTCGCTTGCTCTCGCCGCGCGTGCACATGCTTTCCTTCGCCATCGCGGTTACGTGACGCCGGAAGACGTCAAGGCCATCGGGCCCGACGTCCTTCGTCATCGCATCATGCTCACGTACGAAGCGGAGGCGGAGGAAGTGACGACCGAACAGGTCGTGCGTCGTGTGTTCGAGGTGATCGAGGTGCCGTGAAGCGCCCTCGCGATGCATCATCGGCTCCCGTTGCCAACAAGGGCAAAGGGGGCAAAAAACGCAAGGCGAAGCCGCCCGAGCCTGGCTTTTTTGCCAAGCTACTGGCGTTCTTCACCCCGGACAAACCATCGTCCAAGACAAACTCAGTCCGCCAAGACAAACCTCGCCGAGACGAACCTCGTCAGGTTGGGGATTCCAAACCCGCCACGGCGGACTTGCTGAAGCGTCTGCGGGCTATCGAGATCAAGACCAGCCACTTGGCAAACGAGCAGCTTTCGGGATCGTACTCGTCGGTTTTTCGTGGCCAGGGTCTGAGCTTCCGCGAAGTGCGGGCGTACATGCCAGGCGACGACGTGCGGTGGATCGACTGGAACGTGTCGGCGCGCATGAACGAAGCGTTCGTGAAGGTGTTTACCGAAGAACGCGAGATGACCGTGATGCTCGTCGTCGACGTGTCCGAGAGCGAGCATTTCGGTACGCGCCGTTCGTCGAAAGCAACCGTCGCAGCCGAGATCTGTGCGCTGTGTGCGTTCAGCGCCATCCGCAACAACGACCGTGTCGGACTGATTCTCGCCACCGACGAAGTCGAGTTGCTCGTGCCGCCCAAGAAGGGTCAGAAGCACGTGATGCGAGTCGTGCGAGAAATCTTGGGGCACCAACCAAAGAGTTCCGGGACAAACCTCAAGGTAGCCCTCGAAACGCTCTGCAAAGTGCAGAAGCGCAAGAGCGTCTGTTTCGTCGTCAGTGACTTTTTCGATCGCGGCTACGAGCGAGCGCTGGCGCTTGCTTCGAGCAAACACGACGTGATTCCGATCGTGCTCGAAGACGTTCGCGACACCGAAATACCTGACGTCGGTCTAGCCACGTTCGAGGATCTCGAGACGGGTGAAGAGATCGTCGTCGACACGTCGGATCGCAACGTACGCGAACGGTACGCGGCGCTCATGCGCGCCCACCAGATCGAACGGGACAAACTCTTCAAGAAGCTCGCGCTCGACACCGTCACCATTCGCACCGACGGCGACTACGTCGAGCCTTTGCGTAAGCTGTTTGCGAAACGTACGAGGAGGATGCGACGGTGAAGACTTCGCTCGTCTTCCTTGCCGCCATCACGGCCGCGTCGCTCGCGAGTGGTTTGGCCGTTGCGCAAGATCCACCCGATGCGGGGCAAGCTCTGCCCGACGCCGGCGAGCGCACGTGGGCTTCGTGTGTCGAGCGAGTTCCCGACGGCGCCACGCGGCCCAAGCTGACCGAATTGTTGTACAGCCGCGGCACGAGCGGACATGCCGCAACACTCGAGATCACTGTCAAACACGGCAAAGGCGAGATCGTCATGCCGGGCGGGTTTCGAGTCGACCGCGGAAGCGACGCCTACAAAGCCCTCGAAGAAGCAGGGTTCGTTATTCCAGACCCGGATGGTGGAGCTGGCCCCACGGTCAACGTGGAGCAGACCGAAACATCGGCCACGACGAAGGTGACCTTGTCCTTCGTTCCGCTGCCCAAAGAGCCTGGACGAAACGGGATGGTGCTCCCGCCCGTGCCGATCACAGTCGCGCGCGCGAGCGGTGAAACGATGACGTTGTGCACCATGCCGCATGCGATCGTCGTCGAGGATCCGATCGCGAACGAAGTCGATCCCAAGGTTCGTTTGAACCCCGACGGTCGACGTCAACGCGAGGAGTGGGTCTTTGCGAAACAGGCAGCGACCGTGCTCGCGACAAGTGCCGTGCTCGGTGCGATCTTCGCCTTTTTCTTCGTGCGGTGGATGCGTCGGCCCAAGCCGGTTCCGTACGTGCCTCCGATCTTGCCGTGGATCGCAGCGCTCACCGAGCTGGAAGCCATTCGCACGTCGAACCTCATCGCCGAGGGCAAGAACGACGAATATTTCGATCGCGTCAGTGACTGCGTACGCAAGTACCTCGGCGCGCGGTTCGGCTTCGATGGACTCGAAAGCACCACCGACGAGATGGAGCGTTTGCTCGCGAGGGTTCGTCCTGCCGTACGCGGTATCGACACGATCAACCGGTTCCTCGAAGAAGCCGACCTCGTGAAGTTTGCCCGCGTCGTACCTACGGAAAACGACTGTCTCGCGGCTCTCGAACGCGGCATCACCATCGTTCGCAACACGACCCCCACGCAAACGGCACGCAGCGCCGAAGCAGACGGAGGTGCGTCGTGAAGCGGTTTGTCCTGATCGGTCTGCAGCTTTTCGTCGTCACGGGTTTGGCCCTCGCCTACCCGCTTTACGTGCGTGGTGATGCTTGGGCCTCGGCGTCGTTCGAGCATCCATGGCTGCTGCTCGGGCTTCTCGTCGTCCCGTTTGTCTTGTGGTGGGGCACGGTTGGTCAAGACGAACGAACCCCGCGGCTGCGTCTCGGTACCATCGCGCCGTTCTTGCGAGGTCCGCGCGGCGTTCGCGCCAGCTTCCGCGACTTGCCAGGAGTGCTGCGCACCGTCTCGATCGCCATGCTTATCGTCGCGATCGCCAGACCCGTGTCGATCCTTCGAGATCAAACGAGTGACGACAAAGGCATCGACATCGTCGTCGTGCTCGATCTGTCCGGCTCGATGCGCGCGATCCTCGACGCCAAACCCGGGGACTTGCCGGGCAACATCGTCATTCCGCGCGGGCGACGTCTCACGCGTCTGGATACAGCCAAGATCGTCATTCAAGACTTCATCAGCCGTCGCAGAACCGACCGCATCGGCGTCGTCGTCTTCGGCAAAAACGCCTACGTGCTGTCGCCTCCGACACTCGACTATCACTTGCTCGGCGAACTCGTGGGCAAGATGAGCCTCGATGTCATCGACGGATCGAGCACGGCGATCGGGGATGCCTTGGCCACCGCAGTTGCGCGCCTTCGTCGCAGCGATGCGCAGTCGAAGGTCATCGTGTTGCTCACGGACGGTGACAACAAAGAAGGACTCGTTTCCCCGCAATACGCGACGCAATTGGCAACGAGCCAAGGCTGCAAGATCAGCACGATCCAGATCGGCACCGACGATGAAGTCGAAGTTGAAAACGGCATCGATCTGCTTGGCCAACCCAGTTACGTGCGCCGTCGTTACCCAGTGAATCCGGAGTTGCTTCAGTCGATCGCGAAGACCACGGGCGGCAACTCATACATCGCCACCGATGCTCGAGCGCTCGCGGACAGCATGCACTCGGTCCTCGACAACCTCGAGAAGACGCGCTTCGAAGCAAGTCGCACGTCGTTCGAAGACTTGTTCGCGTTTCTGCTCGTGCCGGGCGTCGTGCTCGTCGGGCTCGATGCGCTCATTCGGGCGTGGCTGTTGCGGAGGTTCCCGTGATCTTCGCCTCGCCGGTGTTCTTTTGGTTCTCGCTCTTGTCGCTCGTCATCGCTGCGCTGCTCGTTTACGGCATGGTCTTGCGGCGTCGATCGATGCATGCGTTCGGTGATGCCGATCGAGTGCAAGCGCTCCTGACGGCAGATCCAACGCTGCGTCGTTCGTGGAAAGCGGTGCTGCTCGTGCTCGCCACAGCGCTCGCGTTTGTCGCGGCAGCACGACCGCAATACGGCAAAGGCACGCGTCTCATCCCGGCAACGAACGTGGATGTCGTCATCGTGCTCGATTACTCGAAGAGCATGTATGCGCGGGATGTCGAGCCCTCGCGAACGTTCCGCGCGAAGGTCGAAGTTGCGCGCCTGGTGAAGGAGCTGGAAGGCGCAAGGTTTGGCGCGGTCGCGTTTGCCGGAGAACCGATGAGTTTTCCCCTCACGGCCGATGGAGCCGCGATCGCGCAGTTCCTCCGTCAACTCGATCCAAACGACATGCCGGTCGGTGGCACTGCGATCGCTCGAGCGCTCACGCAAGCTCGCGATTTGCTCATCCGCGATCCGAAATCGTCGGAGCACAAACGAATCGTCTTGCTCGTCACGGACGGCGAAGATCTCGAAGGAGATCCCGTTTCCGTCGCCACGCAGCTCGGAGCCGAAGGCACCACGGTGCATGTCGTGCAGATCGGCGGACGCACACCCGAGCGCATTCCCGAGGTTTCGGAAGATGGGCGCGTCGTCGGATTTCGTACGGACGCGAAAGGAAAACCGCTCACGACGTCGCTCAGTGTCGATGGCGAAAAGCAGCTTGCAGGGATTGCTGCGGCCACGCCCGGAGGCGAGCTGATCGTGGCGGACAAGGGCACGACGGGCATCGATCGCATCACGACCGAGCTTCGTCGGCAGATGAAGAGTGAGCTCGCGGAACGGATCGAGACCGTGTACGCGGACGTGTACTTTTACCCGCTTGGCCTAGCGATTTTGTTGCTGCTCGCAGAAGCCTTCGTAGCCGATGCGCCGCGTCGGCTTTCCCGGCGCACGTTGAAGCGACACATCCAACCACCTCGCGCGATGACGACCCGTTCACGACAGGAGGTGCCGCGTGGCAAAGCCTGATCGAAAGAACAAATCTTCGAAAGTTCGTTCGTTCGACGTCAAACGAATCGCCGGAGCGGTGTTTGTCCTGGCGTGTTTCGTTGGAGCTGCAAGTTATTTGGCATCGGGTTGCAGTGGTTGGGATCCGAGCAATCCGTTCGAGCGTAACGCGCCCACGGTCGATCAAGCTCTGGCGGATCTCGATGCGGGAAGGTTCGACTCGGCCGAGCAAGCGCTCGAAGCGTATCTTGGCACGGGCGCGTGCGGTGACGGGGGCATTGGCCTGCCCGATGCGGTGCGACAGAAGTACAATGGCTCGTTCGATTTGGGCCTCGTATTGTTTGCCGTCGCAGAAAAATACGGGCGAAGGTTTGGCGAGGAACAACTAGGTGACGGTGGCCCGGGCGAAGAAGCGCTAATGGCCAGTCGTTCGCTCGAGGTCGACTGTGCGTTGATCATCGTCCGTGCGATTGCCGAAGACTCCAAGGTTCCGATCGATTTGCGCGCGAGGGCGTTTTACCTCGCCGGCAATTTGGAATTTTTGCGCGGCAAATACGAAGAAGCCGTCAAGCATTACAACGATGCCTTGGGGCTCATTCCAGGCATGGCCGTAGATTCGGGCGCGGATGGTATTGGTCGCGATGCTGCGTGGAATCGCGCGATTGCATTGCGCCGCATCGAAGATCAAAAAGACGCCGGGCCCGATTCTCCGCCGGATGCTCCAGAAGACGCGCCGCCCGATAGTGGCAATGAAGACGCCAGCGATGGATCCGAAGGCAATGATGGATCCAATGGCGACGATGGCGGAGACGCGGGACAGGACGCCGGACAAGATGGTGGACAGGACGGCGGAGACGACGGCGGGCAAGACGCGGGACAAGATAGTGGACAGGACGCGGGACAAGACGGCGGGGGCCAAGATAGCGGCGCGCCCGAGCCACCTCCACCACAGCCGACCAAACCGGAACAACAACGCGGCCAAGAAGATCGTATTCTCGATCAATTCGAGGAAGCTCCGACGTATCAGGAACAAGAGGCCAAAGCCCGAGCCACGGGTCGTCGTGGACGCGTCATGGAGGACAAATGAGCGTCCTTCATCGCGGCTGCACATTCGCGGCAATCTTGGCCATTGCGAGCAGTAGCCAAATTGCATTGGCCGAGCCACAGGTCAAAACGCGACTCAGCAACAATCGTCCCGAAGTGGGCGAGCCGTTCACGGTGCAGGTTTCGGCATTGGTTTCTCCTGGCGAGCCAATCCCGGTCGATCCGCAGCTCAAGCCGCCGAAAGGCGCGACGATCATGGGCGGTCCCAGCGTTGGGCAATCCACGGTCATCATCAATGGCGTGGTGCAAGTCGGTATCGATGCTACCTGGCAGCTCGTGTCGAATGCGCCGGGCAAGGTAAAAATACCCGCGCCAACGGTCCTTTGGTCGGGAAAACGTGTTTCAGGGCAAGCCGTAAACGTCGAAGTCGTGCAAGCTTCGGGCAGGCAGCGAAAGTCGACCAATCCATTCTTGCTTCCGGGTGGTCCTGGGTTTGGCGGTTTTGGATTCCCGTTTGGCGGGGCCGGTGGCACGCTCGAAGAAGAGCTGCCGACGCTCGATTCCAGTCTCGAATTGGCCAAAGCGCCCGATCCGTACGTATTCGTGCACGCCAAAGCCGACAAAAAAACGGCGGTCGTGGGTGAACAAGTCACGGTAACGTTTTATATTTACATGCGCATTTCCAGCACCGTCGAAGATCGCCACGATCCTCCGGCTGCGGACTTCTTGCGTTATTCGTTGCTCACCAATCCCGGGGCCGAACCCAATTTGCGGGCCAGAGCGGGTGGACAAACCTACGACGTCCGCATCGCCGATCGCGTTGCGCTTTTCCCCGTACGCACGGGAGATCTGCATATCGGATCGCTCCGATTTGCCTTTACCGGTCGTCCCATTGGTCGCCGAGCCGAACGCAGCAGCGAGGATCTCGTCATTCGCGTCACCGAGCCTCCGCGCGTGGGAAGACCCGCCGGATACGTATTGGGCGATGTCGGGCGTTTTTCGATTACCGCCAACGTCGAGCCTCGACGCGTTCCTTTTGGCGGAACGCTCGCGGTGACCACTAAAGTATCCGGCAATGGTAATTTTCCGCAATCGTTGACGTTGCCCGAACGAACGGGTGTGGAATGGCTCGACCCGGAAAAGAAAGAATCAATCGGCGCGCAAGGCAATATCATTTCGGGATATCGGTCCTTCGGATACGTCGTGCGCGTCAAAGAATCGGGACGAGTGGACCTCGGCCAAATCGATTTACCACATTGGGATCCAGCGTTCAAAAAATATCAAGTCGCCAGCGTGAATCTCGGCTCCGTCGAGGTTCTTCCTCCGCCTCCAGCCGCTGCATATTCGCCCGCCGCTGCATCGTCGGCCGAGACAAACCCTGCCCAAGCTGATCCGTTTATCGGTTTGCCCTCCGCTCGAACCACGCTCGGCACGTACAATCCAGCGCCCGCGCCGGTCTTCGAAGGCCCGCGACTCTACGTGGCTCTCGGTGCTCCACCCATCGCGTACGCCTTCTTTTCCGCGGCCGTCGCAGCAAGCAGACGCCTGCGTCAGCGTCGAGCAGCCGGTGCGGTTTCGCCGGAACGTCTCGCCAATGCAGCCCTCGATGATGCCGATCGCGCTCGCTCGAACAGCGACACGAAAGCCGTTTGCGGCGCGATCGAACGAGCCCTGCATCACGCGCTCAAAGCCGCCACCGACCTCGAATCACGCGGCATTCTTTTGGATGACCTTACCGGCGAACTCGAAGAAGCCGGCCTCTCCGAAGACCTCGCCGAGCGCACGAAAGCGCTCTTCGATGAAGTATCCGCGCTGCGTTTCGCGCCCGATGCGAGCGACAAAAGCATCGAAGAGCTTCTGCGACACGGAAGAGCGCTGGTGCGCGAGCTGCTCGACAATCCCGTGAGGGATCGGGGATGAGCGGCTCGCGCGTGTTTGCCAAGGTGTTTGCCCACGTAAAAAAAGCAGCATGCGCCGTGCTGTTTGTCCTGGCCACCTTGACGACGAACGCCAACGTTTGCGCTGAAGAAAGGGCGTCAGAAACGCTGTTTCGTGAGGGGACCGAAGCGATCACACGCGGCGAATTCGCCACCGCGATCGAACGTTTCGAAGCTCTCTCCGACATGGGCTTCGTGCATCCGGACGTGAGCTACAACCGCGGCCTTGCGTATGTCGCTCGATTACGCGCAGGTGCGGATCGTCCAGGAGATCTCGGGCGATCCGCGGCGGCCTTCGAAGAAACGTTGCGCTTGCGACCAGACGACGTCGATGCCGATCGAGCGCTCGACATCGTGCGCGCGGAGGTCACCAAACGCAGATCGCGTCGGGGCAAAGATGCAACCACGGTGCGTCCCACGTTGGACCGAGTCGTCGTAGGTCTCGTTTCCGAGCGTGCGTGGAGCTTATTCGCGCTTGGTTCCTCGCTACTTTTCGCGTTGGGACTTTTTCTCAGGCGAGCGCCATCGAGTGGTTTGTCCGTGACTGGTCGAGTTCTCGCACCCACGGCGCTCGTGCTGTTTTTCGTTTTTTTTCCGCTCACGCTTGGCGCTCGCAACGTGCGCCTCACGACGCGAGCAGCCGTGATCGTGGCTCCCGAAGTGCATCTCGTTGATGATGCCGGCACGGCCAAAGGCGGCGACCCAATTCCCGAAGCACAACTCGTCGAAGCTGGTGAGTTACGTGGCGCCCTCATCCATGTCCGTTGGGGCGTCGCTGAGGGGTGGATTCCTACGGCAAGCGCTCGTCTGCTTTCTCCTTGACTGCAAGGCGGCAGCAGCACGTCACAACCCTGTGCTAGGGTGGCGGCGTGTGGGTTCGCCGCGCTGCCATTCGCCCTGTTCCGCTGTTCGCACAAGTTCCTCTTCGAGCGCTCTCCGAGGTCGAGGAGCAGCTTGCTGAGGAAGACGACGAGGCGCGAGGACGGCTTGACGAAGCGTTTGCTCGATTTGAACGAACGCAGCCCGCGCTGGCCGATCGCATCGCGCAAACTCTCTCTGGACCGCTCGACGAAACAGCGCTCGCGCTCGGCTATTTCCTGACGCTGTCCGTGTGGCTCGCGTTCGACAACGTGTTCGGTGACGAGCTCGACGAAATCACCGCGGTGGCTCTCACGAGTGTGGACGAGTCGCTCAAGCTCGACGAGCAACTGCGCATTTCGGATCCAGCCGAAGCGCTGGATTCGGATGACGTCATCGCGATGGAGCAGCCCGACATTCTTTCGTTCGTACACGAGCATATCGACGCAGCGCTCGAAGCGAACGCGAACGAGGTCGATGTGGACGACGTGCACGAGATTTACCGTGTTGTGCTCATCGAGGTTCTGGCGCTGAGTTATTCGGTTCGCCCCCCGACAAACTGGGGGATTCAAATGAACACGGAATTCACCGCGTAGAATTTATTGATCGGGTTCGGGGTCCAAGCGCAGTCTGCTCATATTTTTGTAGCCTGCGCATCCACGACGTAAACGAGGTTTGCGCCCATTGACGCCTTCGCGAATTCGCTCTAGGTCGTATGGTTATGAAAAGCCTCGGTATTGTCTTGGGAATCGCTTGTCTTGCGTGGGTAGCCGGTTGTGGCGGGGAGGATACGAACCTCGACCCACGACCGACGGCGGCAAGCTCGGGCGCTAGCTCTGGCGCGGGTGGTGCTGGAAGTAGTGGAAGCGGTGGAATGGGATCGGGAAGCTCGGCGTCGAGCTCTTCCAATTCCAGTGCGGCCAGCAGCAGCTCTGGCGGCGGCTCAATGGCGGTATTCGATCCCAACTTGAATGGCCCGTACGCCATTGTCGAATTGGCGGACGCGAATTTCACCAATGCCTCTACGGGCAACAAAGTTCCCATGCGGGCATTTTATCCGTCGAGCGGTCCCACGGAAGGACCTTATCCCGTCGTCGTCGTCGCGCACGGATTTCAGCTCCCGGCCAGTCAATACACGAACTACATCAAACGCCTCGCGACGTTCGGTTATGTCGCCATTACCGCAGACTTTCCCACGTCGTTTCTTGGCACGGATAATCCCAAGAATGCCAAGGACCTCATCGCAGCCATTGAATGGGCCGGCACCAAACCTGAATTGAATGCGAATACCGCCAATGTTGGTATGACCGGACATTCGCTCGGTGGAAAGCTTGCACTGCTCGCGGCAACGCTCGATTCGCGCATCAAAGCCGCCATCGTGCTCGATCCCGTCGATGGTGGAGGCGGACCTGGTGGTGGTTGCAATCCCCCCGCGTGCGTCGATGTCTCCGCGCTCATGCCGCAGCTCAATATCCCCACGGGTTTTTTGGGTGAAACCCTCGACTCGGCCGGAGGCTTTCAGCCTTGCGCGCCTGCGGCTGAAAACTACACCACGTTTTACGCGCTCACCAATCCGCCCAGCTTGTCGGTCACCGTCAAAGGTGCCAACCACATGAGCTTCCTGGACGATCTCGCATCGTGTGGAGGCACGTGCAGCTTCTGCCAAATGCCCACGCTCGACAACGCCACGGTGAACGGTTTGTCCCGTGCATATGTCACCGCGTTTTACGAGCGACACCTGCGCGGCAACACCGGCTACGACACCTACTTGACGGGCGCGGAAGCGCAAACTCGGTACGTCGACAAAGGCTTCGTCACGATCGAGACGAAGTGAAGGATCGCGTGCGCACGTCATGCGCGACGTGCGCACGTTTTGCGGGCTCTCAGGACGTCAGTCGCTTCGCGTCGCGGACGACGAGGACCGAACGATCGGCATGGTTGACGATCTTCGCCGCCGTCGTGCCGATGAGTCGATCGAGACCTTGATAGCCGTGCGAGCCGACCATGATCAGGTCGACGTTTTCTTCTTTCGCCATCTCGCAGATCGCTTGCCACGGCGTTCCTACGGCGACTTTCGCCCCTCCGCGAAACTCTTCGGGTATTTTTTCGGCTTCTTTGTCGATGTACTTCTGCGCCTGCTCGCGCAAAAGCCCTTCGAGCGATGCGGGCGGCAACGCGTATGCTTCCGCGGGAATCTCGATGGGAATGCCTATCGCGCGCGCCAAAATCAGCTTGCTGCCCGTGCGTCGCGCCAAATCGAGCGCTGCATCGAGGACCCCCTGCGCTCGCGGTGAAGCATCGAGACCAACCAGAATCCGGTGCATGTTCGTCGCCTTTCCTCTCAGCGCGCCTCTGCGCTACAAGTGATCTCCACGAGCTAACACGACCCGTGCCAATCGACCAGCGGGGTTCGGCATGGATCTTCCATTGCTGTTCCACGCAGCGCAATGCGAACCTTCCGACCACCTAAACAACTGCCCAAGGCTACCTCGTTCGCCGTCCTTGGCGCGGCACTCGCCCTGGGTGCGCCGCTCGGCTTGATCCTCGTGCGAAGCATCGTCGCGAACGTTTTACCAACGTTCGATTTCGTTGCAGCACAAATCAAAAATGACGCCGTGACGTACGGCTACCTCTTGATCGCAACCGTCACGGTTTTCGTCGTGCTCGGACGTTTGCTCGGCGCTCGCGAAGACGAGCTGGCCAAGACGTCGATCACCGATCCGCTCACGCGTCTGCACAACCGGCGGCACATTCACTCGCGCCTCGAGGAAGAGCTGGCTCGCGCCGCACGTCACCAGATGCCGTTTACGTTGCTTTTGATTGATGTCGACCACTTGAAAGAGATCAACGATCGCGGTGGGCACGACGCGGGCGACAGGGCGCTCGTGTGTGTGGGTGATGTCCTGCGTGGCACGTGTCGCACGACCGACTTGCCGGCTCGATATGGTGGTGACGAATTCGTCGTGCTTCTTCCGTCGACCACGGCGGCGCAAGCCTTGGAGCTGTGCGAGCGCATTCGCAAAACGCTACGCGCATGCAAGCATAACTTGCCGACTCCTATCACCGTGTCGATTGGCATCGCGGATCTCCAAACCGCGGGTTCGTTGCCTGATCAGCTCTTCGAGGCTGCCGATACAGCTCTGTATGCAGCGAAAAGAGCGGGCCGTGATCGAGCCGTCGTTGCGAACGCAAAAGCATCGACCCCGGCGACCTGATCAAAAGCGGCGTGGCTCATTCGATTGCGCTACTGTTTCGAGCCGTGAAATGTTTCGCCTGACTCGTGCACCAAGTTCGTCCGGTACACCCGCCGTCGAAGCACGTCCTTCGGTTGACGCGGTATTTTCAACGGCGTACGTCCATCATACGGCATCGTATTGCGACCTCACTGTGGGGTTTCATCGCCTGCGTCTGCTCAAGGACGGAGCGCAAGCGTTTCCCGCAATGCTCGACGCCATTTCTCGCGCCCAGTCCACGATTTGCTTTGAAACGTATATTCTCGAAGACGACCGAGTGGGCAATCAATTTGCCGATGCATTGATCGAGCGGGCCCGGGCCGGCGTCGAAGTAAACCTGCTTTTCGATACGTGGGGCTCGTCGGTATCGGACGGATACGTCAATCGTTTACGCGAAAATGGGGTCAAGGTTTTACCTTTTCGACCCATCTTGCATGCGTTGCAGGACATCAAGCTCGTGCGACAAGTATCCCGGCGAAACCATCGAAAAGCGCTCATCATCGATTCGCGTATTGCCTTCACGGGCGGAATCAACATTTCCAGCGATTATGCGCCGGCCGACGATGGCGGACAGGGATTTCGCGACACACACATTGAATTCGATGGTCCCGCGGCGCTCGAATTGCAATACTTCTTCTTGCACACCTGGAGAAAAGCCAAGGGACCTCCCGTCGACGAACCGCGGTACAGCCATGCCGGGCGCAGGCCCGACCCGTGCGTGCACATCGTCACGAATGACATGCACAAAGGTCGCGTGAGTATTCGGAATTCGTACCGAAAAGCCATTCGACAAGCTCAAAAAAGCATTTTTATCACCAATGCTTATTTTTTACCGACATTGGGCTTGCTTCGCGGCCTACGTAATGCGGCCAAACGAGGCGTGGATGTGCGCGTCATGGTCGCGGGCACGACCGATGTCACGGCCGTGAAACTCGCCACTCGCACGATTTACGGCCGCCTTTTGAAAGCCGGCGTGCGCCTATACGAATGGCACGGCCGAGTGTTGCATGCGAAAACAGCGGTCGTCGATGGACAATGGTCCACCGTGGGTTCGAGCAACCTCGATCAACAATCCTTGCGCCTCAACATGGAAGCCAACGCAATCGTGGAAGACCCACGATTTGCGCGCGCCATCGAAACCATGTTCCACGAAGACCTCGAGCATTGCGAAGAAATCACGGCCGAAAACTGGCATCAACGCCCATGGTGGGAACGAGTCGTTTCGTGGGTGGCGTATTTATTCCGAGACTGGCTGTAGTTTGATAGTTGGCGACGTCGCCCGGGTAGAGTAAAGCCTCCATCATGGAGCCCAATTCGGCACAAGATGAGCAAGCTCGAGGCACCGAAACGTCGGCAAACCGAGCGGGGCATCGGCCCACCGAAATCAACGCCTTGTTGGGTCGCGGGACACGCTTCGAGGGCAAGTTGTTTTTCGAAGGCCGCGTGCGCCTCGATGGCGAATTCAAAGGCGAAATCCGCGGCGACGACGCGCTCGTCATCGGAGACGGAGCGCATGTGACTGGCGATATTCTCGTCGGCGCGTGCATCGTGACGGGAGGCGAAGTATCGGCCAACATCCGGGCTCGCAGCGCGATCGAGCTTTACGCTCCCGCTCGCGTCACTGGTGCCTTGCATGCTCCCGCCATCTTCATCGACCGGGGCGTCTTGTTCGACGGAACCTGTAAGATGGCTCCCCTCGATGAAGTGGACGTTCGACCCACCGCATCGCCTCCGCCGCCATCCACCCCGGCTCCTCCGACCCCGGCTTCCCCGGCACCGCCGACCGGGAAGGAGTGAACGGCGCGTCACGGTCGTACGACGACGGCGTCAGTGTACTTGACCAACTCCGCACAATTCCCCGCGTATTTGCGCTGGCTCCGATACGATGCCCCTCGGGCATGGATACTGCACTGACAATACTCATCGTCGTACTTCGGAGACACTTATGCGTTATCGCCTTCGCCACATCGTCTTCGCCTTCGTAGCAACTCTTACCGTTCTTTTTGCATTACCCACGGCGCATGCGGGGGATGACGAGGCGACGCGTCTCGAGCGTCGTGGACGAGCGGAGCGGTATACGAAACCGACCACGAATCCGAAGAATTCGATCGATACGGGTGGAGCGGCCATTTTCGTGCATGCGCCCATTGATGTCGTTCGTCGCATCGTGACGGACTTCAAAAATTACGAAAAAGTCATCAAGCCTTTCAAGCAAAGCAAGCTTCTTTCGCGCAACAAAGGCGTGAGTGAAGTTTATCTGGAAGTACCCATTCTGCATGGCGCGGCGACGGTGTGGATTGTCGCGTTGATTGACCAACCGGTCGTCAAGGGCAATGAAGAAATCATCACGGCCCGCATGCTTCGCGGTAACGTCGACGATTTCCGAGCGGTTTGGCGATTGCGCGCCGTCGATTCCGAACACACGATCGTCAAATTGGAATTGCTCGTCGATCCTAAAATCCCCGCCCCCGCCAGCTTGATCACGCCCGAGCTATGCACAGCTTCCGAGGGTGCAGTCACTGGCGTGCGCAAGCAAGCGGAGAAGACTCGCGCCGCGGCCCAGCAGATCGTGCAAACGAGCGTCAAAGCAAGCGGGACATGAAATCAGCCCTCGCGAGCCGCTTCAATCGCAACTGCTAATTCCTTCATTCGCGCCGGATCTTCGGACAACCTCTGCGTCCACACTCGTCCCAGACGCATCTGATCGGCCGGCTCCAAACCAAGCTCCTTCAATACCGCTGCCGTCGTACCTCGTTCCGAGGCAATTTGCAGCCGCGCGTGCGCGGGTAAACCCACTTGCACGCCGAGCTTCTCCTGCATGGCGACATAGGCATTATCGTAAGCCAATAAAAGTTTACGCTCGCCTCGTTCGGTTTCGCGCATCGTGGACGCGGACCAATGCTTTTGCACGGCTGCCCATTGGTCTTCCGAGAACTGGTTTTTATCGAGCAGCGCTTTGCGCGCCTCGGGGCGATGTCGCAATTCCGCCTCGAGTGCTGCGCATTGCTCGACATTGAGGACAGTTGCCGCATTGAAGTCGTCGACGGACGGCGCGGGTGAAGTCGCTGCAGCGACAGGCGCGGCCGCGGCCGGCTTGATCATGCCCGGGAAAGGCAACGTGCTCACGCTCATCGGACGCGCTGGACTAGCCGCAGGACTGAGCGCAGGACTGAGCGCAGGACTGAGCGCAGGCTTGGCTGGTGTTCCAAGTGTTGGTTTGGCTGGTAAAACACCGGCGGGTTTGACGGCCGAGGGAGCCGCCGGTGCATTGGGTTTGAGTCCTGCACCGGACTTCAATTGCGGGCCAAGCGGAGCGGGAGGACGAATGGCGATTTTGGGCGCTGCGGGTTTTGGCGCTCCAGGCGCAAGCGGGGATGGTTTTGGCGCGACGGCGCCTGGCAATGGCGCTTTCGGCGCGCTTGGCGCGAGAGGCGATGGCTTCGATGCTCCTAGGACCGCAATCGGTTTCGGCGCATTTGGCCCCGCGGCTGCCGGTTTCGGTGGCACGGCGGGCGTTTTTTCTACCAAACTCGGCGAGGCTTGCGCTCGGGGAGGCAAATCGACGGTCGTATCGTCGAGGTTTGCTTCGGCGCTCGTCCCTGGAGGCAGATCCGCCGTCTTTTCGTCATAAGTGAAGGACGAGCCAATCAATGGCGGAGGTTGAACGGGTCGTGGAGGCTCGGGAGGCGCCGCGACTGGCATCAGAGCAGGAGGAGGCGGGAAAATGCCTGGGGGCGGAGGAGCCGGCAAAAAGGGTTCGGGCACGGGAGGTGGCGCCATTCCTTGAAATGGCAATTCCGCCGCGCGTTGCATATCGACGGGAGCGGAGAGCGTGGCAAGTCGCCTTCCGCCTGCGGGAACGTGCAATGGCGCAGGAGGAGCTGGCGCAATGTGCACATCCGGCCCTGAGGGTTGAAATGGCAAAGCCCGCAGAATACTCGATTCACTCGGGTTGTACGGAGCTGCGGTCCAAGCTCCCGACGTTGCGGCATCCATTTCCGGCAAAGCGACGGTATCGCCTTTGGGCGCCGCGAGCACCGTGTCATAACGTTTTTCGAGCGGATGCTGCTTGTCGTTCGTTTCGCCCTCGATAGGCTCACCATTGCGCAAAAACCGCTCGATGCGATCACCACGAATCTTTTTGCCTGCAGAATGCGCAGCTACGACTACCGTGCCAAGGCCATCGGCCATATCGACGTCGGCGAGGCCGCGATAGGTCAATACGACGACTTGGCGGGCCGCATCCACACACAACGTGTCGCAGCGCAGAATGATTTCGGAAGCTTTCTCCGTTTGCGGATGAATACGAAATGCCTGCGGTTTGCGTGGTGGCAAAATCGTTTCCACTCGAGTTTGGCCGGGCAACACATTATGCAGCACCAGCGGCGCTCCCAAACGCACGAGATCGATGCGTTGATCCCGCTGCGCGGTGTGAAAGAACGTAAAGTCGAACCCTTCCGGGGCGGGTCCCGCGGTCGACGCTTCACCGCGAAGCACGGCCGCAGCCCACTCGAGCGCCGCATCAGGCAGCAAAAGCCGACGCGCCGGGGCATAGGGCGGAATGGGACCTCGAGCCGGCAGCACACACGACGACGTCTCGATGCTGGCCGTTTCCTCGTCCGAAGCTCGCAGCACGAGCACATCGACACGCGGCTTCAAGGGCGAAAGATCTTCGATGGCAGCTTCGGAATCCGGCGCAAACGCCATCACCGGGGTCTGCGTCGGCGCAAGCGTCGCTTCGCCCCCCGGGACGATCGAGAACGTCGCCTTGACGACGACCGTCAACGACCACGAGTTTGGCGCCGATTGCCACATCAAAGCGCCGGCACGAAAAGGACAGAGCGAAAGGACTTCCACGACGGGCGCAGTGTACAGAAAGCAAGCGCGGATGGGCAAA
>CAZETM010000043.1:12632-26615 GCA_964514885.1 uncultured Polyangium sp. | reverse complement strand
TTCGCCACGAGCTAAAGCGTTCGCTGCCTGCGTATTCGTACGTCGTGCACGCGGTTCTGGCCATTGGCATTCTCGTGCTCCTGCCGCTATTCCTTGGAGCGCTGGCGTCGCTCTTTGCGGGGCGAATCGAACAGTTTCATTACGTTGGCCTGACCAACTTCTTCCAAATCCTGACGGCCCGAGGCGGACCGCTGCTCGGTACGGGATCGTTTTACGTGGTATTGCTCGTCACGGTGTTATGGACCGTGATCAATGTGTTTTTCCACGTAGCGATTGGAGTTGCCTTGGCGCTCGTGCTTTCGCGGCCGGTGATGAAGCTGAAAGCGCTTTATCGCGTGCTGCTCATCATTCCGTGGGCAGTGCCCAGCTACGTGACGGCGCTGGCGTGGAAAGGCATGTTTCATCGTCAATTTGGCGCCGTGACGGGCCTCATTCACGGACTCAACGACATGTTCGGCCTGAGCCTCGAGCCCATTTCGTGGTTTTCGCGTTTCTCGACAGCGTTTGCGGCGAACGTCGCCACCAATGTTTGGCTAGGTTTTCCCTTTATGATGGTCGTGACGCTCGGGGCGCTCACGGCAGTGCCCGATGACGTGCTCGAAGCGGCGAAAGTCGATGGCGCAACACGATGGCAACGATTGCGACTGGTCACGTTGCCCATGATCAAGCCAAGCCTCATGCCGGCCGTGACCATGGGGTCGGTGTGGACGTTCAATATGTTCAACGTCGTATTCTTGGTATCCGGTGGCGATCCTGACGGCACCACGGAAATCCTCGTTTCCGAAGCGTATCGTTGGGCGTTCACGCGTGACGCTCAATATGGGTATGCCGCCGCGTACGCCGTGTTGATCTTTTTGCTCCTGTTTGGCACGACCCGCGCTGGGGATGTGTGGAAGTCGCGCCGAGAAGCGCACGAAAAGAAATTGTTTGCAGCACAAACGAATGCGGCGACGGCGGGAGGTGCAACATGAATCGACGACCGGCACTTCTCGAATCGATTGCCTGCCACGTATTCATCGTGCTCGGCGTGGCCTTTGCGCTTTATCCGGTCTTGTGGGTCATTGCCTTGGCCTTTTCGGGCACGCAAACACCTACGGCGCGCGTCATGCCGATACCGGATGCTCCCACGTTCGCGCATCTCGAGGCTGTCGTTGGAGCGTCGAAAAAGGTCGGGGACGCGAGTGTGTGGCTTTTTGGCCAGCAACTTGCCAATTCGCTAATCGTATCGCTGGCGACGGCGCTCGTCGGCGTGCTCATTGCGATCCCGACGGCGTATGCATTGGCGCGTTTTCGGTTTCTCGGTAAAGACGTGGGCGTCCGGACGTTGCTCGCAACGCAGATGTTTCCTGCGGTCGCGAGCGCGATTCCGCTTTACCTGATTCTGAATCAACTCGGGCTGCTCAATTCGCGTACGGGGCTGGTCGTTTGTTATGCCTCGACCAGCGTTCCATTTTCGATTTTCCAGCTTCGGGCGGCATTCGAGGCCATTCCGGTGGATCTCGAAGAAGCGGCCATGGTCGATGGAGCGACGCGGTTTTCCGCATTTGTTCGCGTGGTGCTTCCGGCGGCTCGCCCGGCCATTGCGGTAACGGCCTTATTTGCGTTCATGGGCGCGTACAACGAATTCATCTTGGCCGCGACGTTACTCGACAAAGAAGAAATGTTCACCTTGCCGGTGATGCTTCAGCGGTTCATTGGCGAATACGACGCGCAATGGGAAAAGTTCGCGGCAGGCGCGCTCATTGTATCTTTGCCCGTCATGGCGTTGTTTTACGTGACGCAGCGCAATCTCGTGGCAGGTTTGACCGCGGGCGGCGTGAAGGGTTGAGCGATTACGAGCGAGCGATTACGAGCGAGGTCGTGTGCACGTCGCGTACACGCCCACCCCTACGATCCCTTCGCCCATGAAATGGATCGTCGGTACATAGGTGCACCGTTGCTCCCCATTTTCGCTGATCATCGTGGCCTGTCGCGTAATCATTGTTTCGACCTGGTCACGCGTGACAGGGCCCGTATTCGACACTCGCTCTTCCGTGTGCAGCGTGCTCATGCTTGGGCAAGCCAGGTCGGCCGAAATGGTCATATCCGGCTCGACTTTTTGTCCTGTACCCGAGCCGGTATAGATGGGCGTCAAGGTGCCCTGAATATGAGCGCTGTAATGGCAACCGTCGTCGAGCTTGAAATCGAAGGATTCGTTGAAGGATAGAAACGACGAAACCGATGGGCCTACGTCAGGCGACTGAGCCACCAAGGCGAGGCTGAAATGCGCAAACCACAGTTTCATCGCTGCCTCCTCGCCGGATAACGTGTCGCGCAGTCCGTACCGAAATGGCACGGCGGGCGTCACCGATCACGTCGTTGCGAGAAAGGTGCCAGCGATGTGGACGGCGCACCGCTCGTTATTGTCAGTCTTTACGTGCTCGTTTGCGACCGATCAGCAGGGCGGACAGGCCGAACACGGAGCACGCGGCAGCAGCGCCTCGACCGGACGAAGAGGATGAGCCGAATTCGCAGCGGCAGCTTGGTCCTGGGGGAACGTCGGCCGAGGAAACGGTCGCGACGGTAGAAACCGCAAGGAAACCGAGAAAAGCGAGAGCAACAGTACGCATGTCCTAAGTGGAAACTAAAATGTAGAACGCGTCAAGAGGTTAACGAAGCTGCACGACCACGACCAGGACAATCAATGCGATGAGGCACGCCGCGACGAGCGTCAATGGCGGTGTCTTCATGAATTCCCGAGGCCTTGCAGGCGGATCGTGATTCGGTGGCGTCTTCGCGATGGGTGGTGGAATTTCGTGCGCAGCATCCTTTAATGATAATCGATAGACGGTTCCCACCAATTCTTGGGGCGCCATTCGCGGCGTCGCATCGTTGGAGGTCGTAACTTTTTCGTCCGGTGGAGCTGATGGTGGCGCTGGGCGCGGAATGGGTCGTGGCGGCAGGTATCCATTCAGCGCAGCTTGCAGCGTACGCGGGTCGAGCGGCTGGGTTTTGAAGTGCGCACCTTGGTCGGCGGCGAGCAGTTCATTGGCTTTGGGCAGCATGGGCAACGTGCCGCCCAGACCGACTGGTTTTGCACGACGAACCATTGGCAAGGTCGTCGCGGCGTCCATTTCGTCCGACGCTGTGGTTTGGCCAGGTACGGTAAACGGTGCGAGTGCAGCCATCAATTCACGTGCGCTCGAAGTTCGGCGGGTCACGTCTTTTTCTAAACATTTGAGCATGATGGCCTCGAGCTCGGGTGGAATGTCCGCTCGATATTGCGCAGGTGGAGGTGCGGGCCGATTTTCATCGAGCAGGGCCATCCAAATTTCCGTGCGTGATTGTCCTTGAAAAGGCACCCTGCCCGTAAGCAACTTGTAAAGCACGACGCCCAGGGACCAGATGTCGCTTTGTGGCACGACGTCGCGGGAGGAGCGCAATTGCTCCGGCGACATGTACAACGCCGACCCGAGCACTTCGGTCGGTTTCGTCAAATCATTGGCTGGCGAATCACTGAGCAGCACATGCTTGGAAATTCCAAAATCCAGCAACTTGATGCATGGTGAGCCGTCTTGCCGGTGGGTCAAGAATAAATTTTGCGGCTTCAAGTCTCGATGAATGATGCCCAACTCATGGGCAGCCACGAGCGCATTACATGCTTGGACCACATACGAACAGGCGTCGTGAATCGGCAAAACGCCACGTGCTTTGAGTAGTTTGTCCAGGTCTTGGCCCTGGAGCAATTCCATGACCATGTAGGGCAGGCCATTGGGAAGATTATCGACGTCGGTCACGCGTGCGACGTGCTCGTTGTGTTTGAGTTTTACCGAGGCGCGGGCTTCGCGCACGAATCGCTCGATAGCGCCGCGGTCCGATAAATCGTCCTCGAACATCAATTTGATGGCTACGGTCTCTTCGAGTGCGATGTGCGTGGCCGCAACAACGACGCCCATGCCACCTTGCCCGACGATCCGCTCGACGCGGTATTTGCCAGCAATCAGAGATCCCACCGGCGGGACATTCGCAGTGCCTTGCGTCGTCATCAAAGGTACCTCTACGACAAACACCTGGCTCGGGCAAACAAAAATGTACGGGACCAACCCACTGGACAAACATCACGTGTAACCTTGTTCCGCGAGCCAAACCCATTGGTTCTTTGGACAACGTTTTGGCACGCGAGCCGTAATTTCAGATCACCCGCAACGTTGAAGAGAAAATCAGCGGCCTTGGGTCGGTTTGACCGCGAAGCGGACAAGCCGAAACAGGTCCAGCGCTAGCTGGTCCGGGTCGAGGGGTGGACAACCCCTCGTCGGGTCTGGGGTGAAACCCCAGCGAAATTGAGCGGATTGTCGAAAGGCTCTTTCACTACCGCGCCCGGATGACGTAGCCTTGCGCCGATGCCCTACAAGAGCCTTTCTGCTCCTCGTCGTGTCGAGTCGCTCGATGCCGAAGTGTGCGGCGCAGCGTCGTTCGACAATCCCGGCCTCGTCGCCATGGTCTCGAGCTCTCCTGCACGTTGCGGCTTCGTGCCCGTCTCGAGCGGTACGAACAAAGTGGTCAACTTGTCGCTCGATCGAGGCGATGAAGTTGCGTTCCTGTCGCGCGACGTTGCGCTCGTGCGAAGTGACAACGATCTGTGGGCCGCGATCGACATTCATCATCGTGCGAAGTTCGAGCGCGTAGCGACGAACGTGCGTGCGCTCGCGGGCCGATCGACCGGTGATCGCGCGCTCGCGTTGACGTGGGAAGGACACGCGTACGAAGTGACGATGCAGGGCTACGACGTATCGAGTCGAGCCTTCGCGTTGCGCGGCAACATCAAGCATGCCGATCTTGGTCCGACGGATGCGTTTGTCGTGGTTGAAGTTCCCGGAGGGCTCGAGATGCGCGTACATCCCGGTGCGACGCCCGAGCCAGGTGCAAACGGACGCGCGCCGCTGCCTGCTGATGCGACGAAACTCGATCGCTTGAAGGGTGGAGTGGGGCTCAGTGTTCTGTACAAACGCGGTTCGAATCTCGCGTGCATCGTGTCGCAAGCGGGAGGTCGTTTGACCGCAAAGATGATCGATGTCGGATCACCGATTGCGTGTGCCGCAGTGGCCGAGACGAGTTTGGTCGTCGCGTACGAAGATGGCCGTGCTGCGCTGTTCAACGGCGAGACGCTCAAGAATGCCGGCGACGGCGCGATGACCCCGACGCATTCGCTTTCACTTGGCGCTCGTGGCGAACCGTCGACGATGGTTATCACCGCGAAAGGTTCCACCGCAGTGTGGGTCGGAACGAGCAGCGGCGAAATCATTCGTGTTTCGCTGCCTCGCGGATAAGTCACTCCGTCCAAATCACTTCCGTCTGCAATGCGACCCACGAAGCGCACTTTGTCGTCGCTTGCGTCTTCTCCAGAAGAGCGCCACATTACCACCTCGATGGGCAATTCGCCGCCGTAAAAACGGCGTGCGGGCTCGTGTATCTTTCGGACGTCATGCATGGCGGGGCGATCTTGCGTCCTGGCTGCGATTCGTGACGTAAATCTTCCTTTACCATTTAGCGGAAGGCACCATGTCGAAGCAGGACGCATTCAAAGGCGTTTCAGTGGGCGACGTTCTCGCCGGGAAATACCGTGTGGAGAAAATCCTCGGAATGGGTGGCATGGGCGTCGTCGTCGCAGCCACGCATTTGGATTTGCGCGAATTGCGGGCCATTAAATTGATCCGTCCCGACGCGGAAAGCGATCAATCCGTCGAGCGCTTTTTGCGTGAAGCAAGGGCGGTCGTGCGATTACGTAGCGAACACGTAGCCGAGGTGTACGACGTGGGGCGTCTCGAAACGGGAGCGCCCTATATCGTGATGGAACTGCTCGAAGGACAAGATTTGTCTGCAATTCTCAAGGCCCGAGGACCATTGCCGATCGAGGAAGCAGTTCTGTACGTGACGCAAGCTTGTCATGCATTGGCCGAGGCGCATGCGGCGGGACTCGTGCATCGAGATTTGAAACCAGGCAATTTGTTCGTCACGCGGCGCGCAGATGGCTCCGCTTGCGTCAAAGTGCTGGACTTCGGCATATCCAAGGATACGAAACCCAATCGTCCCGATCCGGAAATGACCGGTGCCAAGGACCTCATGGGCTCGCCCCTGTATATGTCGCCGGAACAGATGCGTTCGGCGCGGAAAGTGGATGCGCGTGCAGACGTATGGGCGCTCGGAGCCATTCTCTACAAGCTGCTCACGGGGCGGGCGCCATTTCAAGCGCCGACGGTGCCCGAGATTTTCGCTGCAACGCTCGGAAAGGCAGCCAAACCACCGTCGATCATGCGCCCGCACATTCCGGCCGCGCTCGATTCGATCATTCTGCGTTGTCTGGACAAACAATTGCAGAATCGCTTTTCGAACGCCGCCGAGTTGGGTGCTGCGCTCATGCCCCACGGTCCGTGGGAGCCGTCGCAAACAGATTCGGCCAATGCGCTGTTTCGTGCGACGGGTCGACGCAGTACCATTCCGCCCGAAGCGCCATTGCCCGTGTTACCCATAGAACTGCCGGATTACGACGTTCCGCCTGCGTCCCCGGATCCACCGAAATCTTATCCGGAATTCGGCGAGCCGATGTCGGGTTTGGCGCGGAGCAACAATTTGGGCAAACCATTGACCAACCCGTCATGGGGATCGCGAACACGTTCGCCCGTACGTGCAAGTTGGATCGCTGCGGTGCTCGCTCTCTCGATTGTCTCGGCGCTGGCCGGGGCAACGTTTGTCGCTTTCGTCGCGCGAATGCCGGCCCAATCGATGGTTGCCGCAGGGCACGGCGTGTCGACGGAAGCAATCGAATTGCGATTACCGGAGCTGATGCCACCGCCATTGCCAAATAACGTGCCACTTGTCGTGCCGGAGCCGCCAGCGACTGCACTGGCCATCGCCGAGCCGAATCCGACGGTGGCTCCTGCCATAGGCAGTGCGGCACGAATCAAACGGCGTCCAGCACGTCCGTCGGCATCGGCACGCCCCTTGTCGTCGTCGGAAACGAAAGGATTGTTGTTGGTCCCGGACAAACCGGAATCGACGCCACGCGAATCGGGAAAACCGTTTCACGGGAGGGATTGACCTAAACGTTGAAAAAAGGCTCGCTCATTTCAACGGACCGACCAGCTTGGCCGAGTCCCGCGCCTCTTTGGCGAATGCGGGCTCTTTCAATTTGTCGTATCCCTTGGCGAGCTCCTCGTAGATTTCGGCCTTTTCCGCCGCGTTGCTGCTGGCCAGGACCGCGCTGTTCAATTCGAATATCGCGGAAATCTGTCGACCCGTGCGTGCGAGCGCCCGTGCGTACATCCGATGCACCTTGGGATTCATCACGTCGACGTAAATCGCGCTTTCTCCCACCTTGACCGCTTCCGCCCATTTTCCTCGGGCCACGAGCATATCGAGAAGGCGAACCCACACCCGCCGGTCATGTTGGTCGATCAAAGCTAGCCGTTGCAATGCATCGAGTTTCCCCGCCGTGTCTCCCATTTTGTCCGCAAGGTCGTACAGGGCTTGAATCGGCTCGGCCTGCGACGGATCGAATCGATGCGCCGCCTCCGAATGCTCACGAGCCTGCGCTTTGTTTTTGCGCAATTCAGCAATGTCCGCCGCTCTGATGCGTACGGCATATCCATCGTGCCCATTCTTGATCATCGCTTCGACGAGTTTCGCAGCGTCGTCGAATTTCTCCTTTTCCATCATGATGCGCAGGCGCACATAATTGGCATCCGCATGCTTGGGATCGGCCAACAGCGCATCGTCGAGCACCGCTTGCGCTTCCGCGTTGTCTCCATTGGCGAATAGAGCCAACGCCAGCTCCACTAGCTTTTTCGGATTCTTTGGATCCGTACGAAGAGCTTTGCGCGCTTCGGGCAGCGGAGGCGCATGCAAATCGGGCACGTATTGCTTTTCGTATCGCGTAAGTCGCTTCTTCAGCCAGATGCGAAACTGACGATCCACTTCTTCGTGCGAGATGCCCAGCGCCCCTTGAACGACCTCGGGCGTGCGCTTGCCTGTGCCCCATCGTGGCAGCATATCCACGACTTTGGCAAACCCATACGTCTCGGCCATGAAGACGACGAGCTGGCTGGCCGCATAATACGCCATCGTCACGTCAGCGACCGAATCGACGTGCGTGAACGCCCTATTAAAACCTTCGAGCGGCGGAACGCGCCCCGCATTCAAGGCTGCAAAGAGTGCCGGCTCTTCCTCGCGTTGCCATTCCGGCCTCGCGATGATCGTCTCGTATTCGGACAATCCTTCGGTGAACCAACGAGGGACGTGATTCTTCGATTGCTGAATGGCAAAGACATGCCCAAGCTCGTGCCACAGAACGTTGCCCCAATTGAATGGTCCCGCTGCGGGCGAAAGCGCAGCGAGCGATTGACCGAAACAAACGCCTTGAATGCCCACGTTCGGCAGACCGACCGAGCGTATGCTGAAATGCTCCGAATCTGCATACAGCTCGATCGACACGGGCATCTTCGGAGTAAAACCATAACGTTTCACCATCGAATCCCAGGCTTGATCGAGCATGCGCGGAACATACCGCTCGAGAACTCGTTTTTCTTCCTTGTGATAACGAAGGCGAAATCGCGTGCCGTCGGTCGTGATGTAATCGCGCGGAATGGTCTTCTCGAACAAATTGAGCGTATTGAAGACGCGGATGTTGAACGGATCCTTCTTCCACGACTTGTTCAGCGCTTCCACGCCGCCCTTGTCATCGCCGAGACGAATCTTGTTCAAGCCCAGCGTCGAATACGCCTTCATGTCCTGACCGTCCACGGCGAGCGCTTCGTCCATCATGCGCACGATGTCGTCGTACCGATGCTCCCATTCTGCATATTCGGACACTATCTGGAAAAACGTCGAGTATTGCGGATTGAGCCCCAATACTTGCTTCTTTACGTTTTCATAACCCGCCAAGTCGTCGGCGAGATACCGCGTCGCGGCCCTCATCGACAGAAGCTCGAGGTCCGTAGGGTCGATCGACAACCCGCGCTTGATTGCTTCCTCCGCCGCGGCGATGTCCATGGTTCGCAGAGACAAACCCGCGCGAATGGCATAGGCAGAAACGAGGTTCGGGTTGATCTCGAGCGCTTGCTTGAGCTCGCTCTCGGCAGCCTCGAAGTCCATGCTGCTCTCGAGCTTGATGCGAGCCATCGCGACGTGAACGCGTGGGTCCTTCGGAGCAAGCTTGCGTGCGTCGTTGATCAGTGCGCCCGCACTTCCTGGGTTGTACTTGTCAAGCAGCAGCTCGGCGTACCACAACATCGATTCGACACGTTTGTTGGCGCCTGCAGTTTCAGCTTCCCCGAAGGCCGAGTTGGCATCACGCGGAGCGCGGAGCAGATACGCCGCACGCGCGACCATCGAGAGCCCTTCGGCATCGCTGCTCGTGATCGTGTCGTCGTTGTACGCCTCGGCGATCTTACGCAAGTGAACAGATGCTTCGCCTCGTTTGCCGCTGCGAATGAGCAGATCGCCGAGCACGAGACGCGCTCTGTGTGCACCGTCCTCGAGGGCGACATCCTTCAACGCTTCGATCGCTTCTTTCAGTTTGCCCTGCGCCGCGAGTGCTTCGGCAACGACCGGCGCCGCTTTCATCTTCGCCTTGGTGCCGCCAGACATCGCCTTCGACGCGGTCTTCGCTGCATCGGCGTAACGTCCCGTGAGCAACTGAATGCGCGCTTTGGCGACGAGAGCATCGACGTGTTCAGCGCCCGAAGTGATCGCATCGAGCTCTTTCTCTGCGGCGGCGTAGTCGCCCTTCTGCTCGAGCAGCGTGGCGCGTCCGAGCGCCTTCGCATCGGCATCTGCAAGGGGCGCTTGCGCGAGAATGGACAGGGCAAACAGCGAGGCGGAAAGGAGCTTGATCGTACGCATGGCGAGGCTAAACGAGCATGTCTGGCCTTCGTCCGGAATGCCAGCAACTTCTCACGTCGCCTTCAAGACGAGGCTCATCGACGCATTGCTTTGTGGTCCAACGATATTACGACGGCGATTGCAACTCACCGGCGAGGTCACTTACGATGTTCGTCATGCTCGCGCGTTTCGCAGCTTTGGTCGTCTCTTCGGCTCTGCTTTTTTTTGCGCCGGTGGTGCATGCCGATCCTCCGGCGCGAGATGCAGCAGCGGCTCAGGCTGCAGGCCCGCACAAGATCGTTTTGTCAAACGGGCTCGAAGTGTTTGTCGTGCCAGACCACCGCGTGCCCAGTGCGGTCGTCGCAGTTCGTTACCGAGTGGGTCGTCGTGATGATCCAGCCGATCGCCGCGGAATGGCGGAGCTGTTCAAGCCTTTGCTCGAGCGTCCTTCGACGCGTCATCTGCGCGAATTTGCGCGCGCCGATGTATTCCAAGTGCTCGGAGTGCCGGGCGGGATGCCCGCATCGGTCTTCGTGACGGACGACCTGACGCTGGTAACTTCGCAGGTTGCTCCGCATTTGGTCGAGCTGGCGCTATTTCTCGAAGCGGATCGAATGGGCTTCTTGAGCGATAACATTACGTCCGACATGGTCGACTTCGTGCGTGCTGGTGTCGAAAATGCCGCCGCGAATGACGATAGAAACGTTATCGTGCACATTCTGGCCAAAATTCAGCGCGAAGTTTTTGGACCGACGCATCCTTATGGCCGATTGGGCTCCGATTTGCCTCTCACGCTGGGTGGATTGACAGCGCGCGAAGTATTGGAGCGCAAGCGAGATGCGTATGGCCCGGGCAATGCGACGCTCGTCGTGATGGGCGATGTTTCCTTGGGGGATGTCGAGCGGCATTTGAAGCGTTATTTCGAGCCGCTACTTCCGACGACGCGTTTGCCAGCGTTTCCGCGAGGTGCGGCTTCGCTTGCGAGCGAAAAGCGAATGACCATCGAGGCCAATGTACCACAATACCAGGTATTGTTGGCTTGGCCGACGGCGCCATTCTATTCGGACGACGATATTGCGCTGGACGTCGTAGCGCGTGTTTTACGCGAGCGAATGCATCGCAAGCTGGGGCTCGAAATGAAAGCGACGGTTTTTACCGGTGCACGGCAAGCATCGAGCGACCTGGGCAGTTATCTTTACGTGACGGCTGCGCCGGCGAATGGCCACGATGTGCCTGAAGTGCAGCGGCTCATGGAGGAAGAAATTCGTCTGCTTTCTACGAATGGGCCGACGCCTTCGGAAACGTCGAATGGGGGCTCCGAGTTTGCGACGTCGCTGGCATTGGGACACGTGAGGCTGAAGGACCGTGCACATCACTTGGGCGATTGCTACATTGCACTCGGAGATGCGTCCTTTTATAACCGTTACATTGCGGGATATTTGACGATCAGCGCCGCCGAAGTGCAAAAGGCAGCCGCGCGATATTTGCACCCGACGCGTCGAATCGTCGCGAATATCGTACCGACCAAAGACGCACCGCCCGTGGGGCGCGTCGTGGGGGAAAAGCCGTGAAACGTTTATTGGCTCTTTGTTTGCCTTGTTTGCCGCTTCTCGCATGCACGGAAACGCAGCCTTTGCCTGCGCGCCAAGCGTCCACAGTCGTTTTCCCGCCCGCGGCGGTTAGTGCACTTCCGCCAGTTGTTCTCGACAACCCAGATTCTCCGGTACGTTATCATTTGCCGGTACCAGGCAATCCGGCTCGAATGCGAGCCATGGCGGTGGACGATATTCGTTTGTCCAATGGAGTCCGCGCGCTTTTATCAACTCGAACCGAAGCTCCAGTGGTATCGGTGCATGTCGTCATTCGTTGGAAATCTCCCGCTCCCGTGCATCGATTGGCGCTCCAGGCGGTTTTGCTGGACGGCGTGCCCAAGCAAGGCAAGTCGCTGCGAAAAACCATGGCGGAATTGGGTGTGGCGATAAAGGTGGACAAGTCGCAGTCGTTCGCACAGGTCTTCGAGTTTGTCGTGCCAAGCGTTCGATTGGAATCGTCGTTAACAGCGGTTTTCGATTCTTTGTCGCGACCGATGTCTTCCGTGGAGAATGTGGACGCATTACGAGCCGGTTTCAAACCGTACAACCTCAAAGGCGCGCCTGCTCTTCTGGATCGCATCGAGGAAACGCTTTATTCTCCGGGGCATCCTTATCATGACCAAGTGCGACCTCCCGAGCCCACATTGTTGAGATTCGATGACGTCGTGCGATTTCGAGATACAGAGCTGCGTCCGGAGACGATCACGATTTGCGCCGTGGGCAATGTTTCGCGCGACACGATGGAGCCGATGCTCAATCGGGTAGCAATGGGCTTTACGGCATTGCCGGCTCCGCCCGACCGTAAGTTGCCTGCGAAACCGACGTATTCGAGCGGGCTTTTTCTTTGGGACGCGGCTGTGGAAGATGCCGCGGGAGCGATCGTCATTCCCGCGGTTCCGCTTGGGGATCCCGAGTACGCAGCGTTCAATCTTGCGTCGCGTATCGTTCGGAAATTGATAGAAACGGACGGGAGTCGAGATGGCGACGATGCTGATTTCGATTTACGCTTCTATCCTGGCGAAGCATATCTAGCGATTATCATTTCAGGCGATACTTCGCGCGTTTCGGGGCTTGCGCACGATATCGTCGGGGCGATGAAACGCGTTGCATTGGGTGATTTTCCTCCCACGTTGCTCGAGGAGGTGCGTCGCGAGGTGACCTTCGTGGCGATAGAAAGGGCGGAATCGTTGCAATACGTCGGGGAGACTTTTGCCGAGTCGGTCGTGCATGGCGGTCCTCCCGATATCGCGGTAAAGATCTATAACGAGTCGCTCGATACTTCCCGCGAGGCCGTGGTTGCGGCTGCGCAGAAGTGGCTGCGTACGAGCGCAATTCGGATTGCAGCGGCCGGGGATGTTCCCGGTTTGAAAATCGCGTTGGCAGATCTCGACATTCGGCCGGTGACGCTCGTTTCGCCGAAGGGGAAGAAGTGATGCGCCGCCTTTCGATTGCTCTGGTCGCGGGCCATTTCGTTTTGGGCTGCGCTACGCCGGTTACTGTTCCTGGAAAAACGCCTACGCCAGTCGCGGTCGCCGTGGCAACTCCGTGGCGTACGAATCTGCTCGCCACTCAAGGCATTACGATCGAAATGCCCGGCGTGGCCGAAGAAAAGATGACGACCAAGTCTCTCGGCGAACAGAGTAACCTCTATTATCAACATATCCGGCTCACGTCGGACGAGCCTGCGTTGCATTTCGAGGCGGGGGTGTATAGCGCAGTTTTGCGCCGAGGCGAGATGTCGCTGGAGGAAATGATCGACGAAGCGCGCGGATCGATGACGCGGATGGAGCGTAGGCGGGAGACGAAGTTTGGTGATTTCGACGGCGTGGCCATGACGGGCACGACGGATGACGGAAAATTCGTGGCCATGCGCGCCTATTGGATCGGCGATCATTTGTACAATCTACGTGTCGAGGGCGAATCTGGAGCTACCACGGAGCGGGATGCGGAAAGGTTCTTCGCGTCATTTCGGTTGCAAATGCCATTTCGGCTTTTTGTTTCCAGCGCTGATTACTACTCGATCGCGAAGCCGTTCACGACCAAGTACAAACCGTTGTCGCACAAGCTGCCAGACGGCAGTACCATGGTGATTCACCTGTTTTCGTATACCGACGAAGACGGGTATTCGATGAGCGTCGTGCCGACGGCGGACGATACCAATGACGAAGACGTGGCGGAAGAGGTTCTCGATAACGCCGCCGCCGCATTGGGGAAAAAAGAGGGGTCGATCATCGAACGAATGGCATCGGTGACGGTCGAAGACGCTCAGGCGCGGGACATCATTTACAAGAACGCACAGAACCTTTATTCACGCGGATTGCTCGTGATCAAAAATCGGCGCATGTACATTGCAACCCGTACCGCGCCGGAGCGGTCGAAAATGGAAGATACGGATGCAACGATGTTTTTCGAGTCCTTGACGATCGGGCGTGCGCCGTGAAAAACGTATTTCATGCAGCCATTGGCGCATCGCTCGCGGTAACGTCTCTCGTTGCTTGTGCAAAACCACCCGTGGTAAAACCATTACCGCCAGCAG